>NZ_JBIUYE010000010.1:0-378288 GCF_044744365.1 Kitasatospora sp. NPDC087314
CGCCGACGGCCGCATCGTCGACGAACTCCACCACCCCACCGCCGACACCGTCCTGGACCGCATGCGCCGCTTCGACGCCAAGGGCCGCACCAGCTAGAGCCACGACCAGCCAGGGCCCGCCAGCCCAGCCGCCGCCCCTACGCCACCCCAGGACACCCCATGTATCGCACCGCACTGCGCAACGTGCTGGCCCACAAGGGCCGCCTGCTGATGACGGCACTCGCCGTCATGCTCGGCACCGCCTTCGTCGCCGGGACCATGGTCTACACCGACACCTTCGGCAACGCGCTCAGGTCCCAGAACTCCAAGAGCTACACCGACATCGCCGTCACGGTCAGCGACCGCAACGCCGTCAGCCGGGGCTACGACCACGGCGGCAGGACCGCCGCCGGCCCGGCCCTGACCGAGGAGACCCGCAAGACGGTCGCGGCGCTGCCCGGCGCCGCCGAGGCACGCGGCGTGGTCAGCGGCTTCGCCGGCATCGCCGACAAGAAGGGCGCGCTGATCGGCGACGGCTTCTCCACCACCGGCACCAACTACGTGCCGGGCTCCGACGGCACCGACGCGCGCTACCCGCTGGTCGAGGGGCGCGGCCCGCGCGCCTCGGGCGAGGTGGCGCTGGACGCCAAGACCGCCGAGAAGGGCGGCTTCCGGGTCGGCGACACCGTCCGGGTGGCCGTCAACGGCCCGGTGATGGAGCTCAAGCTCACCGGTACCCTGCACACCAACGACCCGCGCGTGATCTCCGGCGGTTCGCTCGCGGCCTTCGACACCGCCACCGCCCAGCAGCTCTACCTGAGCCCGGGCCGCTTCGCCGAGCTGGACGTCAAGGGCAAGCCGGGCGCCGACGACACCGCCCTGCTCGCCGCCGTCCGGCAGGCCCTCCCGCAGGGCGGTGACATCGAGGCCAGGACCGGCCGCGAGCTCGCCGCCGAGCAGGACAGGATGATCGCCGAGGGCACCAAGGTCATGAGCACGGTGCTGCTGGGCTTCGCCGCGATCGCGCTGTTCGTCGGGATCTTCATCATCGCCAACACCTTCACCATGCTGGTCGCCCAGCGCACCAAGGAACTCGCCCTGCTGCGCGCCGTCGGCGCCAGCCGCAAGCAGATCACCCGCTCGGTGCTGATCGAGGCACTGCTGCTCGGCCTGACCGCCTCGGTGGCCGGTCTGCTCGCCGGCATCGGCATCGCGGCCGGGCTGCAGTCGCTGTTGAACGGCCCGATGGACGCCAACCTGCCGGACGGCCCGCTGGTGATCAGCCCCTCCACGATCATCGCCTCGCTCCTGGTCGGCGTGCTGGTGACGGTGCTGGCCGCCTGGCTGCCCGCCCGCAAGGCCTCCCGGATCGCCCCGGTGGCCGCGATGAGCTCCACCGAGCAGCCCGCCACCCAGAAGAGCCTGCTGGTCCGCAACACGATCGGCCTGCTGTTCGGCCTGGCCGGCGCGGGCGCGCTGGCGGCGGGTGCGGGCGGCAAGGAGGCCAAGCTGGTCGGCCTCGGCGCGGGCGCGCTGATGATCGGCGTGTTCGTGCTCACCCCGCTGCTGTCCCGGCCGCTGATCGCCGTGTTCGCCCCGCTGCTCCGCCGGCTGTACGGCACGCCCGGCAAGCTGGCCCAGGAGAACGCAATCCGCAACCCGCGCCGGACGGCGGCCACCGCCTCGGCGCTGACCATCGGCGTCACCCTGATCACCGCGCTGACCGTGGTCGGCGCCTCGGTGAACAAGGCCGTCGACGAGGCGACCACGAGCGACCTCAAGGCCGACTACACGGTCGCCATGCAGAACTTCTCGATGCTCTCCCCCGAGGTCGCCGGCCAGCTCGCCAAGGCGCCCGGCGTCAGCGCGACGAGCGTGATGCGCAGCGTACCGGTGGCGACCGGCCCGGACGGCTCCGACCACGAGTGGCTGACGGCGGTCGACGCCGCGGCCATCGACCAGCTGGCCACCATCAAGGTCAAGGACGGTTCCGCGGACGCCCTCAGGCAGGGCCGGCTGATGGTGAGTTCGGGCACCGCCGAGCGCAACGGCTACCAGGTCGGCGACACCCTCGCCGTCACCTACCCGGACGACACCAAGGGCTCGCTCACCATCGGCGCCGTGCTGGAGGCCAACACCGCGCTGGCGGGCATCGTCGCCCCGGACGCCGTGGTCGGCCCGCACGCGCTGCCCGGCTCCGGCCTGCAGAAGGTCCTGGTGAAGGGCGCCAACGGCGCGGACGAGAAGCTGAAGCAGGCGCTGCGCGACGCGACCGGCGGCAACCCGCTGATCGCGGTCAAGGGCGAGAAGGACATCAAGGCGGAGACCCGCCGGATGGTCACCGACGTCCTGAACGTCATGTACGGGCTGCTCGGCATGTCCGTGGTGGTCGCGGTGCTCGGTGTGGTCAACACCATGGCGATGTCGGTGTTCGAGCGGCGCCGGGAGATCGGCATGCTGCGGGCGATCGGCCTGGACCGGGTCGGCATCCGCCGGATGGTCCGGCTGGAGTCGCTGCTGATCGCGCTGTTCGGCGGCGTGGTCGGGGTCGGGCTCGGGGTCCTGGTGGCCTGGGCGGGCAACCACGCGATCGCGGACTCGTTCAAGAACATGACCACCGTGGTGCCGCCGCTGCAGATCGTCGGCTTCCTGGTCGCGGCCGCGGTGATCGGCCTGCTGGCCGCCCTCTGGCCGGCCCACCGGGCCGCCCGGATGGACATCCTGGGCGCGATCAAGAGCGAGTAGTCCCACCCGGAATACGCCTGGGGCCCCGGACGATCGGCGATCGTCCGGGGCCCCGCGCGTGTCCGGTCCCGCTGCGGGACGGACCGTCGGTGGTGCGTGCAAGGATGCGTCCGCATACGACACCGCCCCGTCCGGCGGGTGCCGGGCGGGGCGGTGCGGAGGCCGAACGGGCCGGTCAGGCGGCCGGCTTGGGCGCGAGGGGCTTCACCTTGCGGCCGAGCAGGCCGAAGAAGACGGCGAGGGTCGGCAGCAGGTAGAGCAGCCAGACCACCAGCTGCAGCACGGTCGGGTCCGGCTGGAAGTTGAACACTCCCTTGAGCAGGGTGCCGTACCAGCTGTCCTTGGGGATGGTGCTGCTGATGTCGAAGGCCACGCTGTGCAGCCCGGGCAGCCAGCCGGCCTCCTGCAGGTCGTGCACGCCGTAGGCGAGCACGCCGGCCGCGACGACCACCAGCATCGCGCCGGTCCAGGTGAAGAACTTGGCCAGGTTGATCTTCAGCGCGCCGCGGTAGAACAGCCAGCCGAGCACCACCGAGGTGAGCAGGCCGAGCGCGGCGCCGATCAGCGGGTTGTAGCCGTCGTTGGTGGCCTGCACCGCCGACCAGATGAACAGCGCGGTCTCCAGGCCCTCGCGGCCGACCGCCAGGAAGGCGGTGACCACCAGGGCCGTGGTGCCCATGGCGATGGCCGCGTCCAGCTTGCCGTGCAGCTCGGTCTTCAGGTGCCGGGCGGTGCGGCGCATCCAGAACACCATCCAGGTGACCAGCCCGACCGAGATGATCGACAGCGAGCCGCCCAGCGCCTCCTGGGCCTCGAAGGTGAGCTGCGAGGAGCCGAACTGGAGCACGGCGCCGAAGACCATGCTGAGCACGACGGCCGAGGCGACGCCGATCCAGACCGGCGGCAGCTTGTCCGTGCGGCCGGTCTTGACCAGGTAGGCGATCAGGATGCAGACGACCAGGCTGGCTTCGAGGCCTTCGCGCAGGCCGATCAGGTAGTTGCCGAACACGCGGGCTCCTGGGGGGTCGAGGTGGTACGGGGGGAAATGCGGTCGGGGCGTCAGCCGAACAGGGCCTGGCCCCACCACTCCCCCGGCTTGCGGACGCCCGCCGGACAGGCGAAGTGGGCGGAGCCGACGTGCTGGATGTACTCGTTGAGCTTGTCGCTGGCCGCGAGCCGCTGCTGGAGCGGCACGAAGGCCTTGCGGGTGTCCCGCTGGTAGGCGAGGAAGAACAGGCCGGCGTCCAGGCGGCCGAGACCGTCGGTGCCGTCGGTGAAGGAGAAGCCGCGGCGCAGGATCATCAGGCCGTTGTTGGCGTCCGGGTGGGCCAGGGCGACGTGCGAGTCGGCGGGCATCGCCTTGAGGTCCGGCGCGTCGTGCTCCTTGGCCTTGCCGTACGGGGCGCCCTCGCCCTTGGTGCGGCCGAAGGTGTCCTCCTGGTCCTTGAGCGAGGCGCGGTCCCAGGTCTCGACGTGCATCCGGATCCGCCGGGCGACCAGGTAGGAGCCGCCGGTCATCCACTCGGGGCCGTCGCCGGGGGCGGCCCAGACGTGCTCGGCCAGCCCGGCGGCGTCGGTGCCCGCGATGTTGTGGGTGCCGTCCTTGAAACCCATCAGGTTGCGCGGGGTCTGGGCGTCCGGGGTGGTGGAGGAGGTCTTGCCGAAGCCGAGCTGGGACCAGCGGATGTTGACGGTGCCCATGCCGATCCGGGCCAGGTTGCGGATCGCGTGCACGGCGACCTGCGGGTCGTCGGCGCAGGCCTGGACGCAGATGTCGCCGCCGCTGCGCAGCGGGTCGAGCTTGTCGCCCTTGAAGTTCGGCAGGTCGATCAGGGCCTCGGGGCGCTTGGCCCGGAGGCCGAAGCGGTCGACGGGCTGACCGTCCGGGCCGGCCTTCTCGAACAGGGTGGGGCCGAAGCCGATGGTGAGCGTGAGCCGGGAGGCGGGCAGGCCGAGGGCCTCGCCGGTGTCGTCCGGCGGCGCCTCGGGCAGGCCGTTGGCGGCGCCGGTGCCGACCTCGCGGCCGCCGGTCATCGCGGCGGCGGCCTTGGTCCACTCCTTGAGCATCTTGACCAGCGACTCGCGGGTGGCGTTCTCGGAGACGTCGAAGGCGGCGAAGTGCAGGCGGTCCTGGACCGGGGTGGCTATGCCGGACTGGTTCTCGCCGTAGAAGGGCACGTCCGCGCCGGTCTGGGCGGCCGGTACCGGGTCGGCGTCGTCCTGCCGGGTGGCCGCGGCGACCGAGCCGACGACGGCGGCGCCGAGCGCGACGCCCGCGCCGGCCCAGCCGATCACGGCCCGTCGGCTGACGGCGCCCCCGGACGCACTCGGCGTCCCGGGCTGCTGCGCGGTGTCGACGGCCTGGGCGTTCTCGACGGCCTGGGCGTTCTCGGCGTCCATCGGCGGCGGATCCTTCTCTGTGCTGACTCGCCGATGCCGTGGCGGCCGCTTCGGGCCGCCACGGCGTCGGTGGGGTGGGGATGGTGCTCGGGGTGGAACCAGGGCCTGTCCGGCCCTGGGGCGCTACTTGACGACGACGGCGGCGGCCAGCTTCGACAGCGGCTCGCCCAGCGAGTTGACGGCGTCGGAGAAGGTCTTGCGCTCGGCCTCGGTGACCTTGTCGTAGGAGGTGAAGGTGCCGTCGGCCTGCTTGTACTTGGCGAGCAGGGCCTGGATGGCGGTGAACTCGGAGTCCAGCGTCCTGGCCAGCTCCGGGTCCTTCTCGGCGGCGACCGGCTTCAGCAGCTCGTAGGCCTTCTGCGCACCCTCGACGTTGGCCTGGAAGTCGGCCAGGTCGGTGTGGCTGTAGCGGTCCTCCTCGCCGGTGATCTTGTTGGTGGCGACCTCGTCCAGCAGTTCCTTGGCGCCGTTGGCCATGCTGGTCGCGGTGATCTCGGCCTCGGGGATCTTCTTCTGCCAGTCCTTGAGGTCGTTGACCAGCTGGTCGGCGAGCTTCTTCTCGTCGTCACCGATCTTGGCGTCGGCCCAGAGCGACTTCTCCAGCTTGTGCCAGCCGGTCCACTGCTGGCCGGCCTCCAGCTTGTCCTCGCGGGTGTCGGTCTTGGGGTCGACGTCGCCGAAGCTCTCGGCGACCGGCTCGGTGCGCTCCCAGCCGGTGCGCGACGGCGCGTACAGCGACTTGGCCTTCTCCACGTCGCCGGCCTTGATCGCGGCGGCGAAGGCCTCGACGGCCGGGATGGTGGCGTCGGCCTGCTGCTGGGCGTACGTGCGGTACGCGTCGACGGCGGCGGCCAGGCGCGGGTCGGCGGCGGCGGAGCTGCCGCCCTCGCCGGTCACGGTGATCTTCTGGCGGATGCCGTCGCCGACCATGCCGGGCTTGCAGGCGATCTCGTACGAACCGGCCTTGATCTCGGCGTTGATGGTGGCCTTGGTGCCGGGTCCGATGTTCTCGCGCTCGGTGACGATCTTGTCGCCGGCGGCGTAGACGTAGACCTCGGTGGTCTTCGAGCCCTTGTTGCCGATGTCCAGGACGACGTGGCCGGCCGGGAAGCTGGTCTTGGAGACCTCGCAGGCGGTGTCGGTGGCGTTGATCTTGACCGCGTCCGAGCCGCCCGCCTTGTCGTCCTTCTTCTCCGCGCAGCCGGCCAGGGTGGCGGTCGCCACGGCGAGGGTGAGCAGCGCGGCTGCGGTGGAACGGCGGCGGGCGGACATGCGGGCTCCAACGGAAAAGGGCATGGGAGTGCCAGGGCAGGACTGAGCGCCGGTGGGGAGACGAACGACGACCCCGCCTTAGCTAAGGCATACCTTACGTAAAAAGTCTTTTACGTCTACACCCGCCCCCCAACCGGAAGCGAACCGCCCGGCCGCAGCGGCCCCTGGAGACCGCCGGCCCGATCGGGGCCCGTCAGCGCCCGGGCGCCCGACGGGCGGCCGCGCGGGCCGTCCACCGGCCCTCGTGGCGGCTGATCCGGATCGGGTGGCCGAAGGTCACGCTGATCAGCTCGGTGGTCATCACCTCGGCCACCGGCCCGGCCGCCACGCACCCGCCGTCCCGCAGCAGCAGGGCGTGGGTGGTGCTCTCCGGCAGCTCCTCCAGGTGATGGGTGACCAGCACGCTGGCCAGCTCCGGATGCTGGTGGCGCAGCAGGTCCAGGCTGTCCAGCAGCAGCTCGCGGGCCGTCAGGTCCAGCCCGGTCGCGGGCTCGTCGAGCAGCAGCAGCCGGGGGCTCGGCATCAGCGCGCGGGCGATCAGGGCCCGGCCGCGCTCGCCCTGCGACAGGGTGGTCCACGGGGACTCGGCGATCGCGGTCATGCCGAGCGTCTCGATCAGCTGCTCCGCCCGATCCAGCACCTCGGGGCCGGGCTTGCGGTGCAGCTCCGGCTCGATGGTGTTGGTGTGCCCCGTCAGCACCACCTCGCGCACCGTCAGCGGCGAGCGCAGCGGGTGCCGGGGGTTGACGTGCCCGAGGTGGGCGCGCAGCTCGCGGATGTCCACCCGGCCGAGCCGGCGGCCGAGCACGTCCACCTCGCCCCGGGTGGGGTGGGAGACCGCGCCCAGCAGGGCGAGCAGGGTGGACTTGCCCGCCCCGTTGGGTCCGAGCAGCGCCCAGTGCTCGCCCGGCTCGATGGCGAGGGTGATCCCGCGCAGCAGGTGGCGGCCGTCGCGCACGACGTCGACGCCCTGGGTGCGCAGCAGCGGGCCGTCGAAGGACGGGACGGACGAGCTCATGGGGGCGGACCTCCGGAATGGGGCGCCGGACAGGGTGCAGGGCGTGGCGCCGTACCGGACGGGCCGGCGCCGACCGTCCGCGTGCAGAGTACAACCACCGCTCCGCACCGGGCCGGGCCGTCCGAGGAGTGGACTGCCCAGCACCCTGCTGTGCGGCGGGAGTTGAGGGGACGATCGGAGGCGTCAGCGGGGTCGGGGGGAGAACCGATGCCGACGGACGGGGAAGCGAGCGGGGAAACCGGCGGAGAGGCGGGCCGGAAGCGTCGGAGCATGACGGGTTGCCAGTTTCTGATCATTTTTGATTTGAACAGGACACAACTTGGCAAAGATATGACCTTTCCTCTAGCTCCACCTGACTGATCGCCATCAATCTCAGTCCCAGCTCTTTTCCCTGCAGCTACCCCGACTGGAGTCAGAGTGAGCCCCACCTCCTCCTCCCGCCGCCCCCTCGCGGTCGGAGCCATCGCGGTCGTCGCCGCGCTCGTCAGCGTCGTCGTCCCCACCGGTACGGCCTCCGCCGCCACCGGCACGCGCGAGGCCGCGATAGCCCAGGCCCGCGCCAACGTCACCCGCAACGCCGGGGTGTTCGGCTTCGGCGCCGGCCAGGACCTCGTGGTCAAGGACGTCGTCCTCGACGCCGACGGCACCCAGCACGTCCGCTTCGACCGCACCTACCAGGGCCTCCCGGTGGTCGGCGGCGACCTGGTCGTCCACCAGGACGCCCGCGGCCGGCTCAAGGACTCCTCCCGCGCGGCCGCCCACGACGCCGCCGTCGCGTCCACCGTCCCGAAGGTGCCCGCGCAGGCCGGCGCCGCCAACGCGATCGCGGCCGCGCCGGGCGTCCAGGACGCCACCAGCACGCCCGAGCTGGTCGTCTGGGCCGCCGACGGCACGCCCCGGCTCGCCTGGCGGACGACCGTCGAGGGAAGCGGCGAGCACGGCCAGCCGGCCGGCAAGGTGGTCGTCACGGACGCCACCACCGGCGAGCAGATCGAGACCTACGACGCCGAGCACCAGGCCGCCGGCACCGGCCACTCCGAGTACACCGGCGACATCACGATCGACACCACCGCCCAGAACGGCGGCTACACCCTCAAGGACCCGGTCCGCGGCCACGTCACCAAGGACGCCAACAACGTCGCGGCGAGCGCGCTCAAGGCGACCTCCGGCACCCCGTTCACCAGCGCCACCAACGTCTGGGGCGACGGGAAGAAGTTCTCCACCGACCGCTCCACCGCCGCCGTCGACGCCCACGCCAACACCGCCTGGACGTTCGACTACTACAAGAACACCTTCGGCCGGAACGGCATCAAGAACGACGGCAAGGGCGCCACCGTCTTCGTCCACGTCGGCACCAACTGGGACAACGCCCAGTGGTCGGACAGCTGCTTCTGCATGATGACCGGCGACGGCGACGGCAACACCGACCCGGAGCAGGTCGACCTCGACACCATGGGCCACGAGATGACCCACGGCGTCACCAGCGCCACCGCCAACCTGCGCTACAGCGGCGAGTCCGGCGGCCTCAACGAGTCCACCAGCGACATCTTCGGCACCATGGTCGAGTGGTACGCCAACAACCCGGTCGACACCGGCGACTACCTCTTCAGCGACCAGTCCACCCCGCCGTGGCTGCGCCGCTTCGACAAGCCCTCCCTGGACGGCCGGTCGGCGGACTGCTGGAGCAGCTCGGTCGGCAAGCTCGACGTGCACAACTCCTCGGGCGTCGGCAACCACTGGTTCTACCTGGCCAGCGAGGGCAGCGGCAGCAAGACCATCAACGGCTACACCTACAACAGCCCCACCTGCAACAACTCCACGGTGACCGGCATCGGCAACCAGAAGATCGCCAAGATCTGGTACCGCGCGCTGACCGTCTACATGACCTCCACCACGAACTACAAGGGCGCCCGCACCGCCTCCCTCAGTGCCGCCAAGGACCTCTACGGCCTCAACAGCACCGAGTACAAGGCCGTCGCGGCGGCCTGGAGCGGCGTCAACGTCAACTGACGCACCGTCAGGCGGTGAACCCGATGTGGACGTGGTCGTGGTGGGTGTCGTCGGTGAAGAACTGATTGCCGACGCCCGGGATCGCCACCGGCCCGCCCACGTTGTACGAACCGGCGGCGGCCGCGTCCCGCATGAAGGACTCGACCAACGGCCGGGGCGTCGCCGGGTCCACCACCGCCCGGCCGTCGATCCGCCAGACGTCGAAGGCCCGGCCCCGCGGATGGTCGCTGGGCCGGGTCGTGCCGAAGACGTCCAACGGATGGCCGGTCCGCACCACGCTCACCGAGAGCGTGTACGGGCCGGCCAGCCGGAGCATCGCCTGCAACACGCTGTCGTGCACGCTGCCGCTGCGCAGGTCGGCGGCCGCCTCGGGCGGCAGCTCGATCCTCGGCTGGGCCAGCACCTGCGCCACCCACGGGGAGGGCGTGGCGGCGGCCGGCCCCGGGTCTCCCGGGTTCAGGCCGGTGACGGTCCAGCGCGGCTCGGCCCGGCTCAGCCGGACGTCCACCGTCGTGCCGCCCTCCGCGATCGAGCCGTCGGACCCGCGGGTCCACTGCCGGCAGACCACCAGCACGCTCGCCGAGTCCGCGAGGATCCCGCCGTACTGGGCGTCGATCACCTCCAGGCTCGCCTCGGACACCGCCGGGGCCAGCGGCCCGGCCCGGTCCGCCAGCGCGGGCGGCAGGCCGAGCGCCGCCACCCTGGCCCGGGCCGCCTCCGCGCCCTGCCCGCCGGGCGGCCAGGCGCCGAGCGCGGCGACCAGCTCGACGGCGCGGCGCTTGACGTCGGGCTGCACCTCGGACGGGCCGGGCCGCCAGAGCGGGGGCTGCGGCAAGGGGGATGCCGTCGGCGTCGGCGGTGGCGTCTCCCCGGACGTCCCCGTCGGGGTCTGCCGGGTGCCCGAACTCGCCGACGCCACCGGCTTCCCGGCGCCGCCCGCACAACCCGCCGCACCCAGCAGCAGCGCGGCCGCACCCGCCCTCAGCACACCGCGCCGACCCGTACCCCGTCCACCGTCTGCGCTCGTCACGCGGCCAGTATGCGGCCGGGGCACGCACGGCGGGCGGACGCCGCCACGGGTGTCAGCCCAGCCGGCGGATCGGCTCGCCGGCCAGGAAGGCCGCGATGTCCTCCACCGCCTCGCCGTAGTAGCGGCGGTAGTTGTCCCGCGACACGTACCCCAGGTGCGGAGTGGCCAGCAGCCGGGGCGCGGTGCGCAGCGGGTGGTCGGCGGGCAGCGGCTCGACGTCGAAGACGTCCACGGCGGCGCCCGCGATCCGGCCTGCGGTGAGCGCGGCCAGCAGCGCGTCCTGGTCGACGATCGCCGCCCGGGAGGTGTTCACCAGGTAGGCCTCGGGCTTCATCAGGGCGAGTTCGGCCGGGCCGAGCAGTCCCCGGGTGCGCTCGCCCAGCGCGAGGTGGATCGAGACGAAGTCGCTGCCGCTCAGCAGTTCCTCCTTGGTGGCCGCCCGACGCACGCCGACCTCGGCGGCCCGCTCGTCCGTGAGGTTCCGGCTCCAGGCCACCACGTCCATGCCGAAGGCCAGTCCGACCCGGGCGACCAGGCTGCCGATCTTCCCCAGTCCCAGCAGCCCGAGCACCCGGCCGTGCAGATCGGCGCCGACGGTGCTCTGCCAGGGGCCGCCCTCGCGCACCGCCGTGCTCTCCGGCACGATGCCGCGGGCCAGGCCGAGCAGCAGCGCCCAGGTCAGCTCGACCGGCGGGGTGGCGGAGCTGGCCGTCCCGCAGACGGTCACGCCGTGCGCCTCGGCGGCCGCGTAGTCGATCACCGAGTTCCGCATGCCGGAGGCGACCAGCAGCCGGAGCCTCGGCAGCCGGGCGAACAACGAGGCCGGGAACGGCACCCGCTCGCGCAGGGTCACCACGATGTCGAAGTCGACCAGCGCGGCGGCGAGTTCGTCCTCCGAGTCGAGGTGGTCGCGGAAGGCCGTCACCGCCACCCGGTCGGCGACCGGGGACCAGTCGACGATGCTGGTGGCGACGCCCTGGAAGTCGTCGAGGACGGCGCAGCGAAGTGTCCGAAGTGTCATACCCGCACTCTCGCAGACCCCCCTCGACGCCCGGCAGCCGGGAGACGAACGGTCAGGGCGTGACGGGCCGCGGGCGGCCGGTCCTCGTCCCGAAGGTCCCCGGGGCAAGCGCCAGGCCGAGCAGGCAGCCCGCCAACAGGCCGGCGCCGTGGTTGTTCTCCATCGCGCACAGCAGCAGAGCGGCCGCCGGGACGAGCAGCACGAACCAGTTGGCCCTGAACGCGGGGCCTCGGAGGTCCCCGCGCAGCAGGCAGGTGACGGCCAGGGCGCCGAGCAGACCGCAGACCGCCACGGAGTCGCCGCCGCCGCGCGGCGACCAGCCGGCCAGGCTCACCACATGCGCGAGGACGCCGCTGACGAGGAAGACCGCCAGGGTCCGCCACCACCCGAGGACCGACTCGGCGACGGCACCGACCACGAGCAGGGCCGGCAGGTTCATCGCGATCTGCACGAGGCCCGAGGACTGCACCAGCAGCGCGGTACCGGCCCGCCACCACTGCCCGTCGGACAGCGCACCCGGCTGCCGCATCAGATCGTCGACCACGGCGGGCACCGCGTACTGCAGGACGGCCATCACCGCCATCACGGCGAACAGCGTGACCGTGGCCCAGGGCCGCCGTGCCAGGGCGGCGCGGACGACGGCCAGCACCTCCCCCGGCCGGCCGGCGGCTGCGGAGCCGCCGGCCGGTCCGACGGCCAGCACCAGCAACCGCAGCCCCGAGCCGACCACTGCGGCCGCGCTCGCGTACAACCCGATCTCATGCGGCGACATCGCCGATCCCCCGTTCGCACATGCCCGGGGCTCCCCGCCCCGTTGACCTGGCTCATCATCCCGATCCGGCCGGATCCCGCGCCAGTGCGGACGATCATGAACCGGGCGTGACAGTCGTCACTGCCGCGGAATGACAGCGGGAATCGTCAGACCAGCCCTACGGGCGCTCCGGGGCGCGCAGGCCGTAGCCGTCCTCGGTCCGTCGGATCCACGACGGCTCGCCGAGCTTGAAAGTCAGGACGGCCATCGGCACCCGCAACTCGCGCGGGTCCGGCCAGCAGCCCCAGACCCGCTCGATGATGTCCAGCGGGTCGTGCACCCCCTCGCCCAGCTCGATCAGGGCGCGCAGCACCCGGGCGTCCTGGCGGGTGAGTTGGACCTCGCGGCCGTCCACGGTGGCGATCCGGGTGCCCGGGTCGAGCAGGAGACGACCGTCGAGCGCGGTGAGCGAGCCCCGCGGCTCCTCGACGATGCCCTCCCGGTCCATGCCGGGCAGCCTACCGAGCGGCGCCCGACTGCAGCCAGGCCGCGTGGGCACCCCCGTGGGCGGTCAGGCCCGCATCAGCGGCGCCAGCAGGGCCTCCGCCGAGGCCGTCCGGGCGTAGAGCACCGAGCGCCCGGCACGGTGGGCGCTGACCAGCCGGGCGTCCCGCAGCGCCGTCAGGTACTGGGAGACCGCCGAGGGCGACAGCCCGGTGCGGTGGGCGAGTTCGGTGGTGGAGGCCGGGGCGGCGAGCTCGGTCAGCAGCAGGGTCCGGGAGCGGCCGAGGACCGTGGCGAGCGCGGCCGTGCCGGTGGCCGGGGCGGCGCCGGTGGCCCAGAGGGTGCCGATCCCCCGGGCGGGGTAGGCGAGTTGCGGCGGGTCCGGCGGGGCGAGCCGGCTGAACAGCGCCGGGCCGGTGAAGGCGGACGGGATGAGCAGCAGGCCCGCCCCCGCCGCCCGGCGCGACAGCGGGCGCGACCGGCGGCGCAGCCGCAGGGTGTCCTCCGTCCAGCACAGTTCGGCGTGCAGGTCGTTCAGGGCCCGGGCCGCGCCGTGCTCGGCGACCTGACGGGCCCGGTGCAGCACGTCCGCGTCCAGGACGGCGCGGATCCGCGCCCAGTACGGCGCGAGCGCGAGATCCCAGTACGCCTCGATCGCCTCGGTAAGCCGGGCCAGGCCGGCCGCCGGGTCGGCGTACAGGGCGCGCAGCCGGGGGCCGAGCCGGCCCTGGCCGTCCCGCATCCGGTCGAGGTCGCGGCGCACCCGCTCGGCCGGGGTGGCCCGGATCGCGGCCAGTTCGCCCGCCAGGGTGGGCGCGGACCCGGCCGGGGCGGGGTTGACGAAGTCGGGCACGTAGCCGGCGGGTGGGACGAGTTCGGCCAGCCAGCCGTGGGCCGGCCCGGCGGCGGCCAGCCGGGGCCGGACCTGTTCCACCCAGGGCTGGTGGACGGCGTGCGCGAGCCCCGAATGCAACAGGCGCAGGCTCGGGCCCACCTCCCACATCGGCGAGACCGCGAAGCGCATCCGCGCCAGGTCGCCCGCCGTGAACAGCAGCTCCGCCGCCAACTCCGCCCCCGTGGATTCACACATGTCCGAATCGTTGGCGGTCAGGGTAGTGCAGTGGCGATCATGACGGGCATGACCTCCCACACCACCGCCCCGTCCGAACACGCCTCCTCCCCCGTCACCGCCGCCGCCTCCGGCAGTTGGACGCTCGGTGACCGCGCCGTCCACCGGATCGGCTTCGGCGCGATGCGCCTGCCGCAGACCGGCCGGGCGCTCGTCCCGCACGCCGTGCCGCGCGACCGCGAGCAGGCCGTCCGCGTCCTGCGGCGCGCCGTCGAGCTGGGCGTCAACCACATCGACACCGCCGCCTTCTACTTCTCCCCGCTGCGCTCCGCCAACGAGCTGATCAACCGGGCACTCGCGCCGTACGCCGACGACCTGGTGATCGCCACCAAGGTCGGCCCCGGCCGGGGGCTCGACGGTGCGTGGGTGGAGCACGCCCGCACCCCGGAGCAGCTGCGCGGCCAGGTCGAGGAGAACCTGCGCCAACTCGGCCGCGATCACCTCGACCTGGTGAACCTGCGGATCGTCGGCACCGACTCGATCGCCGAACGCTTCGGCGCCCTGGCCGAGTTGCGCCAGGCCGGGCTGATCCGCGAGCTCGGCGTCTCCAACATCCACCCGCACCAGCTCGCCGAGGCGCAGGCCATCGCCCCCGTCCGCTGCGTGCAGAACCCGTACGGCATCGGCGCCTCGCCGGAGCAGGACGCCCTCCTGCGGCTCTGCGGCGAACAGGGCATCGCCTTCGTCCCGTTCTACGCGATCGCCGGGGCCGGACGGGAGTCCGGCACGGGCGAGACCGAGCCCGCCCAGGTCCGGGCGGTGGCGCAGGCGCGCGGGGTCAGCCCGGCCCAGGTCCGGCTGGCCTGGACCCTGCACCGGGGCCCGCACGTCCTGGCCATCCCCGGCACCGGCGACCTGGCGCACCTGGAGGACAACATCGCCGCCGGGGCGCTGCACCTCGCACCGGAGGAGCTGGCGCAGCTGGACGAGGCCCACGCGGGCTGATCCGGAACCGGGCCGGGCCGCGACGGCGTCGCTCCGGGACGAGCCCGTGATCGCCACCCAGAGCACGGGGGCCCGTGGGCCCGTGGGCCCGTGGGCCCGTGGGCCCGTGGGCACGAAGACCCGAACGAAGGAGTCCCGGAGCATGGCCGAGTCCGCCACCCGCTACCTCTACCTGACCCGCCACGGCGAGGCCGCCCCCGACGGCAGCGGGCTCACGGCCGACGGGCGCCGGCAGGCCGTCCTGCTCGGACGGCGGCTGGCGGACCGCCCGATCTCGGCGGTGCACCACGGGCCGCTGCCCCGGGCCGCGCAGAGCGCGCGGCTGATCGCCGAGCAACTGACCGCCGGGCGGGCGGCCAGTGGGCAGCCGGACCACGTGAGCCCGACGGTCTGCGAGGAGGCCGGCGACTACCTCCCGTACGTCCCGGAGCGGCACGAACTGCCCGCCGACAGCGCCGACTACCTGCTGGACTTCCTCGCGCAGCCCACGGCGGAGGAACGCACCCGCGGCGCGGAGCTGGCGCGTCGGGCCGTCCGGCGGTTCACCGGGCCGGTGCCGGGCGGCGAGGACCGGCACGAACTGGTCGTCACGCACGCCTTCCTGATCGGCTGGCTGGTCCGGCACGCGCTGGACGCCCCGTCCTGGCGCTGGCTCGGCCTGAACTCCGGCAACGCGGCACTGACCGTCATCCGCTACGCGCCCGGTCGGCCGTCGGCCGTCATGCTCCACAACGACATGCGCCACCTGCCCGACGAACTGCGCTGGACCGGCTTCCCGCCCGAGCTGAGGTGCTGAGACCGACGCCGACGCTACGTCCCGTCGACAGGAATATGCAGACCGGTCTATTGTTTCCGCATGGGAGTCAAGGGTGAGGAGACCCGGGCCCGGCTGATCGCCGGCACCCGGACGCTGATCGAGGCGCAGGGCTACTTCGGGACCGGCCTCAACCAGATCGTGGCCGAGGCCGGCGCACCGCGCGGCTCGCTCTACTTCCACTTCCCCGAGGGCAAGGACCAGCTGGTCGCCGCCGCCCTCACCCAGGCCGGCCAGGAGGTCGGGGACCTGCTCGCCTCGCTGGCCGCCGAGGGCGCCGACAGCGGAGCGCTCACCGAGCGGCTCACCGAGGTGTTCGCCGAGCGGCTGGCGCGGTCCGACTACACCAAGGGTTGCCCGATCGCGACCGTCGCCCTGGAGGTGGCCGGCACCAACGAGCCGCTGCGCGCCGTCTGCGCGGAGGTGTACGAGAGCTGGCAGCGCGTGCTGGCCGACCGGCTGGAGACCGAGGGCTTCCGGCCGGCCGAGGCCGCGACGGCCGCCGGACAGGCGCTCGCCCTGATGGAGGGCGCGGTCCTGCTCGCGTCGGTCCGGCGCAGCCGCGAGCCGCTGGACCACGCCCAGCACGCCGTCCGCCACCTGCTGGGCACGAAGCCGGCCGCCGCCCGCACCGCGTAGGCCGTCGCACCGCGCGGGTCCTGACGAGGTGGAGCCGCCGCCGTCCGGTGCGCGGCTCGGCCCTCTCCCCTCACTCCCAGGGGCGTCCTTGCGCCCAAAAAATATGCAGACCGGTCTACAGATTAAGGAGCGCCGCATGCCGGCCCTCGCGCCACCGCCCAGCACCCTCGTCCTCGGCGCCACCGGCTTCCTCGGCCGCTGGCTCGTCCTCGAACTCCTCACCCGCGGCGAGCCCGTGGCCGCCGCCGTCCGCGGCACCGGTCGAGACACCGGCCGCGACACCGACCTCCGCCACTGGCTGCGCGCCCACGGGGCCGACGACACCGCGCTCACCACCGTCGCCGCCGACCTCACCCGCCCCGGCCTCGGCTTCTCCCCCGAGGACGACGCCCGGCTCGCCGAGGTCCGCGACGTCCACAACCTCGCGGCCCGCTACCGGTTCGGCCTCACCCCCGCCCAGGCCGAACCCGCCAACGTCCACGGCGCCCTGCACGCCCTGCGGTGGTCCGCCACCCGGCCCCGGCTGCGCCGCCTGGTGCACCTCTCCGGCTACCGCGTCGGCCGCGACCCGCGGCCGCAGTACCCGTTCGACCCCCGCGCCACCACAGCCCTCTACGCACGCCTCGGCGCGTACGAGGCGTCCAAGCAGCTCGGCGACGCCGCCGTCCGCGTCACCGCACCCCGCCTCGGGGTCCCGCTCACCACCGTCAACCCCAGCAGCGTGATCGGCCACTCGCGGACCGGCGAGGCCGGCCAGTACCTCGGCCTGGCCCAGCTCGTCCGCCAACTCCACCGCGGCCGCCTCCCCCTGCTGCCGGGCACCCGCCGCGCCTTCCTGCCCGTCGTCACCGTCGACCACCTGACCCGGTTCCTCGCCGCCGTCCCCGAGCACGACCGGGCGCCCGTCCAGGCTCACACCGTTCTGGACCCGTCCACCCCGGTCCTCGCCGACCTGATCGCCCTGCTCGCCGCCCACCTCGGCGTTCGCCCGCCCCGCGGCCTGATCCCCGTCGGCCTGGTCCGCCGGCTCCCCCGCGCCCTCACCGGCGCCGACCCGGAGACCCTCACGTTCCTCTCCGAGGACCGTTACGACACCGCCTCCGCCGACCGCCTCGCCACCGCCGCCGGCCTCACCCACCCGCCCCTCATCCCGGCCCTCCGGCACTGGGCCGCCCGGCTGGTCACCGAGGACTTCGGCGCCCCACCCCGGTGAGCCCCCGCACAGGAAGTCGAGCAGGCCGACTTCCCGTGCGCCGCCCCCGGGAGCGGTGGCCGATGGCCGGGGACCACCGGCCACCGCCCACCGGGCCCGCTCCGAACTGACGCCAGGTCAGTCCGCCCGGGCGGCCGACACGGTCCGGAGGAAGTCCCCGAGGATCCCGTTGAAGACCTCCGGCCGTTCCATGTTGGGGTAGTGCCCGGTGCCCTCGACCGTCGTCGCCCGGCCGTCGGCGACGATGCCCACCAGCCGTTCGGCCGCGCCGATGTGGTCCTCCGAGTCGAGGCCGCCATTGATGGCCAGCACCGGGACCGTGATCTTCGCCGCCCGCTCCCAGGTGTCGGTGACGGGCACCTGGTGATCGGGTTCGTCGGGGGTGTGCTTGGCGATGGTCCGCCGGGTCATCTCCCGCAGCCTGCGCACGACGTCCGGGTCGATCTCGTCGAGGGTGCGGCTCGGGCCGGTCGAGAGCCGGGTGAACGCCGCGATCCAGCCGTCGATGTCGCCCGCGGCCAGCGTACGCATCTCCTCGTCCCGGATCTCGCCGATCCACGGGTCCTGGAACACCGGCTCGCTGGTGCCGACCCCGCTGGTGACCAACGCCCTGACCAGGTCCGGGTGTTCGAGCGCGGTGTCGACGGCGATGGCACCGCCCATCGACAGCCCGACGACGAGCGCGGGGCCGGTGTCGAGGTGGCGCAGCAGAGCGGCAAGGTCGTCGGTGTGCCGGAACGGCCCGGTCGCGTTGGAGGACCCGCCGTGGCCCCGGGCGTCCGGCGCGATCACCCGGTAGTCCCGCGTGAGGACGGCGATCTGGTCGTCCCACATGCGGTGGTCCACGAAGCCACCGTGCAGCAGGACCAGCGGCTGTCCGGACCCGGCGTCACGGTAGACCAGGTGGCTGCGACCATCGTCGAATTCGAAGGAGAAGGCGTCAGAGGTGTCAGTCATGACAACCAAGTTGCCATCCTCTTCGGGAATTGGCAACCAGGGTGTCATGATGGGCGAGTGACCGATACTGACGCACCGCTCCCGCCCGACGTCCTCGCCCGCCGGCTGATGGAGGTGTTCGACCTGGTCGGCCCGCTCTACCGGCGCGTGCTCCGCAAGGTGGAGCTGGCGGCGCCCGTCGAGGGGCTGTCCGTCGGTGTGCGCGCCGTGCTGCTCCTGCTCGTGGAGCACGGGCCGATGACCGTCCCGCAGATGGGCCGCGCCCAGGCGCTGAGCCGGCAGTTCGTACAGCGCATGGTCAACGACGCGGCGGCCCTGGAGCTGGTCGAGATCACCCCGAACCCCGCCCACCAGAGGTCCTCGCTGATCCGGCTGACCGACCACGGCCGGGCCGTCGTCACCGCGGCGACCGATCGCGAGCACGATCTGCTCCGCCAGGTCGGCGGCGACCTGACCGACGCCGACCTGACCGCCTGCGTGCACGTCCTCACGCAGATGCTCGAACTCTTCGACCACGTCGACGTGAACTGACCCAAGCGCGCCGGGTATTCGCTGGCTCCACCCGCCCCGGCTCAACGATGATCAGCGCATGCATCCCATGCGGCACGGCTACACCAACCACACCACGGGCGACGGCAGTGTCGTGGTGAAGCGCTACCACGGCCCGGGCCGGGAGGCCCGGCTGGCGCGCGAGCGGCAACTGCTGGCGCACCTTCAGGGCGTGCTGCCGGTGCCGCCGGTGCTCGCCGCGCAGGGGGATGAACTCACCCTCGGGCACCTACCCGGGGTAGCCGCCCAGGACTTGCTGGACGCCGGGCACGGGCCCCAGGTGCTCGCCACCTGCGGACGGGTCCTGCGCCGACTGCAGGAGCTCGACCCGGGCGTGCTCGCCAACGGACCGGCCACGGCCGGTGCGGTGCTGGTGCACGGCGACTTCGGCCCCAACAACCTCCTGCTCGACCCGGTCACCTTCGAGATCACGGCCGTCCTGGACTGGGAGTTCGCCCACCTCGGCGACCCGGTGGAGGACCTCGCCTGGTGCGAGTGGATCGTACGCATGCACCACCCCGACCACCTGGACGCCCTCGACCACCTGTTCCGCGCCTACGACCGACCGGTCCCGCCCTGGCCGGAGCGCCGCCGCTCCATGCTCGCCACATGCGCTTGGCTGGAGGATTTCTGCCGCCGCCGGGATCCGAGCGGCCCGGGCGTGCGGCAGTGGGAGGAGCGGGCCCGGACCACCGCGGGGTGGTCGGACGACCGGTAGTCGACGCGCTGCGCCCCGCTTGTCGGCGCGGGCCGCCACGGGAGTGGCGCAGGACCGTGATCACCGGCCGGTCCACCGCCGACAACCACTCGATCTGCTCGACCTGCTCCGCCGATCAGCACGGAGCGCGCTCGAGGACCAGGCCCGTCCAGTGGACGTCGGCGCGGCCGTGGAGGTCGGCGCGCGCGGTGCGGTGGAGCAGGTGCAGGCCCCGGGCGGCGGCGAGCGCGACGGTCTCCTCGGGCCGGATGTCGAACATCCGGCGGCCCGGCGGGACGGGGCCGTGGCGCAGTGTCAGGGCGAGGCGGCCGCCCGGGGCGAGCAGCCAGCCGATGGCGTCCATCGCCAACGGCTGCTCGGCGGGGGCGAGATGCATCCAGACCGCCGTCACCAGGACGAGGTCGAAGCGTTCGGCCCCGGCGCTCAGCTGCGGCAGCCCCGGCAGTGCGTCGGCGACCCACCGGACGCCGGAGCCGGCGTGCAACCGCTCGCCGACGGCACGGAGTTCGGCGGTCGGCTCGGCGGCCACGACCGGGTGGCCGAGGGCGGCGAGCGCGGCCGCGTCCCGCCCGGTGCCGGCGCCCACGTCGAGGACGGCGGCGGGCGGCCCGGGGTAGCAGTGCAGCAGGTCCCCGTGGACCTCGGCGAACGTCACGCTCTCGTACTGGGCGGCGAGCTCCTCCGCCGCCTCGCTGTAACCGGCCGTGCTCGAAAGCCCGTTCAACCCTTCCGCCCCTTCCACCCCGCGCAACCCTTCCACGCCTCGCAGACCTTCCACCCCTCGCAGCCCCTCCGCCCCCGCGTTCACTCCGCCTCCCGGACGACCACCGCGTCACCGGCCGCGGCCGCGTCGCCGAAGAAGTCGCGCAGCTCCCGCAGGTCGGCGACCACCCGCGCCGCCCAGGACTCGGACCACGGCGTCGAGTACCCGAGGTGCGCGACCGTACGGGCCAGCACGGTGTCCTGCTGGCGGACGAGTTCACCGAGCGCCGAGTCGCGCAGGAAGGTGAAGGCGGCCGCGACCTGCTCGGGGCGCAGCACCAGCGGGTCGGTCTGCGCGGCGTCGGGCTCGCGGCGCTCGCCGCCGTACACGGGCAGCCGCGCGGCCGGGTCGGGGTGCAGGCCGTTCTCGGTGAGCGCGAGTTCCATCAGCCGGGCGGTGCTCCGCACGCCGAGCAGGAGGCCTGCGGCGGCCAGCTGGTCGTACCGGACGTCCTGCCGGTCGGGCACGAGCTCGCCGAGTTCCTTCGGCGAGCAGGTGTCGACGGCCGGACCGGGCAGGCGGCGCCAGAAATGATCCACACTCACCCGGACAGCGTAACGAACGGCGACTCACGCCTCACCGGGGTGCCAGGCGGGCCACTCCCAGGGGCGGTCGGCCCAATGGACGCGGATCGGATCGCGCGGGTCGAGGTCGGGAAAGAGCTGGTGGATCCGGGGCTCGAACTCCTCGGGGGCGAGCGGCTCCCAGCCGTGGCCCTCGAAGTGGACCAGGCGGTAGCGGCTGTCGGTCCGGAAGTCGGCCACCTCGACCAGGGGCTTGGACGTGCTGTTGGTCTCCATGCCCCCAAGCATGTGGCGCGGTGGCAATCGGCGCCCGTCCAGAACCCTCTTCCGGGTCATGTCCCGGAGTCGGCGCGCTCGTTGAGCACAGGTAAAGGTACGGCGGGGGATTCGGCGGGGGTTCGGCGCTGGAAGGACGGGAACATGACTGGGCAGCCCACCGGAGGACAATGGCAGTGGCCGCAGGACGCGTGGCAGCCACCCCCGGTACCAGCCGGTCACCCGCCGGCCCCTGTTCCGGCGCCGGCGCCGGTCCGACGGCGGTCCCGGAAGGTGTGGGCCGCCGCAGCCGTCGGGACGGTCGCCGTAGTCGCCGCGGTCCTGGCGACGTGCGGGCCGGGGTCGGGCGACGAGCTGGACGTGGTGACGCTGCCGCACACCTCGCCCTCCGCCTCCGACTCGCCCTCCGACCCGGCGGGACGGCCCGCGTTCTCCCCGCCGGCCACCACTCCCGCGCCGTCCCCGCTGCCGCCACCCACCCCGGAGGGCGCCGGACCGGCCCCGGCCGCACCGGCCACCGCGCCGGGCGAGGACGAGTCGGCCGACGCGCAGCACGCGGCGCCCCCGCGCGCGAAGCCCGGCCACACCCCGCACCCCACCCCGTCGACCCGGGGCACCCCCGCCCCGGCCACGCCCGGCGCCGCCCCAGCTGCCCAGGCGCCCGGCGCGAGCCTCGGCCCGGGCGGCATCTGCGACCAGGCCGAACGCATCGGCCGCTGGCCCGCGGGCTCGGAGCAGGCCCGCCTCTGCCGCAGCATCTACGGCTGAGACGGCCGCCCCGACCGCCGCTCCGCCACCCCGGACCGACGAGGCGGCGGAGCGGCGGGACGGCGGCCGAGACAGCGGGCCGGCCCTACCCGGCCGCCTCCAGGAGCCCCTTGTCCAGGCGCCGCGCCAGCACCCGGGCCAGGGTGTCGGTGATGTGGCCGGTGTCGCGGTACAGCACCACGCCCTCCAGCACCGCCGGGCAGTCCGGACCGCTGCCCGGGCACAGCAGCGGGCCGAGATCGAGGGTGCGGACGCCGTAGCGCGCGGCGAGGCCGCCGTCGAGCATCGGGTCCGGTTCGAAGGCGGTGTCGCGCGGGAAGAAGCAGGCGTCCGAGCGACCGTCGGAGGCGGCGAGGCAGGTCGGGATGTCCTTGCCGGGCATCGGGGTGTCGCCGAGGTAGGCGAGCGGGGACCCGAGCGCGGCGAGGCGGTCGAGGGTGCGGGTCCAGCCCTGGACGCGTTCCTCCTGGCTGCCGTAGCGGTTGAGCCCGGCCATCAGGACGAGGCGCGGCCTGGGCCCGGAGGTGAGCCGGGTCAGCGAGTTCTCGCGCCAGCGGTCGCACTCCTCGAAGGTGCGACCGAGGACGTTGTTGCGCACGGTCAGGGTGGCGAGCGGGCAGCCGGGCTTGACCAGGACCTCCAGGGCCCAGTGCCGTTGCTCGGCCATCGCGAGTGCGGCCGATATCCACTGGCCGGCGTGCGAGTCGCCGATCAGCACGATCCGGTCGGGGCTGTCCTCGGCGCCGAACAGGCAGCGCGGACTGCTGTCGGCGTTGAGCGCGATCTCGCAGCCCTTGCCGGGCGGGAAGTCCTCCCGGGCGCGGGCCAGCGAGGGGGTCAGACCGAGCACCCGGGCACCGGGGGCGAGCAGCGCGGGGCCGGACGGGGCACCGGCCGGAGCGGCGACGGGTGCGTCGGCGGTGCCACCGAGGGCCCGGACGGTGCCGCCGCCGAGGGTGAGAGCCGCGATCAGCGGAATGACGAGGGCGCTGGCGCCGACCGCGAGGCCCCGGCGCGGCGCCGGGCTGCTGCCGTACCGCAGCGGCTGCTCGACGAGCCGCATGGTGAGCCAGGCGGGCAGCGCGCTGGCGGCGGCGAGCGCGGCCAGGGTGGTCCAGGGCAGGGCGCCGTACCGGGCCTGGGCGATGGTCAGCACCGGCCAGTGCCAGAGGTACCAGGCGTACGAGAGGCGCCCGGCGGCGCGCAGCGGACGGGTGGCGAGGAGGCGTCCGACGTCGGTGGCGCCGAGCGCGCGGTGGGCGGGCCCGGCGAGCAGGACGGCGGCGGTGCCGAGGACGGGCAGCAGCGCGGCGGTGCCGGGAAAGGGGGTGTCGCGGTCGTAGGACAGGACCGATCCGAGGACGGCCGCGGCGCCGCCCCAGCCGAGCGCCCGCAGCGTCCAGGCCGTCCCGCGCCCCCGCTCGCGGGCGCCCGGTGCGCGGCCGGCCAGATCGCGGCCGGCCAGATCGCGGCCGGCCAGGGCGCCGCCCAGCAGCGCCGCGCACGCGCCGGCCGCGAACTCCCAGAGCCGGCTGGCGGTGGAGAAGTAGGCGAGCGGCGCCGAGGTCGCCGTCCACCGGACGCACAGCAGGAGCGAGACCGCGCCGACGGCCGTGGTGGCGACCGTGATCGCGATGGTGCGGCGGCGGCCGTGCAGGTAGCGGGCGAGGCCGAGCAGCAGGACGCCCCAGAGCAGGTAGAACTGGTTCTCCACGCCGAGCGACCAGAAGTGCTGGAGCGGGCTCGGGTCGCGTCCGGCGGCCAGGTAGTCGGTCTGCTGGCCGACGAAGCGCCAGTTCGCGAACTGCCCGGCGGCGGCGATCAGGTCGCGGGCGAGGTCGGTGCCGCGCAGCGGGTCGAGCAGCGCGCCGCCGGCGGCCGCGGTGGCGACCAGGACGGTGGCGGCGGCGGGCAGGATGCGGCGGGCCCGGCGGGCGGCGAAGTCCCACAGGCCGATCGGGCGGCCGAGCAGCAGGCCGGTGATGAGGAATCCGGAGATGACGAAGAAGACGTCGACGCCGACGTAGCCGCCGGCGAGGCCGGGAACGGCGGCGTGGTAGGCGAGGACGGCGAGGACGGCGACGCCGCGCAGTCCTTCGATGTCGGGACGGAAGGCGGAGCGACGGCCGGCCTGCGACGGCGCGACGGCGTCCGCGGCGGGGCGCCGCTCGGGCGCGGCCTGCCGGTCCACCCGGACGACACCGGGCAGCAGTTCGGACGGAGCGGAGCGGTCGGCGGAGGCGACAGAAGAGGCGGCGGATGAGGCGGCGGATGAGGACGGCGACGACGATGGTGGTACGGCCGTTGACACGGCGGTGCTCCTTGCAGGGGCTGGCAGCGGTGGTCGGGGCCGCCGGGCCGATGGGGCGGCCGGGCGGCGGAGTCCGCGCCGGTGGGGCGACGCGCAAGGAAACGAGGGAGGATCCAGCTGAGTTGACGATCCGCCAACTCACCATCTGGGAACTAGGGTTCAGAAGATCAGCGGATCGGCCCAGCCGGACGCCAGCAGACCGCAGAGCAGCAGCACGGCGGTGACGGCGACGGCCTCCGCGCGGCCGAAGCCCAGGTCGGACCGGCGTCGTACGGGCGGGGCGACCTCGCCCACGGCGGCTCCGTTGCCGCCGCGCAGGAGCGGCCAGAGCGACCGGACCAGCGGGATCATGGTGTACGCGGTGAGCGCGAGCAGCGCGGTGAGCGCCCAGTACGGCCGCCAGCCGTACAGCGCGATGGCGCGGACGAGTCCGGCGACGCCCGCGAGGACGACGAACCCCAGCCAGCCGACCCCGATCCGGGCGACCGTCCGGGCGAGCGAACTGCCGCCCGACACGGCGCCGGTGGGCACCCAGTCGGCACTGCGGCGGCGCAGCGCGTGCGCGATGGCGACCACGTGGCAGAGCCCGCCGAGGAGTTGGACCCGGGTGACCTCGAAGCGCCAGCGGGTGCGCGACATCGCGGGCAGCAGGACGAGCGAGACCCAGATCGGCGGCAGGAACGGCAGCACCTGCCAGGGCTCGATCTCGCCGGGGGCGAAGAACAGCATGATCAGGGCGGGCAGCGGGACGGCGAAGACGTTCACCGCACTGGTGACGTAGCCGAGGATGCCGTTCCAGAAGCAGAGTCGGGCGGAGCGGGACAGGGTCCGCCGGTCAGGCCTTCCCGATCCGCGGCGGAAGTCCGGGTCGCGGACGAGCGCCAGGGAGCCGAGGCACCAGCGGTACTGCTGGCTGATGAACGCGGGCAGGCCGGTGGGCGACATGCCCTTGGCGACCAGGGCGGGCACGTACCGGGTGGTCCACCCGGCGCGGGCGAGCGAGAGGCCGGTGTAGAGGTCCTCGCTGTGGTCGATCTCGGCGAAGCCGCCGACGCGCATGAGTGCGGCGCGGCGGTAGAGGGCGTTGGTGCCGCAGCAGACGGTGCCGTCCTGCGCGTCCCGGGAGGGCTGGATCCAGCGGTAGAAGATCTCCTGGGTGGCTCCCGCGGCGCGTTCGAGCCAGGACATGTCGGCGTCCGTGTCGAAGCACTGCGGGCTCTGCACGATGCCGACCTCGGGGTTGTCGAGGTAGGGCACCAGGTGGTGCAGGAAGTCGGGGCGGGGGCAGAAGTCGGCGTCGAGGACGGCGATGACCTCGCCGCTGCCCTCGGCCAGGCCGTGGTTGAGGTTGCCGGCCTTCTTGAACCGGCCGCGGTCGGGGCGGGCGCGGTACTGGAAGCCGTAGGACTCGGCGAGTTCGCGCACCTCGGGGCGGGCGGCGTCGTCGAGGACCAGGACGGTCAGCTCGCCGGGCCACCGGACGGCGGCCGTGTGGCGGTAGGCGTTCTCCAGGACGGCCAGCGGTTCGCCGGCGGTCGGCAGCAGCAGGTCGACGCTCGGGTGGCGGGCGGGCCGCCAGGCGCGCATCAGCAGGTCGTGCGAGTCGCGGGTGAAGCGGCGGGCGCGCTGGCCGTCGGTGAGCGAGAGCAGCCAGGTGGCCGCGTTGAGCACGGTGAGCACGAGGAAGGGCCAGAGCAGCGGCCGGCTGAGGGCGAACAGGCCGAGGGTGGCGGTGGCTCCCGCGTAGGAGAGGGTGGCGCAGAGCAGCACCCAGCGGCGCTGCGGGCCGAAGTACCAGTAGAGCTCCTCGTCGTCGGGCGGGCTGGGGAGGCGGAGGACCGGGTCCTCGGGCATCCGGCGCGAACCGGTGTCGGGTGCGGGCATGGCGGTGCCATGGAGTACGGGCATGCGGAAATGGCCCCCCTGGGCATGGGACGGAACGTGGCCGTTCGCCCTCAGCCTCTCACATTGGCCTAGACCAATCATGAACGAGGTGTGACATCTCCGCATCGGCCCTGGTCAGTGACTTGACGTGCTATCACGTACCGACGGACCGTCAAGCGATCATGGATCCGGCCCCGAGCACCGCCCGCCCGCCCGCACCCCGTCGATCACGCCTCCTTCAGCACCTTCGTCAGCTTCTCGAACCGCAGGTCGGGGCGCAGCGGGACGCCGAAGCGCTCGTCGCCGTACGGGAACGGGGTGTAGACCCCGGTCCGGCGGAAGCCGCGCCGCTCGTACCAGGCGATCAGGTCGGAGCGCTGCTCGATCACGGTCATCTCCAGCTCGTCGACGCCCCACTCCCGGCCGGCCAGCCGCTCGGCCTCGGCGAGCACCGCCCGGCCGAGTCCGCCGCCCTGCAGCCCGGGGCGCACCGAGAACATGCCGAAGTAGGCGCGGTCCCCGCGGTGCTCGAGCTGGCAGCAGGCGACCAGCTCGCCGTCGCGCTCGGCCACCAGCAGGACCCCGTCGGCGCGGCCGATGACCTCGGCGACGCCCTCGACGTCGGTGCGCCGCCCCTCCAGCAGGTCCGCCTCGGTGGTCCAGCCGGCCCGGCTGGCGTCGCCGCGGTAGGCGGACTCGACCAGCTCGACCAGGGCCGGTACGTCGGCGAGGGTGGCGGGGCGGAAGACGAGCTCCCCGGCGGGCCGGGCGGGGCTGGGGATGGTCTCGGACATGGCGGGTCCCTCTCTGCGTGCACGGGCGCCGCCCGCCGCTCGATGCCTGCGGCGTGGCGCGGGCCGTCCCTGCTGACCGGCCTGCGGGCATCGTGCCACAGCGCGCGGACCGGCCCCGAGGCGCGGGACCTGCGGATACGGGCGGCGTGCGAGCACCTCGAGTCCCGATGGAGCAAGTGCCCGCACGAGTACAAGATCAGGTACCGCAACGCGGCCGGGCGCCAGACGGAGGAGTCCGGCTTCGCCACTCAGGACAAGGCCAAGACCCGCCTCGCCGAGGTCTACCACGCGCGGAAGAACTCCCCGCAGAGCCAGCGCAAGGCCGAGCGCATCCAGAAGTACGGGGTGATGCACTTCTCCGACTATGTCGCCGAGTGGCTCAAAGGCCAGCGCGACCTGAGCCCCACTTCGCTGCGGAACCTCGATTCCCTCCTGAGGAACCACCTCCTCCCCGCCTTCGGCAACCGCCGCATGGGGACGTTCGACCACAAGGTCGTCGAGGCGTTCTGGGTCATGACCGCTGTTCACCCTCAGGCGCGTGCAGGCGAGTTTCAGGGATCTCAGGCCGCTTGGCCGAGCCGCGCATCGGTGACGGGCGCATGCCCGGCAACGCTGGGATGACGTCGGCCTGGCGGAGATTCAGGAACTGCCCCTGACCGCGATCGACCCGCTGGCCTGGGCACGAACCCTTTTGCCGGACGCCGAGTTGGCCACCGCCGAGCCCAAGAAGCTCCGCTACCGCCTCCTGCACGTTGCCGCCCGGATCACGCGCGAAGCCCGCCGCCTACGCCTGCGGATCGCCCCCACCTGGCCCTGGCGCCACGAACTGACCGCGGCGTTCAGCCGCCTGGTGGCACTGCCCCCGACCGGCCACCTGACAGCCGAAGCAACCCCTGACCACCACGACCCGAGGACCAAAGAGCACCCGGCCATCGCGCCGGGCCATCGGCATGCCCAACATCCGACGGCAGCCCCGCAACCTCCGACGCAGGGATCACCCCAGATCAGCCGACGCGAACCGAAACACGGAGACTAACGGGGGGAGCTGCCATTCCGTGGCGCTCTCGTCCGCCAGCAGGTGCTCCGCGATGAGGAGCGGGACCACGTCCAGGGGCACGCCAGAGTCGAGGGCGACGCGCACCCGGTGGGTTACCCCACGGACCGTCAGTTCGACCTCGGCGGTGGTGTCAACGGTTAGGCGGACGTCTTCGAGGCGGGCTTCGGCCAGGTCGGGGCGGCCGACGTCGGCGGGGTGGTTGGAGAGGAGGAAGAGGTGCTCGCCCAGGTCGGTCAGCAGGTCGGCGTAGACCAGCAGCGGTGGCGCAGTGGCGGGCGGCGCGGTCAGCGCCTCCGGTGCGGGCGGCGCCCAGCCTGCGCCGGGCCCCAGGGCGGCGTGTAGTTCGTCTCGCGTGCTGGTGGTGGGCAAGGCCACGGTACGGCCGCCTGTGGTGACTTCGGCACCGTCCGGTGTGGGGAAGGCGATATGCGCGAGGCGTCGGGGGCCGTCGGCGTTGGTCCGCTGGAGTGCGCCGGCCTCGCGCAGGAAGTAGCCGCGCCGCAGGTGCTGCTCGTGTGACACCAAGAGTCCGCCTCGATTCTGAAACACACGGGTGGCTGGGAGACCGCGGTGCCGCCCCGGCCATCGTGCGGCCAGGGCGGCACCGCGGGTCAACTGTTGGCCGCGTTCTTCACCCAGTCCGGGCAACGGCCGTCAATCCCGAGGCAGTACGCGGTGATCACGCCCTTCACGTTTCCGTAGTTCACCGTCACCTGCACGTCCCGGCTCTCGACCACCTTGCAGGTGCGCCAAAGGAACCAGCCGGAGCACCGCACGTGGTTCACCTTGGTGACGTAGTTCCAGCTGTCTGGTTCGGCCTGCTTGACCGGGAACCCGGGCGCCGGATAGCGGGTGGTCGCCCGGATCGCGGCGACGTTGAGGTTGTGCTTCCGCACGATCTTGTCGTACCCCCAGCCGCTGCCGTTCCCCTTGCGGAGGTTGACGGTGCGATGATCGCTGGAGGTCCAGCTGGCGACCAGGGCGTAACGGGGGTCACCGGCCGCCTGAACCGCTGCCGTTGCCGTCCCCGCGACCACGGCCGCTCCGTCCTCGGGGTCCGGCTGCGGCGCCGGGTCCTCGATCGGCGGCTCGGGCTCCGCCGGCGGGGCGCCCTGGGCGTACGCCCGGACCAGGTCCGCATTGACCGCGTGACTGTTGGTCAGGTCCGCAACAGTGAGTTCCTGGCCCTCCGTCAGTGTGCCGTCGCCGAAGACCGAGACCGAGACCGAGACCGCGCTGTCGTCCCCCGGAGCCGGGTCGGCCGTTGCGGCTGCCAGTGCCGAAGGCGCGGTGAGGACGAGGACGGCGGCCATGGCTGTGGCAATCAGCGCCGGACGCGCAACATGTCGGGACAACTCGCTTCTCCTCTTCACCAGTTGACGTGCCTCGATCGTCGCACCGCGCGCATGAGATTTCGATGAGTAGCCGAGCCGTCCCTTACTGATCATTCAGAATGATCTCTGGAGTCGGCGGAGGCACATGGTGCTGGCGGCGAGTTCGCGGAGTCCTTGGTGGAGGTTGGCTCGGCGCTCGTAGCGGGTGCGGAGGCGCTTGAACTGGTGGGGCCATGCGGTTGGGTCGGCCGCGCGGCGAGGTGCCTGCTCGTGGCAGGTCCTCTTCCGCGCGGCCTCCCGCCGAACCGGACACGACGGTTTCCCGGTCATCCGGCTCTCCAGTGACTACAGCGTGTGCGATCTGGCCATGGGTGCTTCGTGGATGCGGTCATGGCAAGCGGTGCAGGCCACAAGGGTCTTGCGCCGCCGGTTGAGCATGACGCGCGCCCAGTCGGACGGCGGCCATCCGGCACGGGCGAGATCGGCGAGAGTCCGAACGTGATGCACCTGGACATCACCGGTGGCTCCGCAGACCTCGCATGTGTCCACCAGGAGCCGGGCGATCAGCTCCTTCTGCGGATAGTCCACCCAGACAGGCCGACGGTCGACGACTTTCGATTCATTTCGATTTCAGCGGAGTGGGGTTGGAGAGGGACTGCAGGAACGGGGCGATGTCCTGGGCGTGGGCGACAGTGGCGGACCAGCGGTGCAGCACACGACCGTCCGCGGCGATCAGCAAGGTGGTGGGCGGCGTGGACGCGTTGTAGGAGCGGGCCATATCGGCCGGATGTTTCGGTACCAGGACGGTGACTCGCGCCGAGTCGAGGTTCCAGTCGTGGCGAAGATTGGGGTCGGCTTTGCCGGTGACGTCCACGATCGCCACGGCCACGCGCTCGCCGAACTGGGTGCCCATGCTGCGCAGCACCGTGACCTGGCTGCGTGACTGGCCTGTCATCGGGTCGAGAAAGGCCAGCAAGACCGGCCTCCCGTGTGGAACCTGGTCGTCGTCGGGCTTGTCGTGCGGCGGATCGGAGGCACAGCCGGCGAGCGTGAGGAACATCGACAGAACAAGAAGACAGCGGACCGGCAGCCCGCCGGCATCACGCGACATACCGGCCTGCATCGTGCTCAAGGAAGGGACCTCCTCATCAGTGGCGGGACTGGTACGGCGGATCGGGACCATTTGCCGATGCCGACGGTCTTGCGCTGGATGATCCGGGTGCCGAGCCAGGAGAAGCAGGGCGACGAGCGGGGCGATGACGGTGAGGAAGGCGGTGATGGGCCCGCCGCGGATGACGGGCAGCACGATCGAGACGAAGGTGCGCACGCCGCCGGCTCCCGTCGATGGCGGTGGCTTCTTCGAGGACGTGGGGGATCCCGGTGAAGAACACGGTGAGCAGGTGGACGGTGAAGGGCAGGGCCAGGTCGGCGTGGATGAGGACGAGCCCGTCGAGGTCGTTGCCCAGGTTCACCTTGGACACGCCGACGAACAGTGGGATCAGGAGTACCTGTGCGGGGACGCCCGGTCCCATCGCGAGGCTCATGGTGAGGGCGTTGGTGGTGCCGGGGCGCCGTCCGGTCGGCATGTAGCCGGCGACCACGACCGCGAGGATCGTCGAGGACGGCGGGGCTGAGGACCTCGTCGCCGTAGTCGCTGGACGCGTTGTCGAGCACGGGGCGGTGGGTTTGGCCTGGAGGATCTTCTGGACCGCGGCGAGTTCCGCGGGCGCGGGGATGTCATCGCGGGCGGTCATGTTGTCGGCGGTGGTCGCGATGTCCGACAGCACGTCCTTGTGCGGCCACAAAGCTGGCGTCAGCGTAGGCATCGCCACGGGCTCAACGCAATGGAGCCCCACACCTGTCGCGCCTTGCCGGTACACGGCGATGGCGGTCGTCACCGGATGATGGGCCGATGGCTGAAACAGCAGTCCCCGTCGTCGAACCGTTGACGTGTCCGAGAACCTCGGCCTAGCATCCCGGTTACGTCGACCGCTGTGGATCGATCCACGTTTTGAGACCGTACCGCGCACAAGACATCCATCCATGATGTCGGCGCGGTGCCTGGAAGCAAGGCGCCGCAGACCGGTGGAGGAGTGGCACGGGCCGCATCAACGCTTTGTCATCCGTAGACCGGTACTCCGATGAGACGGGCCGTCGCGTCGGGGGCCACAGCGATGGCGACGGCGTGTTCGAACCCGGTGGTTGCCAGTCCGGACCCCCGCAGCGGCGCCCGTCGCGAGCCGATGTGCCGGATCGCGGCCCGACTACCGGCAGCCTGCAGCGGATGGCGTTCCCGGCCACGCGGCCGGACACCGCCGCCACGACCTGGCGCGGCCAAGCCGTCGACCTCACCAAGCTGCAAACCCGATACGGCGGCAAGAGTCCGACGACCCGGATCGCCGATGGGAGCGGGGCAAGCAACGGCGCCTCGCCAACACCTCCTACGACCGGCAGCTCGGAGACATTCGGCTGACGGTCGATCCCGAGCGAACGCTCGCCCAGCGGGACGACGTGACCGGCACCCCGGCCGTGGTCCTTCTCGATGCGACCGGAGCCGTGATCAAGCGCTGGAGTACCTACGTTCCCACCGTGCAGGTCGCACAGATCATCACCGGCAGACTCCCCGGCTGACCAGCCGTCGCCTGCCTTCTCGCCGACGGGGCCCACCCCAGGCCGGTCGACCGATCATTCCGCCGCACGTCCGGCGGCACATCATCCACCCGGCCACCTCGCCCGCGCGGGCGTGGCCTCGCTGTACCCCTGCTGAAAGGAGCAGCACGTGTCACACCAACATCCAACCGGTGCCCGATGGCGCAGACTCCCGATGAGGCTCGCCGTCGCCGTGGCCATCGCCGTCGGGTACCTGCCCCTGGCAGCGGCAGCCCCGGCGGGGGCCGCGGATCCGGCGCCGGCTGCGAACTCGGCGTACTACGTGGACTGTTCGCGGTCCGACAACGGCAATGGCTCCCAGACCAGTCCGTGGAACACGCTCGACTCGGTGAACGCCACGGCATTCGGCCCCGGCGACCAGATCCTGTTCGCCCGCGGCACCAGCTGCGCCGGCACGCTTGCGCCCCAGGGGTCCGGCGCTTCCGGAGCGCCGATCGTCGTCGACGCCTACGGGACCGGTGCCAAGCCGGTGATCGCCGGCGGCGGCGCAGAGGACGGGGTCGTGCTGTTCAATCAGCAGTACTGGGAGATCCGGAATCTGGAGGTCACGAACCATGACGCCAGTGTCGAGGGTCGCCACGGAGTCCGCATTGTCCTGAAGGACTACGGCATCGGGAACCACTACCGGCTGACCAACCTGACCGTGCACGACGTCAACAGTGGCGGCGGCGAGGCTCTGGGAGCCAGCTACGGCATCCTGTTCGAAGTGCTGGGCGACTCGGTCAAGACCAAGTTCAACGACGTCGTCGTCGACGGGAACAACATCTACACCGTCGGCTCCGGTATCAACATGTCCACCACCTGGAAGTGCCGGGCGTCGATGGGCTGGGAAGACGTCTGCGCGAACCAGGTATACAACTATTACCCGTGGACCGGGTTCGTCGTGCAGAACAACACCGTGCACGACATCGGCGGCGACGGCATCGTCATGCAGCACACTGAGAACGGGCGGGCCCAGTACAACGTCAGCTACGACACCTCCACACGCCCGTTGAAGGACACCGCCGCGATGTGGGTGTGGAACGCCGATCACGTCACCTTCCAGTACAACGAGGCCTACAAGACCCACAAGCTGGGGGACAACGGCGACGGTATGGCCTGGGACGCCGACTACGGCACCGATGGCACCTTGTACCAGTACAACTACAGCCACGACAACGCCGGGGGCATGGCGATGTTCTGCGGCCGCTGCAGCGAAACCGGCGCCGCCACCAGCGCCACGACCAACGCCATCTTCCGCTACAACGTCAGCCAGAACGATGGAAACTCCGACGCGAACACCAAGGTGAGCCAGGTGTTGCGCGGATACGGTGCAAACGCCGGCTGGTTCTACAACAACACCATCTACGTGCCCTCAGGCTCCAGCGCCAAGGTCCTGTCGGCGACCCCCGAAAGCCACGTCACGGTGGCCAACAACATCATCATCAACAACGGCAATGGCGGATACGATTCCGACAACGTTCGCTTCAGTAACAACATCTTGAGCGGTAGTAACACGAGCAACGTACCGCCCGGGCAGATCATCGCGAACCCGCAGCTGGCATCGCCCGGCAGCGGCGGCACCGGCCTCGGCACCGTGGCCGGATACCAACTCACTGCCGGCTCCCCCGCCATCGGCGCCGGCCTCGTCATCACCGACAACGGCGGCCGCGACTATTGGCGCAACCACGTCCCCACCGTCTGCGCCCCCGACATCGGTGCCCACCAGTATTCCGCCCCCGACGACGCCTCCTGCCCGGGCAGCGGCCCGCACACCGGCCCGATCGCTCCTGGCGTGGCCGGCAAGTGAGCCAACGCCGCAGGCACAACCAACGGCACCAAAATGGCCATCTGAGACTGTAACGGCGGCACCACCCAGAAATGGGCCCTGCCCTAGCCTGCGCGTTTCGTCCGGGGTGGTGTCCGGATCATGATCGAAAAAGCGAAAGTGCCTTCCGAGCTGCAACGATGAGGCTTGTCTAAGGTCCCAGTCGTACCAGCAGGAAGGCACTTTCTGCGTGCAGGCCACCCGGTCACGCCCCAAGCTCGTCACCAGCGCCGACGGGCACGGGGTGGTCAACCACGCCGGCTCGCGTCTGCTGGCGGATCTGGCCGACGCCACCTCGCTGACCAGCGCCTTCAGCGCGCTCTGCACCGGATGCGGCCTCGCGGGACCGGGCACGATCCCGGCCCCGTCGCGATGGACCTGGCGGTGATGCTCGCCGACGGAGGCGAGGCGATCCGGGACCTGGCCGTGCTGCGCGACCAGCGCGACGTGTTCGGCCCCTTCGCCCCCACTCCGACCGCCTGGCGAGTGCTGGCCGGCATCGACACCGCAGCCCTGAACGCACTGCGGGCAGCCAGGGCCAGGACCCACGAGGTCGCCTGGCCGCAAGCGGACGAGACCGGACACCCCATGCCCGCATCACACGCCGCAGGACGTGAACTACCGGGCCTGGTCCTGGACATCGACGCAGCCCTGGTCACCTGCCACTCCGAGAAGGAACAGTCCGCCGCCACCTACGAACGCGGCTTCGGCTACCACTGCGACCGGGCAACGCCGGAGCCGACCACATCACCGTCCTCGATCAAGCCCTCGCGCAGATTCCCGACGCCCACCGACACGGCACCCCGGTCCTCATCCGCGCCGACAGCGCGGGCAGCGCGAAAGCCTTCCTGGCCCACCTGCGTGCCCTGCGACAGCGCGGGATCCAGACGACCTTCTCCGTCGGGCACGCCGTCACCGAACAGGTCCGCAAGGCCATCCGGGCCCTACCGGGCCAGGTCTGACACCCCGCGCTGGAACAGGACGGCGCCCTTCGTACCGGCGCCAAGGTCGCTGAGCCGTCCGGCCTGGTCGACCTCACCGGATACCTGGGCGGCACCCGCCATGTATCTCGCGGACACGGTCGTCCAGCTCGCCTACGACCCGGGCATCACCCCGAACGAGGGCGGCCTGCCCGGCCTTTCGGTCCTCAAGCAGGTCATGGGCTCGCTGAACCTCTTCGGCATCATCGCGGTCGTCGGAGCCCTGGCCGTCAGCGCCGGGGTGCGGGCCTGGGGCCACTACTCGGGCGGGCACCAGGCGGAGGCCAACCAACGGCAAGAAGGGCGTGCTCGTGAGCGCGGGCGCCGCCCTGCTGCTCGGCGCGGCCAACGGCATCGTCGCGTTCTTCTCCGGACTCGGCGGCCAGGTCAAGAATCCCGTTCGTCCGCGTCCCCACCACACTGCTCTCGTTGGTCGAAGTGAGCGTAGCGGCGAAGACCGGCGTGAACTACCAGGGATATGCGATATGACGAAACGTCAGAAATCCTGGATGGAGCACGAGTTGCCGCCTTTGCCACTCTGACGATCGCTCATGGATTCCGTGAAGGACCTGAGGTCTTGATGAACATCACGCCACCGCCTTCGATGGATCGTCGATGTCCGAGGCGGAGGCCACGCACCGCGAGCACGTCAAGCAAAGATCCGTCGACCGACCGGACTTGACGCTTCGCCCGTTGTTCACCGTGGTCGCTCTACTCGCATAGATTCATCGATGATGTCATGAAGGCATCGCTCGGCGATCCGGACCGAGCCAGCATCAGGGAGCCCTTGCCCATGCCTCACCCCCAGCGTCTCGCCGCCTCGGCGGCCGCCCTCGCGCTCGCTGTCGCCGCGCTCGCGGCCGGCGGCACCGCCCACGCCGCCCCGGCCACCCACACCGCCCTCGCCGCGACGTGTTCGCAGGCGTTCCTCCCGCTGCCCGACCCGTCCTGCACCCCGGGCGTCACCAACCCGGACGTCAGCCAGGACACCATCGACGACACCATCTGCGTCCCCGGCTACAGCAAGTCGATCCGCCCGCCCACGAGCTACACCAACCGCCTGAAGGTCCAGCAGATCGGCGAATACGGCTACGAGGACACCGACACCGCGGACTACGAGGAGGACCACCACATCCCGCTCTCCCTCGGCGGCCACCCGACCGACCCCCACAACCTCTGGCCCCAGCCGCGCTACGCCACCGGCCCCGACGGCCTCACCGCCGCCGACAAGGACAAGGTCGAGTACAAGCTCTACCGCGCGGTCTGCAACCACCGGGTGGACCTGGACCCCGCTCAGCACGCCATCGCCACCGACTGGACCACCGCCCTCGCGGTACTCGGCCTCGACTGAGCCGGGCCATGGGCCGGAGCGGGGCCGCTACCCCGTTCCAACCCCGCGCCCATCCGCCGGGCCGGACGATGGCCGGCCAGAGGAGACCGAGGAAGCCCGTCAGGCACGGATGAGTCGCCGTGCTGGGCGAGGGCCCCGAGACGGCTTCCGCCGGCGCCCGTGGGCAGCCTTGACAGGGCCGGTCGCGCGCCTGAGACTCGTCGCACCCGAAGTGTTCCGGCCACGCGGTACCCGAAGATGTGCGAACGATCGGCAGTCCTCCTGCTCGCGTCCGCTACCAGGGTCGGCGCCGCCGAGCGGGTCGGGGCTCCATGTTCCATGGAATCAGGGTGATGAACCATGACCAACATCCCGGCTTCCGGTGCAGATCCCGCGCCCAGACCGGTGCGTCCGTCGTCGATTCGATGGCCCGGTTCGGTCCATCGGCCCGGATCGGCGGAGTTCGAACGGTCCGCAACAGACTGGCTGTTCGACCTGGCTCCGGCGCGATGGCGTCACGAGCAGGTGTTCCACCGCAATCCGCTGGAACTGGCCTGCATGGTCCGGCTCCACCTGGATGCCGAGATCCTCGTCATGCAGGCGGGCCTGAAGGCCCTGCGAACGGCCCTACTCGGAGCGCCGCGGCGCGCCGACGACACCGAGACCATCGAGGCGTACATCCGCGAGCAGGCCTGGGCGAAGGCCGTTCGCGGACAGGTCAGACTGGTCGAGGACGCACTCCACCTGTCCGCCGGGCGCACCGGCCGCAAGCGCGTCGCGTGGCGCATCGTGAACGGCCTGTGACGGACTGGAGCCACTGCCGGTGAGCCCGTCGCCGTCGCCGGACCGACCGGCTAGTAGCTCGCCGAGCGGACGTCCGGCCGGACGATCGGCTCGACGACGACGAGGCCGTCGGGCCCTACCGAGGCGACCACCGCCGTCGCGCGCCCGGTGCGCAGGGTGTGGGCGGCGAGGACGGGATCCCGCAGCCCCCGTCACGGCCGCGAGTTCGTCCGCGTTGGGCTTGACCAGCGCCGGCCTCTCGGTCAGCGCCGCGTGCAGGGCCGGTCCGTCCGCATACACCACGGCCGGCACACCGTGGGTGCGGGTGGGACACAGGATCACGACAGCGCCTCCCGCCGCAGTAGGTCCTGGGCGAGCATCGCCGCTCCGCGACGGCCGGCGTCGCCACCGAGTTCGGCGGGGATGATCGCGGGGCCCGCCCGGTGACGCAGACGCTCGGCCACCGCTGCCCGCAGCAGGGCGACGTGGTGTTCGCCGGCCAGGGCGGGTGGTCCGCCGATCACCACCCGCTCGGGGTCGAGCAGACCGACGACGATGGCCAGGACGTCGGCGAAGGTCTCGATGGCCTCGCGCCAGATCTCGGCCGCCACCTGGTCTCCGCCGGCGGCCCGCTCCTGCACGGCCATGGCGGTGATGCCGCTCTCGCCGGTGGCGTTCGTGTAGCGACGGGCGATCCCGGTGGCCGAGGCGTAAGCCTCCAGGCAGCCACGGCCGCCGCACGGACAGGTTTCGCCGCCCGGGCGGAGAACGATGTGGCCGAGTTCGCCGGCTCCGCCGCCGCTTCGGGTCAGCGCCTGCCCGCCCAGCATCATGGTGGCGGCGATTCCGGTGCCGGTCGCGACGTACAGGAAGTAGCGACAGCCGCCGCCTGCACCGGCCCGGGCCTCCGCGAGGCCGGCCGCTCGGACGTCGTGGCCGACAGCGACCGGGATGCCCAGGTGCTCGGAGACCCTCTGTCGGACGGGGACTTGGTACCAGCCGAGGTCTTCGGCGAACACCGCCATGCCCGCCCTCTCGTCGACGACGCCCGGGACGGTGATTCCGGCAGCGGCCGGTCGGAACCGTTCGGCGAGGTCGGCGGCGCAGTCGAGGACGGTCTCCAGCACCGCGTCCGGGCCGCGGCCGGCCCTGGTCGGCCGGCGCTCGGTGTGCCGCTGCGAGCCGTCCTCCGCCGTCACGCCGCAGGTGATGTACGTTCCCCCGACCTCGACCGTGATCACCGCGGCTCTGCCGCCGCTCGCTTCAGTCACGTCTGGTCCAGCACGATCGAGCGGGTGAGGTTGCGCGGCCGGTCGGGGTCCAGGCCGTCCAGTTCGGCACGTTCGACGGCGAGGCGCTGCGCACGGATCAGATCGGCCATCGGGTCCAGGGAGGTGGCCGACACCCGAGCCCCGGTCGCGAGCACCTCGTCCACCAGTCCGGCCGGGGGATCGCCGAAGAACCAGACCAGGCTCTCCGGCCCGGTGATGCTGATCGGGCCGTGCCGGTATTCCATCGCCGGGTAGGCCTCGGCCCAACTGCCCGATGCTTCACGAAGCTTGAGCGCGGCCTCGTTCGCAAGGCCGATTGTCCAGCCGGCCCCGAGGAAGGTGATCTGCTTGACCTCGGTGGCGCCCTCGGGCAGCGGCTCGGTCAGTGCCCGCTGCGCCTGCGCCGACAGGTCGGCGGGGGCGAGGCCGAGGTGGCTGCGGAGGAGGGCGAGCACCGTGGTGGCGAACCGGGTCTGCACCACCGACTTCTCGTCCGCGAACTCCAGGTCCACCACGGACTGCGCGACGGCGCTGACCGGGGTGGCGAGGTCACCCGTGATGGCGACGGTCGGCAGGTCTTGGGCGCGGGTGAGGGCGTCGAGCACCTCGGTGGTGGTGCCGGAGCGGGTGATCGCGAGGAGCCGGTCGTAACGGCGGGCGGCGGGGTACTCGGAAGCCGCGAAGGCATCGGTCTCCCCCAGCCCGGCCGTCTCACGCAGCGAGGCGTAGGCCTGGGCAACGTAGAGCGAGGTACCGCAGCCGATCACCGCCACGCGCTCTCCGGCCCGGGGCAGTCCGGCGACACCGGCCTCCGACGCCCGACGCCAGCACTCGGGCTGGCTGGCGATCTCCTGCTGGACATGACTCATGACGGCCTCCTGGGCACGGTGAAGCATGCTGATCAGATGTGCAGTATCTATGACTCAAGGAATCATTTACGAGCAGGGTCTCGCAACTATTACGCATCTTCGATCAATTTCACACATGCGAGGCTCTCGTGCCGCACCACGGGGTGACCCCACGGTGCCACAGCCACGCGAGCCCGTACGGTCCTGAACCCGCTCGGCCCGCCCGCCGAGTGCCACATCGACATCACGACCGTGACAGTGACCGTCCGGCCCGGTCGACGTTCACCAAATCCTCAGCCGCTCCCAGCCAGGCTGTCGCCACGCACCGACGGTGGACGCAGGACGGAGCAGAGCCATGCAGGAGTCCATACGGAACGACCGGAAGGCCCGCCTTCTGAGCACTCGGCCCGTGAAGTCCTACCGGGTCCGGGCGGTACGGAAGCACTGCGTACTCGCCTTGGTCGCCGCCCGGCGGCAGGTCGTCCAGCACTGGCACCGGCTACCAGCGCACGCCGGATCACTTCTCCAACGGGCCTGCTTGCTGGCGGTCGTGCTGGCGACGCTCCTGGCAGCGGGGGCCGCGGTCAGGACGATGGTGAGCCCGAGCGCGGATTCCCCGAAGGCGGTCTGCCGACAGGCCGGGGTGATGGGGCACCACCGGATCGCAGCTCGCCGCTGCCGGGGAAAGTCACCCCAACCGGGTGGCAACGATCGAATCGGCGACCGGAGGCCGTACCGAAGCTCATCGAATCCTCAGGTTCCCGCTGCGATGATCCTCCACGTCGGCGGTGCCCCCTTCCCGGTTCCCTTGGAGGGAGGAGGCAGCCGTCGACAACGCCGGTCCGTTGCCGTGGCGGCGGCCGCGAACCGGCGACCGGCTGTGCACCTCCCAGGTGTCGAATCCCCCCGGGCACGGGGGAGGTGCACGGCCCTCTTCGGCAGAGGTCGAAACGTCTGACTCCCGGAGTCCCGTCGAACAGTGAGGGAGCACTCAGATCACAGGCCTCCATGGCGCCACCTCGCAGAAGCGGCCGACTCCGGCACGTCCGCCCGCGCGGCGCGCGTCCGCCGAAGGCACGCCGCCCGTCATCGGCAGCGCCGGTAATCGCATGCCCGCGACTCCGCCATCGGGCGTCACTATCCTGGCCGATATGCGAGTACTGGTGGTCGAGGATGACGAGGACCTGCGGTTCGCGGTAACGGCCGCGCTGCGCGGCAACGGCCTGGCGGTGGATGAGGCTGCCGACCTCCCCGAGGCCGACGAGGCGTTGTTCATCACCGCCTACGACTGTGTCGTGTTCGACCGGATGCTGCCTGCCGGTGATTCCGCGGACTACGTGCGCCGAATGAGGTCGGAAGGCCGGACCCTGCCTGTGCTGTTCCTCACCGCACGCGACACCGTCGCCGACCGGGTCGAGGGCTTCACCACCGGCGGCGACGACTATCTGGTCAAACCCTTCGCCGTGCCGGAACTGGTGGCCCGGGTCCGCAACCTGTGCCGACGCACCGCCGTCACACGCCCGCCGGTGGTCCGCTGCGGCGGCCTGGAGATCGACACGGCCAGCCGCACGGTGTACCGCGACGGTGTCCGCCTGACCCTCACGATCAAGGAGTTCGCCCTCCTGGAGACGCTCGCCGCCCGGCCCGGCGAGGCGGTCCGCCGCGCCGAACTCATCGAACGCTGCTGGGACGAGCAGACCGAGCCCAACTCGAACGTGGTCGAGGTCCTGGTCTCCCAGCTCCGCCGCAAGCTGGGTGATCCGCCGCTGATCCACACCGTGCGCGGGATCGGCTACCGCTTGGAGTCGCAGGCGTGAGACGTCCGGCCCCGGTCGACCGGATCCGCCGCCCGCGCCGACGCACCCCGCCGACACCGAAGGGCCGGATCCGGCGACTACGGCGCCGCATCGCCATGCTCTTCGGCCTCGTCAGTGCTCTCGGTCTGGTCGGGATGGCGATCATCGCCGTGCAGGGGGACAACACGTCCTGGCGCGCCCAGGTCGAAACCGAACTCCGGCTCCGGACGAGCGAGTTCGCCGCAAACCTGCACTACGACGAGGATGGCGACCTCGAATACCCCGACCCGAAGGAAGGCGAGTACGACTGCCCCCCGGTGACCCTGTTCGCAGGCTCCGGCGACCAGGTCTCCCCGGTCGCCGCTCCGCACCGGCCCTGCCTGGTCGTCCCCGCCACAGCCCTGCGGGCCGTCGCCGCCGAGGCCGGACGCGAGAAGGACGCCGCCGTGAGCACCACGACCACAGCGAACGGCCACCGCCTTCGCCTGTACGCCCAACCTCTCGCCGTTTCGGGCACCGACGGCTCCGGTGCCGTCGCGGTCGCCGCGATCGACATCTCGGGCAACTTGGACGACCACGAACGGCTGGCCCTGCTCCTCAGCATCGCCTGCGCGGTCCTGGTGGCCGCCTCGGCCGCGGCAAGCCACTGGCTCGCCGGACGGGCCGTGCGGCCGGCGCTCGCGGCACTCGACCAGCAGGAGGCGTTCTTCGCGGACGCCGCGCACGATCTGCGCACCCCCGTCGCCTCGTTGCGCGTGCTCGCCGAGACAGGGCTGCGCGGGGAGGCCGACAGCACCGAGGTCATGCGCCGCACGCTGCGCCAGTCCACCCGGATGAGCGAGCTGGTCGACGACCTGCTGACCCGCGCCCGGCTGCGGGCCGGTGCCGTTCGGCTGGACCGGGAGCCGCTGCGGCTCGACCAGCTCGTCGACACCGTCGTCGCCGACACCCCGACGGACGGGCACCGGGTGACCGTCCGGACCGAGGCGGTGGTCGTGCTCGCCGACGCCGGGCTGCTGCGCCGCGCCGTCGCCAACCTCCTGGGCAACGCGCTCGCCCACGGCCACGCCCCGGGACAACCGGCCGACATCGAGATCACCGTCGCGTCGGACGGCACCGTCGCGGTGGACGACGCCGGTCCCGGAATTCCCCCCGAGCAGGCCGAGTCCCTCTTCGAGCGGTTCCGCAGCGGAAAGGGCTCCAGCGGCCTCGGCCTGTCGATCGCCGCCTGGGTCGCCCACGCCCACGGTGGTTCGCTCACCGTCGCCACCAGCAGCCGGGGCGGGACCAGGTTCCTCCTGCGTGTCCCCGTCCAGAAGCGCTGACGCTCCCACCCCGCCCGCGACGGGAGGAGGCTCACCGAATCCTCAGGTTCCCTCAGCCAGACTGCTCCGGTCCCCGAATCAGCACCCAACGAGCACGAACCGTGCGCCGCCGGATCTCCCGTCGGGAAAGGCACACGGCGAGGAAACAGGTTTCATGACCCCGATACGCGAATACTCTATCGGCGACATCGTGGCTGAGCGCTTCGAGCTGCTGGCACGACTCGGCGCCGGCGCCATGGGTACGGTGTGGCTGGCGCGTGACCTCGTTCTGGAACGCGAGGTCGCGCTGAAGGAGATTCGCTCGGCCACCGACGACGCGCGCCGATCCGCCGCCATGAGGCATCGGGTCCTGCGGGAGGCGCGGGCCCTTGCCAGGATCGATCACGCGAACGTCGTCGCCGTCCACGAGGTCCTCGACCAGCCGCCCCACCTCTGGGTGGTGATGGAAGCAGTCGAGGGCCGATCCCTGCACGAGGTCCTTCGGGACGGACCGCTCACCCCCACCCGGGCCGCGCGCATCGGTCTGGACGTGCTCGCCGCCCTGCAATCCGCCCACGCGGCCGGTGTCCTGCACCGGGACGTCAAGCCGGGGAACGTGCTGATCCGCCCGGACGGCTCCGCCGTGCTGACCGACTTCGGCATAGCCTCTCTCACGGATTCGCACACCCTCACCGAACCCGGCGACATCATCGGCTCACCCGAGTACATGGCGCCCGAACGCATCAATGACGGCTTGGTCGGCCCCGCGTCCGACCTGTGGTCGCTCGGCATGCTGCTCTACGTGTGCGTCGAGGGCGAGCATCCCTTGAAGCACGACACGGTGTGGCAGACGCTGTTGGCGGTCTGCGAGCAGCCGGTCCCTTCGCCGTCGAAGGCCGGCCCACTCTCAGCGGTGATCGATGCCCTGCTCTCGCGGCAGCCGGAGGAGCGTCCTTCCCCGGCCAGGCTCGCCGCGCTGCTCGGCGCTGCCGCCGAACCCGGGAGGAAGGCAACTCAGAGCGAGGCGAACACGGTCGTACTCCCTCGCGCGCCCGCCCGGACACCCCTGAACACACCCACGCTGGTGCAGACGCCAACCTTGATGGCGCGGTCCGTCGGGCATCTCCCCGCCGACCGTTCCCCCGCCCGCAGCGCTCCCACGTCCCGCCACGAGCGCCGCCGTCTGCTGCTCATACTCGCCATCGTCGCGGGCACCGCGGTGGTCGCGGCCACCACGTTCACCCTGTTGGGCAGCGGGAACCGCGCCGCCGACACCGGCCCTTCCTTCGTCGCAGGTCAGGCGGGTGGCTGGATCGCCCAGTTGACCGAAATCCCGCACACGACGGACGCCGACGAACGGGACGAGGAGCTCACCGCGATCCAGCAGCAGGTGCCCGGTGCCACCCTCCTCGACGGCGACAAATGGGCCTCGTTGACCCCAGGGCAGTGGATCGTCCGCGCCCCCGGCGACTTCACAGGCGGTTACGAGGCGCTCGCATTCTGCGCCGCGCACGGTACCGAGCACTGTTCCGGCCGCTACCTCAGCACCGACAGCGCCGACCGCGGCTACCTCTGCGAGGCCGGCGCGCCCCCGAACTCGACTGCCTGCCGACGCCCCGATGACCGCGGCGGAGCCGCAACGCCCGCGCCTCCAGGGCCGAGCCACTGAGGAGTCTCCCGATCGTGATGCGTGCCGGTCTCGACCTGCGAGAATAAAGGACTTTAACTTTACAGCAGCCGACCGAACGGGCCAGTGTTTCCCTCCGCTTTCCGGCGGCGGGGGCCGACCGGACGGCTCCAGCCGGCGACCGGGCCCCGCACACGAGAAACGCTCCGATGCCGACAGACACTCCGATGCTCTCCCACGCACACCACGACGCCGCACCGGCTGCCGTCGACAGCAGCCTCGACCACACCGTCATCGGCGTCGACTTCGGTGGCACCGACGGCGCGACCCTCGACGGGGCGAACGCCACACTGCCGGGGAACGTCGTGTCGGACGGGATGGCGGTGACCGCCGCACCGAACTCGGTGCGGCGGGTCGACGGCGCCACCGTGCCCACCGCTCCGTTCGCCGCGATCGGCACCGGCAGTGCCGGACTGCGCACGAGTGGAGAGCGCCGTTACGGCGGCCTCCGTCCGGGGACGCTGCCGGACGACACCACCGTGCGCGCGCTGGGCCAGTGCCTGGACGCCCGAGGTGGCTCCGTTGTCGACGCCACGCCCGCACGGCTTGTCCCCCTGGGCCGGTGCTGCGTCCCCGCGGTCTGCGATCGGCGCGATGCCGCCTCACGCGTGTGCGGCATCCGCCAGCGCGTCGCGCGCCGCCGCCTGCCCGAGCGCCAGGGCACCCAGGAATGGTGTGTTGAGGGGGAAGTCGGCCGGGACGAGGTCCGGCGGGTGGGGCACGGCGGCAACGAGAGCCCTGTTCAGCGGCGGGTACAGGACGTCCCAGGCCCGCGCCATGCTGCCGCCGACGGCGATGCGCTCCGGGTCGACCGCAATGGCCAGGTTCGTGAGGTGGAAAGCCAGCTCGGCGGTGAACTCCTCCAGAAGAACGGCCAATTGTGGGTTTCGGGCAGCGTCGGTGAGGACGTGAGGCGCGCTGTCCAGGCCTGGAACCACCGTGAGGGCGTGTTTCAGGAGTGCCTCGCCGCTGACGACCTCCTCGAGCAGGATCCGGTCGTCGGCCGGCTGCCCGACATCGGCGATGTGGCGCAGGTTGTGGCCGATCCCACCGGCGGTGTTGTTGCGGCCGATGATGACCTCGCCACCGACCACGATGGCGACGGCCAGGCCGGTGCCCAGGTTCAGGTAGATCGCCGGGTCGGCGCCGGCCAGGGAACCGTACTCGGCCTCGACCCGGGCGGCGGCCATGACGTCGGTGGCGACCCGGACCCGGGCGCCCCCGAACGCAGACGTGAGCTCGCGGCCCACGGCCGAGCCGCTCCAGCCTTGATCGGTCGGTGAGAGCATGCCCCCGCGATCCCCCGGGACGCCGAGCATCGAGACTCCGACGCCGATCGTCGCTCTGCCCGGCGCCACCCGCTCCAGGAGGACCCTCGTGGCCCCCACGGCCCGGGCCAGGCAGCTTGCGGGGCTCCGCTCAGTGTGCGTCGGCACGATGTCCGACCCGAGCCTGACGCCGCCCGTGTCGGTTGCGGCGACAGCGATCCGGGTCCCGCTGATGTCGAAGCCCAGCACTACAGGCGATGGCACGCGCCGCTCCTTGCCCTTGGATGTCGCCAGGGGCTTGCCACCGCACCCCGGCCAGTCACTCACAGTGCCACGGGAATCCTGAGGATCTGATGAACCGTCCCTGCCCGCGACCCCGCCACCTCGTCTTCCACCTCCGTTCCGCCACGTTCGCGACACGGGTCACGATCGGGGCATCTTGATCACGCAGAGAAAGTGGTTGCCCTCACGCCCAGCGATAGTTAATCTTCGTTACGAAGTAGCGGGGCGGCGCCGCGGTAACCCGCAGCACCCATCTGCGGAGAGAGCGTGTCAGACGCGGCTCCTCCCTGGTCGGCATCCGACGGCGGATGGCCTGACCCACCAACCGGCCCGGTGTATGCCGCTCGTTCCGCACAACGAGCCCACGGCACACACCGGGCCTTCCCTTCCCGGGAGTTGCAGGGCAGCCGCGGGGCCGTAGCGCCGGTGGGGGCGGAGGTGCTGGAGCATGGACCGGAGCGCCAAGCCGATGCGCCTGGCTTCCCGATCCGGGGCGCCGTCCAGGAAGATCGCCCAGCGGTGGACGGCCGCGGCCAGATGACCGAGGCGCAGATGCTTCTCGGCGAGCCTGGCCCGGGTGAGAAGAGCCGCGTGCGTCGCCGAGCTGTGCGAAGGCCAGCACGCCGACCTCGCGTTCGAGAGCCTGGAGGAGGCGAGCCCGGAAGCGTGCCTGGCCATGGCCGAGGCCAAGACGGGCGCGCTGCTCGGCTGCGCCTGCGCGGGTCCTCAGTGGTCGACCGCCAGGCACGAGAGCAGGAACTGCTTCACGTCGGTGGCGTGGAAGCGGTCGCGGGCGTGCTCGCGGTTGGAGCACAGCAGGACTGGGGCGTCCTGCGGGTCGTCCGGGAGGCGGCCGTGGCTACCGCGGACGCAGGACGGGTCGATGGGCACCACCGATATGGTACTGCGGATGCCGAGCCGCAGCTTGGCCAGCGACATCGCGGCGCGCGCCATGACCAGGGGATCGCCGGGGTCGAAGAAGAGCTCGGCCGGGTCGTAACCCGGCTTGCGGTGGATCTCCACGCCGTGAGCGAAGTCCGGGGCGCGGTCGTCGTCCAGCCAGTAGTAGTAGGTGAACCAGCTGTCGGCGGAGGCGATCGCGAGGAGTTCACCGCCGCGGGCGTGGTCGAGGCCGAACTCCGCTTGGCCGCCCCGGTCCAGGACCTGGTCCACGCCGTCGGTCTTCAGCAGCAGCCCTCGCACCCGCTCCAGATCGGCGGGATCGGCCACGTACACGTGCGCCACCTGGTGGTCGGGCGTGGCGAAGGCGCGGGACGTCCACGGGTCGAGGTACTCCATGCCCTGCTGGGTGTGGACGTTCAGCAGGCCCTCCCGGCGTAGCACCCGGTTGACGTCGACGGGGCGCCGTACCTCGGTGATGCCGTACTCGCTGAGCGCGACGACCGTGGCTCCTCGGGCGCGGAGCCGTTCGAGGAACGGGCCGAGGAGGGCGTCGAGTTCACGCGCAGCGGTCCGGGCCTGCGGCGAGTTCGGGCCGTGGCGCTGGAGGTCGTAGTCGAAGTGGGGCACGTAGACGAGCGTCAGATCCGGGTCGTCCCGGTCGATGATCCGCCGGGCGGCCTCGATGATCCATCGGGACGAGGCGATGCCGGCCTTGGGCCCCCAGTAGTCGAACAGCGGGAAGCGGCCGAGTTCAGCGGTGAGCGTCTCGCGCAGCGACGCCGGAACGGTGTAGCAGTCCGGGGACTTGCGGCCGTCGTAGTGGTAGACCGGTCGTGGGGTGACGGTGATGTCCACGTCGGCACCCATGGCGTACCACCAGCAGATGTTGGCCACCTTCAGGCCGGGGTTGGTGCGCCGGGCCGCCTGCCAGACCTTCTCCCCCTGGACGAGCCGGTTGTGTTGTCGCCAGAACGCGATCTCGCCCATGTCACGGTCGTACCAGCCGTTACCGACGATGCCGTGCCCGGCGGGCAGCTCCCCGGTCAGGAAGGTGGACTGGACCGAACACGTGACCGCCGGCAGCACGGTGTCCAGCTCCGCGCTGAATCCGCTCTCGGCGACGGCCCGCAGACGCGGCATGTCGGCGAGCGCGCGCGGGGTGAGCCCGACGACGTCCAGGACCACGACGCTCATCACGTCCTCCTGCTCTGCATCGACGGGGATGCGGTCAGACCGAGCCGGGCCAGTTCCCGGCGGGTCCAGTCGAGTTCGGCGGCGATCCCTTCGACGAGATCGGCACTGGTCCGCGGGGGTTCGGGGAGCACGGACCAGGTGTAGGTCTCGACGTCGAGGTGACGGGTCCGGGCCCGCTCGCCGGCGAGCATGGCTGCGAGCGCCCGCTGGAGCACCGGGCGGGTGGTGGCCAGCGGGGGTGCGGGGTCCGCGTGCACCGGGATGTGGAAGTGCGTGCGCCACGGACGCTCGCCGCTCAGTGCCGTGGCCCCGGCGAGCGCGTCCGACAGGTCGTCCGCCCCGGCCCCCGCCCGGCCGGCCTGCCGGGTCTGGTGCAGGAACCTCGGCTCGTCGAACGCCGCCAGGGCACTGCGGGTGGCGGGGTCGGTCGGTGTGCCCGCGTGGAGGGCGCAGGAGACCTGTGCCTTCAGCACGCCGATGCCTGCCCGGTCCAGCTCGGCCACGGCCGTCTCCGGGTCCTCGAAGGCGACCGCCAGGTGGCAGATGTCGAGGCAGAGGCCGAAGTAGTCCGGGTCGAAGCAGGAGAGGTGGTGGACGGCCTGGCCGGTCGTCTCGATCAGGCATCCGGGTTCCGGCTCGAAGGCGATCCGGATGGTGCGTCCGGTCTCCAGGAAGATGTCGGTGAGCTCCTGGCCGAGGAGGTCGAGGTGGCGGTGCGCCAGGGCGTGGTGCTCCGGGGTCCAACCGTCGCTCCAGCCGAACGGGAGGGTCGAGATGGTGCCCTCGACCACATCGTCCGGCAGGAGCAGCGCCAGTACCCGGGCCAGGTCCCAGGTGTAGTGCAGGCGGTGGGGCGAGGACCAGTCGGGTCGGTACACCGCGTGCTTGACCACCGGTTGGTGGAACCCCTGGTAGGGGAACCCGTTGAGCGTCACGACTTCCAGCCCGCGGGCGGAGAGTTCGGCGCGCAGCCGCCGGACGGCGCGCGGGTCGGAGGCAAGCTCGGAGGCCACGCGGTGGGCGAGCCAGAGCCCGATGCCGAGGGTGGGCGCTCCGAGGCGCTCGCGCACCGGGACGGCGAAGGTGTCGAGCTGTCCGAGGATGCCTTCCAGGTCCTCGGCCGGGTGGACGTTGGTGCAGTAGCCGAGGTGCACGATGTCGCCGCTCCGGTGGTGCAGTCGCATCAGCTGCCGCCCCTGCGCACGGAGTTCCCGGCGAAGACCTCGTCGTCCGCCGGCCGATCGGGGTCGAGGTCGAGGTCGAGGCGGCCGCTCTGTCCGTAGAACTCGACCGGGTTGCGCCACAGCACTCGTTCGACGTCGTCCTCGACGAAGCCGGCCGCAAGCATGGCGTTCGCGGTGGCACGGGTGAGCAGCGGGTCGCTGTGGCCCCAGTCGGCGGCCGAGTTGACCAGGATGCGGTCGGTGCCGTGTTCTTGGAGGATGCGCACCATGCGGTCCGGGTCCATCTTGGTGTCGGGATAGATGGAGAAGCCCATCCAGCAGCCGGAGTCGGCGACCAGCGGTGCGGTGACTTCGTTGAGGTGGTCGATGGCCACCATGGTGGGTTCGATGCCGTCGGCGCGGACGAGTTCGAGCGTGCGGACGGTGCCGACGGCCTTGTCCCGGTGAGGGGTGTGGACCAGGGCGGGAAGGGCGTGCTCGCGGGCGAGGGCGAGCTGCGTGGTGAAGGCGTGTTCCTCGGCGTCGGTCATCGAGTCGAGGCCGATCTCGCCGACGGCGACGACGCGGTCCTTGAGCAGATAGCGGGGCAGATCGTCGAGGACCGGTGTGCAGCGAGGGTCGTTGGCCTCCTTGGGGTTGAGCGCGATGGTGCAGAAGTGCTGGATGCCGTACTGGGCGGCGCGGTAGGGCTCCCAGCCGACCAGGGCGTCAAAGTAGTCGCGGAAGCTGGCGGGCGAGGTGCGCGGCTGGCCGAGCCAGAAGGAGGGTTCGACGAGCGCGCGGACGCCGGCGGCCCGCATCGCACGGTAGTCGTCGGTGGTGCGCGAGGTCATGTGGATGTGGGGGTCAAAGATGTGCATGGCGTTCTCCCGTGGGGTGGAGGTCGAGCAGCGTCCGCAGGTCGTGGGGGACGGGCCGACCGGCTGCGGCGCGTTCGGCGGCGAAGGCCCGGAACATGCGGAGGAGTTCGGGGTCGGTTCGGCGAGCGAGTCCCGCCACGGTGTCGAGGGGGATGCCCATGAAGACGCACTTGAGCACGCCCTGGCGCCATGCGCTCTGGTCGAGGTACCGAGCGGCGTACGGGCCCATGGCCGCCGTGACGAGGCGGACGTCGTTGGTGCGCAGCGCGTCGGCGGTCAGCGGGAGCGCGTCCGGGCCGATGCGGCCGGTCTGGTCGAGCAGCGGGAGGGTGCGCAGGACCGCAAGGCGTTCGGTGGTGTCCCCGTCCCGGTACAGCTCGTCGAGGGTCGTCGCCAGTTCGGCGCCTGCCGTCGGGCGTGCCAGCACCAGCTGACTGCGGACCGCCTCGCCCTGCTCTCCGCCGGTGCTGCGCGCGGCGATCGGGAACAGCTTGGCCAGCGCGGCGGGGTCGGAGCGCACCTGCTGGATCGCGTCGACGGTCCACGGGTCCGCGGACGCGGCGCGCAGGGCGGTCAGCGAGCGCAGGGCGGTCCGTGGGCCGCTGTGCCCGTGCCGCGGCAGCTCGACGGCGACGAGCCCGCGGTAGCCGACCTCGGACAGGGCGGCCAGCACGGGTGGGAAGTCGATCTCTCCGTCGCCGAACTCCAGGTGTTCGTGGACGCCCCGGCGCATGTCCTCGATCTGGACGTTGACGAGCCATGGGGCCGCCCGTCGCACACACTCGGCCGGTGTGAGGGGTTCCAGGCACTGGCAGTGTCCGATGTCGAGGGTGAGGCCGAAGACCTCGGGGCAGTCGAGGGCTCCGCGGAGACGCTCGTATCCGGCCAGGTCGGACACCAGCATTCCGGGCTCGGGCTCGAAGCCCAGCCGGACTCCGAGGTCCCACGCGCCCTCCACCAGGGTCGCGCAGCCGTCGAGGAGGAACTGGTAGGCGTGCTCGTGGCTCATCCCGGCTTCCGGGGTGCCGCTCCAGAAGGAGAGCGCCTCGGCTTCCAGCTCGGCCGCGATTCGCAGGCCCCGCTGCAGCAGGTCCAGCCTCCGGGTCCGGCCGGCCGGATCCGCGTCCAGCAGGGTGGGCGTGTGCTTGCGCCAGGGGTCGAGCAGGAAACGGGCTCCGGTCTCCACCACGACGCCCAGCCCGAGCGCCGTGGCCCTCCTCCGGACGCGCTTCAGCTGCCGGTCCAGGTCGGGCCCGTACGGGTCGAGGTGGCCGTGGTCCAGGGTGAGGGCGACTCCCGTGTAGCCCAGACCCGCGACCAGCTCCAACGCCTCGTCCAGCCGGTGGTCGGCCAGACCGTTGGTGCCGTAGCCGAACCGCAGCACGGTCATGTCGGGGAGACCTTCCTGGACAGGCCTCTGGCCAACGGGTAGGCGGCCAGCAGCGAGAGTGCGGCGCGCACGGATCCGGTGCGCGCGATCAGTGCCGCCTGCAGCGGGATCATGGCGTGGATCCCGGCACCGACCGCCCGCCTCAGGTGCGCGGCGTCGGGGCGGACGGTGGCGGCCAGCTGCGAGGCACCGGCCGCCAGCAGATAGCCGCCGAGCAGGACCGTGGACGTCGCCCGGTGTGCGGGGGCCGCGCCGGGCGAGCACAGACCGGCGGCGCCCAGGCCCAGGGCCGTGGTGGCGGCCAGCGCCCCGGCGGGGAGGGAGGCGGTCGCACCGTACGCCTCCCGGCGGCTCACCATCGTGACCGCGTACGTGTGGCCGGCGATGACGGCCGCCGGGGGGACGGCGTGCCGCCAGCGCGCCGTCCCCGCCCCCATGAGCACGTCGAGCCCCCGGGCCGTGGCCATCGCGGCCGGTCCGAAGGGGGTGTTCTTCAGATGCAGGTCGTAGGCCCAGACGGTGGCCGCGAGGGGCACGGCGATCGGCAGGGTGCTGCGGTCGGCGGCCAGAGCCAGGCCCGCCCCGGTGAGGACGGAGGCGGTGGCGAGCGCGGTCCGGGCGCCGATCCGGCCGGACGGGACTGGGCGGTCGGGCCGTTCCCCGGCGTCGACGTGGCGGTCGGCGTAGTCGTTCAGCGCCATGCCGGCCCAGTAGAGGCACGTGGACGCCGCCGCGAGTCGCACCGTCCGCAGGCCGTGGTTCCGGCCCGCGGCGGCGCCGCCCGTGAGGGTGTCGCCCAGGACGGTCAGCGCCGCCGGGGCCCGGACCAGCTCCGCCAGCACGCGCAGGCCGGTCACGACCGGCCGCCCCGGTACCAGGCGCACAGCGTCTCGAACTGTGTGACGAGCCGGTGGTCGCCGTCCGTCCTCTCGGCCCTGACGGGGTCCTTGAAGAAGAAGGCGAGCTGTTCCTGCGGTCCGGTGGAGCCCAGTTCCCGGGCTCGCGCGAGGAACCGGGCCAGGTCCAGGACGAGCGGCGCGGCCAGTGCCGAGTCGACACCCTGCCAGGTGAACTGCATCGTCATCGGGGTGCCGAGGAAGCCCTCGAAGCCGATGTGGTCCCAGGCCGTCTTCTGCTCACCCATGCTGGGCACGTAGTCGATGTGGGTCCGGCCCTCGATCCGGTCTCCCAGCATGGCGGTCAGACCACTGCGCTTGGACGCGTCCTTGCTGGCGGCCGCTTCCGGTTCCGCCAGGGTGGCGCCGTCTCCCCCGCCCAGCAGGTTCGTGCCCGACCAGGACCGCACCCGCAGCGCCCGGTGGGCGAACATCGGGCCGAGGGCGCCGCGCACCAGGGTCTCCCCCGTCTTGCCGTCGCTGCCCGCGTAGGGCAGCCGCCGCCGGTGGGCGAGCTGGCGCAGCGCCGGGATCCGGATGCCCGGGGACGGGGTGAAGTCCACGTAGCCGCAGTCGGCCTTCAGCGCCGCGTAGGCGTACAGCGAGCTCGGTGGCAGGACGTCGGGGACGGTGGCCAGGGCCTGTTCCAGCGCTGCGGCACTGTGATACGCGCGACGAAGAGGTACCGGTGGTTCCGTCGAGGAGAGGTTGACGACCACGACCTGGCTGAGCCGGTTCCGTTCCCGGAAGGACACCATGTCCTGGGCCAGTGCGGCCGCTACGGTCGCCTGGGGCTCGTCGCCCGACACCCGGGCGGTCCCCACCCGGACTTCCTGGTCGGCGATCCGGAGCACGCGCGCCACGGGGCTCAGCAGCGCCCGGGAGAACACTCCCCCGTCGGCGAGCTGATCGGCCCGCTTGGGCAGGGGGGTAGGGACCACGTCGTGGCCTCCGAAAACCAGCCGGCCGACCGGGGCCAGACCTGCGCCGGCGAACTCGGGGAGTTCGCTCACCATCCCGGTCGGCGGCACCAGGCCCGCGCCGACGGCGGCGGCGCCGACGATCGCGGTCGTGGCCACCGAGCCCCGCGCCCCGATGAACCAGACGCCGACCGGCCCGGCTCCCCGCCCAGGGGTGTACTTCATCTCATCCCTCCATACCGGCGGTCGAGGTGAACACGGCGTCGAAGGCGGCGGCCGGAGGCCTGATGGCGGTGAGGCGGCGGATGAAGGCGACGGCTTCGGCGGCCCCGTCCTGGCGGTCCATGCCGGCGTCCTCCCATTCGATGGAGACCGGGCCGCCGTAGTCGATCGTGTTCAGCGCGCGGAAGCAGTCCTCCCAGCGGACGTCGCCGCGGCCGGTGGTCACGAAGTCCCAGCCACGGCGCGGGTCGCCCCAGGGCAGGTGCGAGGAGAGCCGGCCGCGGCGGCCGTCGCCGACGCGCACCCGGGTGTCCTTGCAGTCGACGTGGTAGATCCGCTCGGCGAACTCCAGGATGAAGCCGGCGGGATCGAGGTCCTGCCAGATCATGTGCGACGGATCCCAGTTCAGCCCGAACGAGGGCCGGTGCCCGATGGCTTCGAGGGCGCGGTGGGTGGTCCAGTAGTCGTAGGCGATCTCGCTGGGGTGGACCTCCAGTGCGAAGCGGACACCCTGTTCCTCGAAGACGTCGAGGATGGGGTTCCATCGGTCGGCGAAGTCGCGGTAGCCCGCGTCCATCATGGCGAAGGTGACGGGCGGGAACATCGCCACGGTGTGCCAGATCGAGGAGCCGGTGAACCCGACGACCGTGTTGACGCCGAGCAGCCCGGCGGCCCTGGCGGTGTCCGCCATCTCCCGTGCGGCGTTCCGGCGGACCTGTTCCGGGTCGGCGTCCCACAGCCGCGCGGGCAGGATCGCACGATGCCGCTCGTCGATCGGGTGGTCGCAGACGGCCTGGCCGACCAGGTGGTTGGAGATCGCCCAGACGCCGAGACCGTGCTGCTTGAGCACGTCCCACTTGGCGCGCACGTACGCGGGATCGGCGAGAGCGCGGTCGACCTCGAAGTGGTCACCGCCGCAGGCGATTTCGAGGCCGTCGTAGCCCCAGCGGGCGGCGAGCCGGCAGACCTCCTCGAACGGGAGGTCCGTCCATTGTCCGGTGAAGAGGGTGATCGGGCGTGTCATCGGGGATCCACTTCCGCTGTGCTGAGGGTGCGTGGAGGGGTGGGCCCGGCGCCCGCCGGGGGGCGGTCGGGCGCCGGGGGCTGGGCGAGGTCAGTGGACCCGGGTGAGCTTCCACTGCTGGCCGGTGGAGTTGTCGCAGGCGGCCTGGTCCAGCTGGACCCCGTCCGCGGTGGTGGCGCCCGGCACGTCCAGGCACTTGCCGCCGGCCACCGACACGAGCCGGTACGTGCCCGAGCCGGAGGGCTCCACCCTCCAGCTCTGGTTGTCGCCACCCCAGCAGGACCACTGCTGGAGAAGAGCGCCGTCCGTGACGACCTTGTCACCCGGCACATCGAGGCACTTGCCGCCGGCCGCCGTCAGCGTGAATGCGCCGTTCCCGGCATCGCTCAGCTGCCACCGCTGAGAGGCGCTGCCGTTCGGCGCGTTCTGGACGACCGCGGCGCCATCCTCCACCGATGCGGACGTCGCGTCAACGGCCTCACCGCTGGCCGCATTCGTCACCGTGAACGTACCGGCGCCCACCGGCCCCGTCGGACTGCAGTCGGCCTGGTCGACGCCCGCCGCCAGGCGGATCCCGCCGAGGAGCATGGCACGGAAGGCAGGGTCGGCGTAGGACTCGTCGGTGTGGCCCATCCCGGTGTACCAGGACCGGCCGCCCTGGACCTGCGCGCACCAGGTGATCGGGTGATCGCCCATCCGGTCGGAGCCCGGGTCGTAGCTGGACTCGTCGAGGGAGGCGAGGACGTGGACGGAGCCCCTGGGGTTCGTGCGGAAGTTGTACCACTCGTCCCATCTGCTCCAGGTGGAGGGCAGGTGGGCGGTGCTGGGGTTGGCCCGGTCCTCGATGGCCACCCGGGCCTGCTGCTGCTCGGGATGGCTCTTGAAGTAGGCGCCGACGACCTGGCCGTAGAAGGGCCAGGTGTACTCGGTGTCGGAGGCCGAGTGGATGCCCGCGTAGCCGCCGCCGGCGCGAATGTAGCCCTCGAAGGCGGCTTTCTCGGTGGCATTGAGGACGTCACCCGTGGTCAGGGCGAAGACGACGGCCTGGTAGTTGGCGAGGTTCGCCGGGGTGAACACGGTGTCGTCCTCGGTGGCGTCGACCGTGAAACCGTTCGCCGCGCCCAGGTCCTTGAGGGCCTGGACGGCGACGGGGATCGAGTCGTGCCGCCAGCCGCTGGTCTTGGAGAAGACGAGCACCTTGAAGGCGGGTCGGGCGGCTTCCGCCGCGGACGAGCCCGAGGGGGCGGTGAGGGTGAGCGCGACGCCCAGGCACAGCGCGGGCAGGAGCGTTCTGAGGCGGAACATGCGGACTCCTCGGGAGCGGATCCGGGAGAGGGCCCGGCGCCCACGGTCGGTGGGCGCCGGGGGTCTCGTCAGCTGAGCTTGGCGAACTTCCACTGCTGGGCAGGGGTGCCGTTGCAGGCGTACTGGTCTAGCTGGACCTCGTTCGCGCCGGAGTTTCCTGGCACGTCCAGGCACTTGCCGCCCGCCGACAGCAGCCGGTAGACGTCCGGGCCGACGGACTCCGCCTTCCACTTCTGGTTGTCGCTGCCCCGGCACCCCCACTGCTGGAGCGGAGCACCATCCAGCGCGGCCTTGTCAGCCGGCACCTCCAGGCACTTTCCGGTGACCGCGGCCACCAGTGTGAACGCGCCGTTCCCGGCGTCGTTCAGCTTCCACTGCTGGTTGGTGCCGCCGTTGGGCGTGTACTGGATGACCGGCGCGCCGTCCGCCGTGGACCGGTACTTCACGTCGACGGCCTTGCCACTGCCCGCGTTCGTCACGGCGTGGGTGCCGCCGGCCTGTGGCCCGGCCACGGCGACGCCCTTACCACCGAAGGTGAAGGAGTTCACGTCGAACGAGGACGCCCCCGTGGTCCGGAACACCGCGTACAGGGTGTGGGTGCCGCCGGGGTCGGCAACCTTGACGGGCACCGTGGCCGCGAAGCTGTCCCACCCGCCGGTCGCCGGGACCGGGATCGTGGAGACGAGCCGCCCGCCCGGCTCATCGGCGTGGAGTTCAATCGTGCAGCCGTCGGCCGGCGAGGACACCCGTGCGGACACGGTGTCGATCCCGGTCAGGTTCGTCGGCTCGAACGATATCCAGTCGCCGTTGTTGATCTTGCCGACGACCCTGCCGCCCTCGGCCCCGGCCGCCGGAACGATCTCGGTACCGGAGTGGCCGGAGTAGTGCACGGCCTGCTTGCGTTTCGGCTGCAGCGTGATGCTGGTGGTGCCGGAGAGTCCGTTCGAGCTGATGTAGTCGGCGGTGAGGACGACATAGATGTCGGCGAACTCGCCGTGTCCGGTCGGGTTGGTCGTGAACGTTCCGGAGCAGCCGGTGTACTGGGCGGTCTCGTGGGTGTGGCTGTGGTCGTGGCCGAGCGCCGGGGACACCTTCACCTTGGAGCAGTCGACGGGGCCTCCGTCGGGGTCGGTCACCTTGACCGTGTAGCCGATGCTGTCACCCCAGGCGAAGAAGCCGCCGTCCGGCGGGTCGGTGAAGCTGACCGTCGGACGGCTCACGCCGACGGAGACGGGCACACTGACCGCGGCCGACGTACCGCTCGCGTTGGTGACCGTCAGCCGGGCCTTGAAGGTGCCCTTGGCGGTGTACGTGTGCGTGGGATTCGCGTCGGTGGACGTCGAGCCGTCGCCGAAGTCCCACAGGTAGCCGAGCGGTTCGCCGTCGGGGTCGACGGATCCCGCCGAGGAGAACGCGACGGCCAGCGGCGGCTGCCCGGAGTCGGGGGTGGCGCTCGCCTTCGCCTGCGGTGCCCGCTTGCCGGAGACGTGGTCGATCCGGTAGATGCCCGCGTCGTCGTTGTTGTGGCCGAATCCGTTGCCCCACTCGGCGATGTACATCGCGCCGTCCGGGCCGAACTTCATGTCGATCATCCCGTGCGGCTTGGTGTCCGCGGCGAAGGAGTTGATCTTCAGGAGGTCGCCGGCGGAGTCGAGCTTCATCTCCTTGACGAAGTTGCGGCTCCACTCGTAGAAGAACGGCGTCTCGTCGTAGTACTCGGGGAACTTGCGGTCCGAGGGGTTCGCCGGGTCGTAGTGGTAGAACGGGCCGCCCATCGGGGCCGCGCCCTGCCCGTTGTCGATCTCCGGGAACTCCTTGGAGGGGTTGTAGGTGTACCAGACCGTCCCGGGCTTGGCCGGCGGCAGGTCGGTCAGCCCGGTGTTGTTGGGCGAGTTGTTGACCGGCTTCGCGCAGTCGAACTTCGGGCCCGAGGTACCGGTGGCGAAGTCGTACTTGTTGTACGGGTAGTTGTTGCCCGCGCAGTACGGCCAACCGTAGTTGCCGGGCTCCTTGATCAGGTCCCACATGACGTGCCCCTCGGGACCGCGGTTCGGGTCCGGCACCCACGCATCGGGCCCGTACTCGCCGACCGAGAGCCACCCGGTCTCCTTGTCCACCGAGAATCGGAACGCGTTGCGCAGACCCATCACGTAGATCTCGGGCCGGGTCTTCGCGGTGCCGGGCGCGAACAGGTTGCCCGAAGGAATCGTGTAGCTGCCGTCGGCCTCGGGGTGGATGCGCAGGATCTTGCCGCGCAGGTCGTTGGTGTTGGCGGCGGAGCGCTGCGCGTCGAACCTCTCCCGGCCCGGCCGCTCGTCGATCGGGGTGTAGAGGTCGGACTCGAACGGGTTGGTGTCGTCGCCGGTCGACAGGTACAGGTTTCCGCCGGGGCCGAAGACGACGTTGCCGCCGGTGTGGCCGGGCTCGTTGTCACGGCCGACCGGCACGTCGAGGAGTTGCTTCTCGCTGCCGAGGTCCAGCGTGCCGTCCGCGTTGACGGTGAAGCGGGAGAGCCGGTTCACCTGGGGGCTGTGCGGCGAGTGGTAGAGGTAGATCCACCGGTTGGTGGCGAAGTCCGGGTCGAGCGCCACGCCGACCAGGCCGGCCTCACCGCCGTCGTAGACGTCCAGCTTGCCCGAGAGGTGGGTCTCCGGCACGCCGTCACGGGTCTGGATGACGTTCAGCTCGCCGGAGCGGGAGGCGTAGAAGACGTCGCCGTTCGGCGCGACGTCCAGTTGCATCGGCTGGACCGCATGACCGTCGAGGGTGACCTTCTGGAAGTTCTTGGTGACGGTGCCGCTGCAGTCGCCGGTCGCGGCGCCCGCGGCCCACTTGATGCCGCCCAGCAGGTGCTGCTTGAACAGTGGCTCGGAGTAGGCGGACGCCTCGTGGCCCATGGCGGTGGCCCAGACTTTGCCGCCCTCGGCGTTGCGGCACCAGGAGATCGGGTGGTCGGGGCCCATCTTCTTGGGGCCGGCGTCGTAGGTCGTCTCGTCCGCGGTGACCAGGACGTGCACGTCGCCGCGCTGGTCCTTGTCGAAGTTGTACCACTCCTCGGCGCGCGTCCAGCGGTCCGGCAGCCCCTTGGTGGACGGGTGGACCTTGTCCGCGACCTTGGCGGCGCCGTTCAGGACGCCGGCGGAGTGCTCGGTCATGTGGGCGCCGCCCATCAGGGCCTGGTCCCACCAGGGGAACTGCCCCTGGATCTTCATGTCCGTGGTGTTGTGGACCGCGACGATGCCGTGGCCGCTGTGCACGTAGTCCTGGACGGCCTGGCGCTCGTCGTCGGTGTCCCAGACCATGCCGGAGGTCTGGAACATGACGACTGCGCTGTAGTTGTCGAGGTTCGCCGTGTTGAAGACGGTGGCGTCCTCGCTCCGGTCGACCTGGAAGTTGTTGTCGGCGCCGAGCTGCTGGAACATGCGGACACCGGCGTCGATGGAGTCGTGCCGGTAGGAGCCGGGGGCGGTCTTGGTGAACAGCAGCACCTTGAACGCCGGCTCCGCCGCGTGGGCGGTCGGCATCTGCAGGAGCGCGACTCCGAGGACGGACGCGCCGAGCGCGGCAAGGCCGCGCTTCAGTCTCGATCGTTGCACTGTGGTTCTCCAGTGGTGGGTGGAGGAACGTGGGGGTTGGTCAGTGCTCAGAGGGTGCGCAGGAACTCCAGGCCGTCCGCGGCGAGGGCGTCCGGGCTGGGGGCCAGGGGACGCCAGATGGAGGCCGCGGTGGCGATCGTCGTGTTGTCGGGGGTGAAGGACTCGATGACCAGCGGGCCGCCGTAGCCGACGAGGTCGACGGCTTCGGTGAAGGCTCGCCAGTCGAAGTGGTCGGCGCCCGGGGCGCCGCGGTCGGTGCCGCAGACCTGGAGGTGGACGAGCCGTTCACCGGCCGCCCGGACGGCCTGGGCCGGGCTCCTCTCTTCGATGTTGAGGTGGTAGGTGTCGAGGGCGAGGCCGCATCCTTCGGGGAGGGCCTCCAGTGCCTGATCGACGGTGTTGATCAGGCTGGTCTCGTAGCGGTTGAGCGGTTCGACGCCGATCCGCACCGAGCGCTCGGCCGCGTAGTCCACGACGGGCTTCAGGTTCTCCCGCAACTCGGCGTAGACGGAATGGCGTTGGTCGGCGTCCAGGTGCCAGGTCCGACCGACCGACGCGTAGGCGGGGCCGCTGATCGCCGGAGCGCCGACGATGCCCGCGACGTCCACGCAGTGCCGCAGGTAGTCCTGGGTGGCGTGGACGGTCTCGGGTGAGGCGGCGACGAGTTCCCGGTCCGGGGGCATGACGAGTACGACCGAGGCACCGAGCCCGTACGTGCGGAGCAGCTCGGCGGCGCGGTGGGCATCCCACTGGCCCGGCTGCTCCACCGGGAGTTCGATCACGTCGAATCCCAAGGTGGCGACGTGCGGGACGAGTTCGGCCAGCGTCTCGTCCGTCAGCGGAGAGGTCCAGACCCAGGTGTTGACACCGATCTCGCGCATCTACTTGCCACCCCAGGCCTGCGGGTAGCCGGGCAGCGTCTCGCATCCGCACAGGGCGTAGTGCAGCGGGGGCATGCCGGGCTTGAGGTAGGTGACGAGGCTGTCCTGGGTGATGGTCGGCTGCGGGAGGTTCCAGACCTTCGGCACGCTCTCCCCGTTGAGGATCTTCAGCGCGGCGATCACCGGGGTGCGCCACTGGTAGGTCGGGTAGGTGGGGGCCACCGCCGTCAGCTTCGCGTCCTTCCACTTCTGCAGGAAGTCCTGCTGGTCCTCGCCGTTGATCGGCGGGACGGGCCGGCCGGCGTCCTCGAACGCCTCGACGGCGGCGACGGCGGTGGCGCCGGCGTCCATCCAGACGCCGTCGATCTTGCCGTAGCGCTGGATGTAGTTCGAGACGATGCTCTTGGTCTTGGCGGCGTCGCCGTCGGTGAACTCCACACCGACCACGTCCAGCTTGCTCTTGTCGAAGGCGACCTTCGCGGCCGACCAGCGGGTCTCCAGGACGTCCACGCCGGGCAGGATGCGCAGGGCGAGGACCTTCCCGCCGGGCTTGACCTTCTGGGTGAGGAACTCGGCACCGGCGGCACCGAAGGCGTAGCCGCCGATCGGCTTGATGAAGGTGACCGGGCAGTCGGTCTGGGCGCCCCGGTCGAAGACGATGACCGGTACCTTCCCGCAGGCGGCCTTGACGGCCGGGGTGAGGGTGGCGGTCGTGTTGGGCGAGACGATGAGTGCGTCGCAGCCCTTGGCCTGGAGTTCCGCGATGTCGGAGATCTGCTTGTCGTCCTTGCCCTCGGCGTCCAGGACGGTGAGGTCGGCGATCTCCGGGTGGCTCTTGGCCTCGGCCTGCATGGACTTCCAGCCGACCTGCCGCCACGGGTTGTTGGTCGCGGCGTTGGAGAAGCACAGGTGGTACGGGCCGGCCTTCCTGTACGTCGAGGTGTCGACCGGCTGCGGGTCGATGGCCTGCTCCCACGGCTTGTCGGCCGGGCCGGTCGGCGTCTTGGTACGCATCGCGAGCTGGGCGTCGTAGTCCTCCTGGACGAAGAACTTCGACTGGTCACCGGTCTTCTTCAGGGCATTGGTGGACGCGGACGCACCGTCGCTCCCGATCTTGTCCGAGGAACAGGCCGTCAGCGGGAGCAGCACGGCGAATGCGGCGGCGCCGAGAGCACGTCTGTGGGTGAGGAGCATGGTGGTCCCTTACGCGGTGGAGGTGGAGCGGCTGCCGCGCCGCGGAAGCTGAACGGTCCCGAGGGCGACCGCGGCGATGAGGATGAGCCCCTGGACGGTGAACTCCATGGCCCCGGAGATGCCGTGCAGGTTGAGGAGGGTGAAGAGGGACTGCAGGGTGAAGGCGCCGGCAATGGCGGCCACGACCGAGCCGCGGCCTCCGCCGAGCACCACGCCACCGACCACGACGGCGGTGATCGCCTTGAACTCCAGGCCCTGTCCGACCTTGGCGGAGACGCCGGCGAACCCGCCGAGCAGGATTGCGCAGACGGCGGCGGACAGTCCGGAGAGGACGAACGCCAGCGTCTTGACGCGGTGGACGCGCACACCGGACAGCCCGGCGGCGAGCGGGTTGTCGCCGGTGGCGACGAGGGTGCGTCCGAAGTCGGCACGCATCAGGGCGACCACGGCGGCCACCGCTGCGGCGAGGATGAGCACCGACCACGGCACCGGTCCGAGGCTGCCGCGCCCGAACTGGCGGAACTCCTGGGGCAGAGCACCGCGCGGGGCTCCGTCCGTCCACAGGAAGACCGCGCCCGACAGGATCAGCATCGTGCCGAGCGTCACGATGAACGACGGCACCCGCAGCCGCGTGGTCACCAGTCCGTTGACCGCGCCGACCAGCGCACCGATGGCGAGCAGCAGCGCGATCACCGGCCAGGTCGCCCCCGAGTCGCCGTCGATCAACCGGGCGGCGATCACGACCTCGGCGGTGACGAGCGAGCCGACGGACAGGTCGAACTCGCCGGAGACGATGACGAAGTACTGGCCGGCGGCGAGGATCGCCAGCGGAGCGGCCCGCTTGACGAAGGCCAGGAAGCTCTGGGGTTCGAAGAACGAGGGGTTGGCGACGGCGATCGCGACGAGCAGGACGGCCAGGACGCCGAAGATGGGCAGGTTGCGTCTCATCGGGCGAGCCTCCTCCGGGCGTAGATCGCCAGGGCGGCGACGAGGACGACGCCGCGGACCACGTCCTTGGCGAAGGAGTTGATCTCCAGCTGGTTGAAGATGCTGTCGAGGACGGCGAGCAGCGCGACTCCCCCGACGGTGCCCGCGACCCCGCCCTTCCCGCCGGCGAGAGCGGTGCCGCCGAGCACGACGGCGGCGATGGACTCCAGGTCGTAGCCGCCGTCGGTGCCGACGGTGGGTGCACCGGCGCCGAGGCGGGCGGCGAGCAGCAGACCGGCGGCGCCCGCGGCCAGCGAACAGAGCACGTGGGTGGCGAGGATGACCCGGTCGGTCCGCACGCCCGACAGCCGGGCGACCTCGGGGTCGCCACCGACCGCGTAGATCCGGTAGCCGAGAGTGGTGCGGCGCAGCAGGAACCAGGCCGCAGCCGCGATCGCCAGCCACAGCAGGGCCGAGACCGGCACGGGACCGATCCGGTCGTAGCCGAGGTGCTGGAAGGATTCCGGGACGCTGCCCGCGGGCCCGGCGTACCGGTTCTCCAGGATGCCCTTGATGATGAGCGAGACGCCGAGGGTGGCGATGAACGCATGGACCTTGAGCCGGGTGATGACCAGTCCGTTGACGAGCCCGGTCAGGGCGCTGACGCCCAGGACGGCGGCGATCGCCGGGACCACGCCGTAGTCGGCCATGGTCTCGGCGGCGACGAGCGAGCACAGGCTGATGAGGTAGGTCACGGACAGGTCCAGCGAGCCGGCCAGGATCGCCAGGGTCTGTCCGACGGCGACGATGCCGAGTGCGGCCGATCGCTGCTGGATGCCGACGATGTTCGTCTGGCTGAAGAACTGACCGCCGTCGATGGTGAAGAGGATCCAGCCGACCAGGAGCAGGACGCCCAGGGCCAGGAAGACGGGCCGGGCGGGGCTGTCGGCGGCGAGTCCCCGCAGCACGGGTCTCTTCGATGGAAGGGTTCCGAGCTGCTGGGTCATGACCCGGCCGCCAGGCGCATCACGGCTTCCTCCGAGGAGCCTGCGGGCAGGTGGCCGGCGATCCGTCCTTCCCGCAGGACGACCACGCGGTCACTCATGCCGATGAGTTCGGGCAGCTCGGAGGAGATCATCAGGACGGCCATGCCGTCCTCGGCGAGTTCCCGTACGAGCTCGTGGATGGCCGCCTTCGCGCCGACGTCGACGCCGCGGGTGGGCTCGTCGAAGAGCAGGACGTTCGGCGCGACGGTCAGCCACTTGGCGAGGACCACCTTCTGCTGGTTGCCGCCGGAGAGGTGGCGCACTTCCTTCTCGGGACTGGGCGGCGCGAGACGTACGCGCTGCAGCACGTCCAGCACCGAGGCACGGTTGCCGGCCCGACCGGTGCGCGCGACCAGGAGTGCGTTGTCGCGCACCGACTGGTGCAGGACCAGACCCTCGGACTTGCGGTCCTCGGTGACCAGTCCGATGCCCGCGGCGATGCCCTCCTGGACCGACGCGGGGCGGCTCGGGGTCATCTCGCCGCGGGTGAACGGCTCGGCGCCGAACAGGGCCTTGGCCAGTTCGGTGCGGCCGGCACCCTGGAGTCCGGCGAGGCCCACGATCTCCCCGCCGCGCAGTTCGAGGTCGATGCCGTCGAGCTTGTCGTTGCCGCCGCCGTACACCGAGAGCAGGACGTCTCCGACGGGGCGGGTGGCGCGGGGCGGGTAGTAGTCCGTCAGTTCGCGACCGACCATCAGGCGGACGAGTTCGGCGGTGGTGAGTGCGGAGATCGGTCGGGTGGTGACCTTGGCACCGTCCTTGAGGACGGTGACGCGGTCGGCGAGTTCGAAGATCTCTCGCAGCCGGTGAGAGATGTAGAGGACGGCGATGCCGCGCTGGCTCAGCCCGCGGACCAGGCGGTACAGCAGCTCGACCTCGTGCTCGGCGAGCGCCGCGGTGGGCTCGTCCATGACGACGATCCGGGCGTCCACCGAGAGGGCTTTGACGATCTCGACGACCTGCTGCTGCGCCACCGAGAGGCGGCGCACGAGGTCTCGCGGGCCTAAGGAGTCCTCGCCGAGTTCGTCCAGCAGGCGGGCGGTGGTCGTCTCCATGGCGGCCCGGTCGACCAGGCCGCGGCGCACCGGCTCGCGGCCGAGGAAGACGTTCTCGGCAACGGTCCGCTCGGGCAGGAGTGTGAGCTCCTGGTAGATGATCGCGACGCCGGCGCGCTGGGCGTCCAGCGGGTGTTTGAAGGCCATGGCCCGACCGTCGAGCTCGATCGTGCCCTCGTCGGGGGTGTGCACGCCGGCGAGGATCTTCATGAGTGTGGACTTGCCGGCGCCGTTCTCCCCGATGAGGGCGTGCACTTCGCCTGCCGCCACGTCCAGGTCGACATCGGTCAGCACCCGGGCGCCGGGGAAGCTCTTACCGATGCCGGTCATCTTCAGCATTCGACCCACCCGCCGTCGCGGACGGACTGCAGGACGGCGTCGGTGATGCGGGCGGCACGCTCTCCGTCCTCGAAGGTCGGCAGGCCCTCGCGTCGCACGCCCCCGATCGCGGCGTAGGTGTCGGCGACGAACGCGTCGAAGCAGTCGTGGAATCCCTGGGGGTGGCCGGCCGGGAGCGGGGAGTACGGCTTGGCGGCTGGCGAGAGGGTCATGGGGTCGCGCACCAGGGCCCGGGAGCCGGTGCGTCCGCCGAGCCACAGGTGTTCGGGGTTCTCCTGGTCGAAGGCGAGGCTGCCGTCGGTGGCGGAGATCTCCAGGAAGAGCCGGTTCTTGCGGCCAGGGGCGACCTGGCTGACGGCGACCGAGCCGAGCGCGCCGGAGGCGGTGGTGAACTGGACGGTGGCGAGGTCCTCGGTGAGGACCGGACCGGTGGTCACCCGGTCGGCGACGACCACGGAGGTCTGCGCGCAGACCCTGGTGACCTGGTCCCTCGTCACGAACTCGACCAGGTCGAACCAGTGGGAGCCGATGTCGCCGATGGTCCGGCCGGGCCCGCCCCGGTGTGGGTCCACCCGCCAGTTGTCGTCGGTCGATTTCAGCAGCCAGTCCTGCAAGTAGCTGCCCTGGACAAGGCTGACCCGGCCGAGCTCGGTGAGGAGCGCCCTGGCCTCGCGAACCATCGGGTGGAAGCGGTAGACGAAGGGGACGGCGGCGACCGTTCCCGTGTCCCGGGCGCGGGCCGCCATCAGAGCGGCCGTCGGCGCGTCCGTCGCCAGTGGCTTCTCGCAGACCACGGCCAGGCCGGCGTCCAGCGCCTTCAGCGCGACGGGGGCATGCAGGTGGTTGGGCGTGCAGACGTGCAGGACGTCGACGAGGCCGGACTCGATCAGTTCCTCTGCCGACTCGAAGGCCTTCTCCGCACCGAGGCTTCGGGCACCGTCGACGGCGCTGTCCATGGTTACTCCTGCGATCCCCACCAGCCGGGCACCGGCTTGTCGGACGGCCCGGGCATGGATCCGGCCGATGAAGCCAGTTCCAACGATGCCTGTTCTGACTTCCGCCGACTGTCGTCGTATGTCGAGCATGTTTCAGAGCGTAGGAACGACTTATGACGGACGTCAAGCATAAGTGCGGTTCCCGTTATGATTAAGTACGGCTGACACGGCCGACAGACGACAGGTGCGACGTGAAGGAGACGCGAAGTTGACCACTGAAGCGGCAGGCGCGGGCGCCCTCCTCGCGATCCTGCGCGACGGCCAGGCCCGCACCCGCGCCGAGTTGATGCAGCTCACCGGCCTGGCCCGGTCCACCGTGTCGCAGCGACTCGACGCCCTCCTGGACCAGCAGTGGATCGTGCCGGCCGACGACGCGATCTCCTCGGGCGGTCGGCCCGCGGTGGCGTTCGCCTTCAACGCCGGAGCGAGGATCGTGCTCGCTGCCGACCTCGGAGCCACCCACGCACGGATCGCGCTCACCGACATGACCACCCACGTCCTGGCCGAGCGCAGCCAGGACATGCCGATCACCGACGGGCCGGAGCACGTACTGGGTTGGCTGATCGAGGAGTTCACGAGCCTGCTGGCCGAGTCCGGGCACACCCTCGCCGATGTCTGCGGCGTCGGCATCGGCCTCCCCGGACCGGTCGAACACACCACCGGACGGCCGGTCAACCCGCCGATCATGCCCGGCTGGGACGGCTTCGACGTACCCGGCCGGCTCGGCCCGCGAATCGGCGCCCCCGTCCTGGTCGACAACGACGTCAACATCATGGCGCTCGGGGAGCACTGGGCGGCCAGCCCCGAGGTCGCGCACCTGCTCTTCGTGAAGGTCGGCACTGGGATCGGCAGCGGCATCATCACCGAGCACCGCCTCCACCGAGGGGCACAGGGAGCCGCCGGCGACATCGGCCACATCCGGGTGGCTTCCGCTGCCGACCAGTTCTGCCGCTGCGGCAACCTGGGCTGCCTGGAGGCCGTCGCCGGTGGCGCGGCCCTCGCCGCCCGACTGCGGGCCGAGGGCGCGGACGCCGCCGACGGTCGTGACGTGGTCAAGCTGGTGCGCGCCGGGAACCCGACCGCCGTCCAGCTGATCCGCCAGGCCGGCCGGGACATCGGCGACGTCCTGGCGACCCTGGTGAACTTCTTCAACCCTGGCGTGATCATCATCGGCGGCGACCTCGCCGACGCCGGCGAGCACCTGCTGGCCGGTGTCCGCGAAGTCATCTACCGCCGATCCCTCCCCCTCGCCACCCAGCACCTGGCAATCCGGGGACGCGAACTCGGCGACCGCGCAGGCGTCATCGGCGCATCCGTCATGGTCATCGAACACGTCCTCAGCCCCACGGCCGTGGACCGCGCGGTCGCGGGCGCCGAACGGTAGCGGGCCAGGCCGGCCCGGCAGTTGGAGTACGGAAGGAGTAATGGACAACCGAGACCTCGTCGTCGATTCGGAGGACGGGGCGAACGTCCGCGTCCCTCATCCCGGACCACGGAGGCGCACACGCTCGGGGGCGCGCACGCTCGGGGGCGCGCACTCGCGGCCAACGAGCTGGGGACCAACCCGGTCACTCGACAGCCGAGTTCAGAAACATCGACGCCGAGCAGGCGACACCCGCCACCCCCTTCAGGACGAGGGCGGCGGGCGCCTTGAGATGAGCGGCTGTGTACCGTCCCCGATCAGCCCTCACCTCCTAGTAATAGAATTTAACTATTCCACGACCGGGAGGGCAATGGCCTGGAGGGCGGAGCTTGATAACGGATCGGCAACATCGAACAGCGCGGTGAGGATCGCGTTGCCGACGCCTCCCCCTCTCAGCCCACTGCCGCGAGCGGGAACGTCAGGTCGTACGCGACTTCATCGGCGCCGACCATGAACGTGAAGCGCACGGCCATCGATACCGCCTCCGGCGGCAGACCCGGCTGTCCCGAGATGCTCCCGTCGGTCCGACGACCGTCCGGACTGAGCCCGCGAGCGCCGCCGAAGTCGCCGTAGCGGTTGCCGAGATCATCGACGGCCTCCAGCCACATGAACGCCGGGCGGGCGGAGGAAGGGACGGAGCCGAGATCGTCGGGCAGTGTCGCGGTGATCGAGTAGCTCACGGTGAAGGACTCCGCGCACCTCGCCAGGGAGTGGACCGTCAGTTCGTGGCGTCCGGACAGTACGGGGATCCGCTGGTCCGCGCCCCCACGCTTGCTCATGACCTCTGCCTCCGGGAGGTCATGCGCAGCCAGGCCTCGACGACGAAGGCACCTGCGTTTGCCATGCCGGCCAGCAGTGCGGCGGCGGCCCTGGAAATCATTGGAGATGACACGGGAATTCCCCTCGTAGACGGTCACACCCCGAACGCCCGATCCTGCGAGCTCCCCGCGGGGGCCGGCGCAGACCTGATGTCCGGTCAGCTTGTCCGAAGGAAGATGAGGTTCTGGTGAGGCCACACACCTCCGGACCCCTCCGGCCGTGGCCTACCGTGCCCCTGCTCGACCCCGACGACAGGTCTCGATTCCCGTCGAGCGAGTTTCTGTGACTTGGACCGTCGCTGCCCGTCTCCCAGGACGGAGGAGCATCACCGGCCCCACCCACGCGCTGCACCCGCCACGGGTGCGGCTGCGGCGGGTACCCCGGTGCCTCCGTGTGACGGCACGACCGGACCCCCGGGCCGTAGCTGTCACGAGGACCTGTTGTCAACCAATCCTCGGGACGCACGACGCGAGGTCGTGCGCCCAAGGAGTTAAGGAATGCGCGCATGGCACGCACAGATCTCCTTCCCACCCGCTCCGGTCGGCGGCCACTCGGCCGCCGGGCGGTCGCCCTGGCGGCCGCCACCGCCGCGACGGCTCTCGTCGGAGCCCCGTTCGCCGTTCCCGCCGCGGCCGAGCCGGGGCCGGAGAAGACGGACCGCCACGCGGTGGTCCTGGTGAACTTCCGCAACGCCTCGCTGTCCGACGCCAAGGTGGTGCACGAAAAGGCTGTTCAACAGCTCTTCAAGGCCAAGGACTCCGTCGCCGCGTACTACGCCGCGAACTCCGGCCAGCGCCTGGCCGTGGTGCCCGCGCAGGGCGACGGCGTCTTCGGACCGTTCGACATCGACGTCGACAAGTCCAAGTGCGATCCCGGCAAGATCGCCGACCTGGCCGCCAAGGCCATGCCGGCCGACGTCAAGTACGACCACATGTCGATCGTCATGCCCGGCGACAACGCGTGCGGTTGGTGGGGTCTGGGCTCGCAGCCGGGGCCGACCACCTGGTTCCAGGAGGGGGCGATCAACGGCGACGACACCACCGCCGCCCTCCACGAGTTCGGGCACAACATGGGCTTCGCCCACGAAGGGCGCGAGCTGTGCCCGGTCGGACAGTTCACCGGCTGCTCCGGCGACGGGACCAGCCACATCACCCCCATGGGTGGGGGTGGCAGCCACAAGGGGCTGTCCGCGCCCGAACTCATCGGCAGGCACTGGTTGTCGCCCGACCGGATCGTCTCGCCCAAGACGAGCACGACGGTCCACCTCACCCCGCTCCACGCCCCGGCGGCTGCCGGTGGCACCCGGGCCGTCGACATACCCTTCGGCACCGACGGCGACCGGCTCGTCCTCGACTACCGCGCCGTTGCCCCGAACAGCCTGGACACGGATATCGAGAATCCGGGCGTCTTCGTCTTCCGTGTCGACAAGGGGAACTACTCGGCCGCGGTCAACCTCCGTAACACCACGGAGGACAAGAACAAGATGTTCGGTTCCTTCACGGGCACCGCTCCAATGACCGACCTCACCCACCACATCTCGCTGACCTACGACAAGATGACCCCCGACGGCATCGACGTCACCATCGATCTCGCCCACCAGGGCGCCCAGCCCGGCACCGCGACCACCGCGACCACCGCGACCACCGCGACCACCGCGACCGCCACGGCCGGGGCGAGCCGGAGCGCGGATGCCGCGACCAACCCGGTCACCACCACCCCCCGTCCGACGCCGAGCGCGAAGAGCTCCGAATTCGGTGACGCGCCAGAGGTCCTGAACGCGACGAAGCCGCCGGTCAAGGCGGCAAGTCACTCCGCGTCGCCTTCCGAAAAGGGCTCGCAGCTCGCCGCCACGGGCGGGAGCGTCCTGGTCCCGACGCTGATCGGTACCGCTTTCCTCGGTGCGGGTGCGGTGCTCGTCCTGCGCCGCCGACGCCAGGTGCGGCACCGTCGCCACTAGTTCGGCCGAGTGTGCCTTACCGACGGAGGGGCCGTCCCGGCGGACGGCCCCTCCCTCCCCCCTCCCCCGCACAGCCCGACCAGTAGTTGAGGCACCATCACCTCCCCACCCACCCCCATCAGCAGGAGCCGTCCATGGGTGTCCTCCGTGCAAGATCGAGAGCCGTCATCGCCCTCAGCGCCGTAACGCTTCTGACGTCCGCGGGTGCCGCCGACGCCGCGACCCCCACCCCGGTCGTCGCCGTGGCACCGAACGACACGGGCGGGGCGATCGTCGCGAACGCCTCGAACGTCGTCCCGTCCGCGCGCCAGCTGGCCTGGCAGCGCATGGAACAGACCGCCTTCGTCCACTTCGGTGTCAACACCTACACCGGCAGGGAATGGGGCACCGGCACCGAGGATCCGAACGTCTTCCAGCCCACCGGGCTGGACACCGACCAGTGGGTCAACACGCTGAAGAACGCCGGGTTCAAGGAGGCCGTCCTCACCGCCAAGCACCACGACGGCTTCCTGCTGTTCCCCTCCAAGTCCTCCGACTTCGGCGTGACGTCGAGCTCCTGGCAGGGTGGCCAGGGCGACGTCGTCAAGAGTTTCACCGACTCGGCGCACAAGGCCGGCCTGAAGGCCGGGATCTACCTGTCGCCCGCCGACATCCACGAGGCGGTCACCGCCGGTGGCCGGTACGGCAACGGCAGCACGCCCAAGGCGGTCAGCATCCCGTCGGATCCGTCGGAGGTCGTCGAGGGGCGCACGTTCGCCTTCACCTCGGACGACTACAACACCTACTACGAGAACACGCTCTACGAGCTGCTGACCAGGTACGGCGAGCTCGACGAGGTCTGGCTGGACGGCGCCACGCCGCCCGAGGCCCAGAAGCCGCAGCCCTACGACTTCGGCAACTGGATCACGATGATCCGCACCCTGCAGCCGAACGCGGTCATCTTCCAGGACGGCGGGCCGGACGCGCGCTGGGTCGGCAACGAGAACGGCTCCGCCCGGCAGTCGGAGTGGTCGGTACTGCCGTACACCGGCGATCCGGCGACCGCCGCCGACCGCATGCTGGCCGTGCCCGACGGCAACGGCGCCGCAGACCTGGGCAGCGACACCGTCCTGAGCAGACGCGGGGCCGACGGGACCAGTGCGTGGAACCTGCTGCGCTGGACGCCCGCCGAGTGCGACGCGACGCTGTCGGCCAAGCACAACTGGTTCTGGCAGCCCGGGGACACCTGGCGCTCCGAAGCGGACCTGGAGAACATCTACTACGACTCGGTCGGCCGCAACTGCAACCTGCTGCTGGACGTGCCGCCCAACCGGCAAGGGGTCTTCGACCAGTCCGCGGTCGACGCGCTGAACGCCTTCCACACAAACCTCACGGGCACCTTCGCCACCAGTCTGGCCGCCGACGCGAGCGCGAGCGACGACAGCGGCACGGCGAACACCGCAGGGCACCCCGCGACAGCGGCGCTCGACGGAAACCCGGACTCCTCCTGGCAGCCCACCGGCTCCACCGGCGGCCTGGTGCTGACGCTGCCCTCCGCACGGACCTTCGACACCGTCTCGGTGCGGGAGGACCTCACCATCGGCATGCGGGTCAAGTCGTTCGCCGTCGACACCTGGAACGGCGACGGCTGGGCCCAGGTCGCCGCCGACACCACCGTCGGCAACCGCAAGCTCATCCGCCTCCCCGCCCCGGTCACCACCAGCCGGGTCCGGCTGCGCATCACCGACTCCCGCGCCAACGCCGCCATCGCCGAGGTCGGTCTCCACAAGCGGGCCACCGGACTCGCGGCCACGTTCGACAACGTCGGTACCAGCGACGACGCCGGCACCGCGGCCGCCGGCTTCGACGGCGCGGGCTACAGCTACTCCCGCACCGCCCTGGCCGGCGCCGGAGCCGGTCCCGGCGCGCGGATCACCTCCTCCGGAATGGCGTTCACCTTCCCGGACGTGTCCCCCGGCTCCCCCGAGAACACCGTCGCCCAGGGCCAGACGTTCCACCTGAGCGGCACCGGATCCGTCGGCTTCCTCCTCGCCGCCGGCTGCGGCCAGGCCACCGGCACCGGGCACCTCACCTACACCGACGGCACGACCCAGGACTACACGCTCACCGCACCGGACTGGCTGGCCGCCACGCCGCCGTCCGGGACCTCGGTGGCAGTCAGCTCGGCGTACCGCAACGGCCCGGGGAGCACCCGTCAGAACGTCACCAGCAAGATCTTCTCGGTGACCGTTCCGCTGGCCTCCGGCAAGACCCTCTCGTCCGTCACCCTGCCCCCCGGGAGCGCGCTCCCGCTGACCTGCACGACGCCCGCGCTGCACGTCTTCGCGGCCGACGTCAGCAACCGCGTGGTCAGCCTGCGCGCCCACGCCGACAACCGGATCGTGACGGCGGACGACGCGGGCGCCTCGCCGCTGATCGCCAATCGCACGGCCATCGGCTCCTGGGAGACCTTCGACCTGATCGGCAACGGCGACGGGAGCGTCGGCCTGCGCGCCCACGCCAACGGCAAGTTCGTCACCGCCGAGAACGCCGGCGCCGCCGCACTCGTCGCCAACCGGTCCGCCGTCAACGCCTGGGAGGAGTTCGATCTGAGCGTCAACCCAGACGGCAGCGTCAGCCTGCGCGCCCACGCCAACGGCAGGTACGTGACCGCACCCAACGGCGGTACCTCGCCGCTGATCGCCGGCAGCACCTCCGTCGGCCCCGCAGAGGAGTTCGACCTCATCGATGGCTGACGGACCGCCAAGAGCGCTGCTGCCCATGACGCTTCCGACGCGGCCGCGCCAGCGGCAGGAGAGGTCGGAACAAGGATCGTCGGTCGGCCGCGCCCGGGTCCACGAGTTCACCGAGTTCCTGACCGACGTGCTCGGCGTCACGGATGTCGGCGCCCGCTTCCCGCACCGCGTCGCCTACCACCCCACCTGCCACTCCCTGCGCGGCCTTCGCCTCGGCGACCGCCCCGACCGCCTGCTGCGCGCGGTCAGGGACATCGACCTGGTCGACCTCCCGGCCGCCGACTCCTGCTGCGGCTTCGGCGGCACCTTCGCCGTCAAGAACGCCGAGACGTCCGGCGCCATGCTCGCCGACAAGGCCGCAGGCGTCCTGGAGACCGGGGCCGAGGTCCTGTGCGCGGCCGACAACTCCTGCCTGATGCACATCGGCGGCGGGCTCTCCCGCCAAGGCAGTCCGGTGCGCACCGTGCACCTGGCCGAGATCCTCGCCACCACCGAAGGAACCCTGCGATGAGCAACTCCGCCGACCGCGGCGTCGTGTGGCTCGGCTCCCCCGCCTTCCCCGACGCGGCCCGCAGCGCGCTCAAGAACACCCAGCTGCGCGCCAACCTGAAGCGGGCCACCGGCACCATCCGCGACAAGCGCCTCACCGTCACCACGGAGCTCGACGACTGGGAGGACCTACGGACGTCGGCCGCCGCGATCAAGACCCGCACCTCGCGCCATCTCGACTGGTACCTCCTGCAGTTGGAGCGTTCCGTCACGGCGGCGGGCGGCACCGTACACTGGGCCGCCGACGCCGCCGAGGCCAACCGCATCGTCACCGGACTCGTTCGTGCCACCGGCGAGCGGGAGGTGGTGAAGGTCAAGTCCATGGCGACCCAGGAGATCGGGCTCAACGAACACCTCGCCGAAGCCGGGATAGCAGCGTACGAGACCGATCTCGCCGAGCTGATCGTGCAGTTGGGCGACGACCGCCCCTCGCACATCCTCGTCCCCGCGATCCACAGGAACCGCACCGAGATCCGCGACCTGTTCACCGCCGAGATGGGCCACTGGGGGCGGCCTGCCCCCGAGAACCTCGGCGACGACCCGCGTGAACTCGCCGAGGCCGCCCGCCTGCACCTGCGGAGCAAGTTCCTCACCGCCAAGGTGGCCGTCTCCGGTGCCAACTTCGCCGTCGCCGACACCGGTACGGTCGTCGTCGTGGAGTCCGAGGGCAACGGCCGGATGTGCCTCACCCTGCCCGAGACACTGATCACCGTCATGGGCATCGAGAAGGTCATCCCCACCTGGTCCGACCTGGAGGTCTTCCTCCAACTGCTGCCCCGCTCCTCCACCGGCGAGCGGATGAACCCCTACACCTCCACCTGGACCGGCACCACCGACGACGACGGCCCCCAGGAGTTCCACCTGGTGCTGCTCGACAACGGCCGCACCGACACCCTCGCCGACACCGTCGGCCGCCAGGCCCTCGCCTGCATCCGCTGCTCGGCCTGCCTCAACGTCTGTCCCGTCTTCGAGCGCACCGGAGGCCACGCCTACGGCTCCGTCTACCCCGGACCGATCGGCGCCGTCCTCACTCCACAACTGGTCGGAGTCGAGCAGGCGGCCTCCCTGCCGTTCGCCTCCACCCTGTGCGGGGCCTGCTACGACGCCTGCCCGGTCAAGATCAACATCCCTGAGCTGCTGGCCCACCTGAGGGCCGAAGCCGTCGAGGCCATGCAGGCCGGGAAACGCCTGCCCACCGCCGAGGCGGTGGCGATGAAGGCCGCCGCCTCCGTGCTCGACTCCCCTCTGCTGCTCTCCGCCGCCCAGAAGGCCGGGTCGCTCGGCGGCCGCGCGCTCGCCCGGCGCGGCCGCATCCGCCGCCTGCCCGGCCCGCTGCACGGCTGGTCCGACACCCGCGACACCCCGGCCCCGCCCGCCGAGTCCTTCCGCACCTGGTGGCGTAAGAACAAGGAAGGTGACCGATGAGCAGCCGCGATGCCATCCTCGGCCGCATCCGCACCTCCCTCGCCGACGTCCCGGCCGACGAGAAGCCGGACTCCGTGCCCGTCCCACGGAACTACCGTCGCAGCCACGCCGAGCCCGGTCAGGACACCGCCGCCATGTTCGCCGAGCGGGTCGCCGACTACCGCGCCACCGTCACCCGCACCGACCAGGCGGGCTTGCCAGGCGCCATCGCCGTCGCCCTCACCCGGCGCGGCGCCCTGCGCCTGGCCCTGCCGGACGGCTTCCCCATCGACTTGCTGCCGAGCGGCAGCTGGGAGTGGCACCGGGAACCGCTCGACGTACCTGCCCTCGACGCGCTGGACGGCGCGATCACACTCGCCGCCGTCGGGATCGCCGTCACCGGGACGATCGTCCTCGACACCGGCCCCGGCCAGGGCCGCCGTGCCCTCAGCCTCGTCCCGGACTACCACCTGTGCGTCATCCGCGCCGAGCAGATCGCCGAGGACGTCCCCGACGCCCTCGCGCGTCTGGACCCGACCCTCCCCCTGACGTTCATCTCGGGACCGTCCGCCACCAGCGACATCGAACTCGACCGGGTGGAGGGAGTCCACGGTCCCCGCACCCTGGACGTCATCATCGTCGACCTCCCCACACCGGAGCAGCCATGAGGATCGCCCTGCACACTCGCGTCCGCGAGGACCGGATCGAGGAGTACGAGGCCGCCCACCACGAGGTTCCGGCCGAGCTCACCACGGCTATCCGGGCAGCCGGTGTCACGTCCTGGAGCATCTGGCGCAGCGGCTGCGAGCTGTTCCACCTCGTCGAGTGCGAGGACTACGCCCGCCTGCTCGCCGAGCTCGAACACCTCCCGGTCAACATCGCCTGGCAGGCGAGGATGGCCGAACTCCTCGACGTCGTCCACGACTACTCCCAGACCGGCGCCGAGGCCGGGCTCCCGGTGGTGTGGCAGCTGTGACGTCCCCGCAGATCATCGACGCGCACCACCACGTCTGGGACCTGGCGGCGCGCCCGCAGCCCTGGATCACCGGCGAGACCCTCGCTCCGCTCGCCCGCTCCTTCACCGCGGACGACCTCGCTGCCGAGGCCCGCGCGGCCGGCGTGGTCGGCACCGTCGTCGTACAGACCGTCTGCGTCCCCGAGGAGACCCCCGAACTGCTCGCCCTCGCCGCCGGCAGCGGCCTGGTTGCCGGGGTCATCGGCTGGACCGACCTCACCGCCCCGGACGTCGCCGACGCTATCTCCGCGCTGCGTGAACTCCCGGGCGGCGACAGGCTGGTCGGCATCCGCCACCAGGTCCAGGAGGAGCCCGACCCCCACTGGCTGCTCCGCCCGGACGTGCATCGCGGCCTGCTCGCCGTCGCCGCCGCCGGCCTCGTCTACGACCTCGTGCTCAAGCCGCACCAGCTGCCGGCTGCCGCGCTCGCTGCCGCCGGCCTCACCGGTCTGACCTTCGTCCTCGACCATCTCGGCAAACCTCCGATCGCCACCGGCGCGGCCGCCCCGTGGGCCGCGGACCTGCGCCGCCTCGCCGCCCTCCCGAACACCGTCTGCAAGCTCTCCGGCCTGGTCACCGAAGCAGCCCCGGGGCGCTGGCGGACCGAGGATCTGAAGCCGTACGCCGACACCGCCCTGGACGCCTTCGGCCCGCAGCGGCTCCTCTTCGGCTCCGACTGGCCGGTGTGCACCCTGGAAGCCGACTACTCGGAGGTCGTGCGGATCGCCGACCGCCTCACGGAGGAGCTGACCGCCGCCGAGAAGCCGGCGGTGTTCCGTGACAACGCGATCCGCGTCTACGGCCTGTGAGCAGCCACCGACCCGCCCCGTCGAACGGGGCGGGTCTATTCTTGTAGACATCGGACCATTGGAGGGGCTTAGCAGTGCCAGTCACCGACGAGGCGATCGAGAAGATCAAATCCATGATCGTCAGTGGGGAGCTGAGCCCAGGCTCGAGGCTCCCGAAGGAGGCCGACCTCGCCGAGCGGCTCGGCCTCTCGCGCAACTCCCTGCGGGAGGCGGTCAAGGCGCTCTCGCTGATCAGGGTGCTCGACGTCCGCCAGGGCGACGGCACGTACGTCACGAGCCTGGCACCCAATCTGCTCCTCGACGCCCTGGGCTTCGTCGTCGACTTCCACCAGGACGACACGGTGCTGGAGTTCCTGGAGGTCCGCCGCATCCTGGAACCGGCGGCCGCGGCCATGGCCGCGCGCGCGATGTCGGACGAGGACATCGCAGGGCTCGGCGCCGTGCTGGCGAGCCTGAGCGACGACGCCTCGCTCGACGAGTTGATCGAGAACGACCTGGAATTCCACCGCAGGCTCGCGGCCGGCTCCGGAAACGCGGTGCTCGGCTCACTGCTCGACGGCCTCTCCGGGCCGACCGCGCGGGCCCGGATCTGGCGCGGCCTGACGGAGGAGGGCGCCGTCGAACGCACCCGCCAGCAGCACCGGGCGATCCTCGACGCCATCGCCGCACGTCGACCCGACCTCGCACAGGCCTGGACCACGGTCCACATCGGCGGAGTCGAGCAGTGGCTGCGCGGCACCCTGGGCGCGGCGGGCTCAGCCCTCGGCTGATCCCGCCGCCACCCCGCGCACGAGGCACACGCGTTCATCGTCACCGCACCGTCGGCGCCAACGGCCCGGGACGCGGCGGGTTCGCGAGCGCGGCGGAGGTGGACACGTCGGATCGGCGGGGCGAAGTGCCCGGTGGATCAGGGGATGGAGGTGAGGCCCGGGGCGCTGTCATTGAGCGTCTGGGGCGTCGAGGGGATCCTGAATCCGTCGACGATCATGTAGCCGCCGGTCTTCATCACCCCGGTGATCGTGTGCTGGCCCGGGGTCAGGCCACCGACGGAGTAGACGGTCTGTTGGTACTTGCGGCTGCCGCTGTAGGCATCGACGGTCTTCCGGACGACACCGTCGATCGAGATTTCGATCTGGCCCTCGTCGGTGTTGGTCTCGGTGATGAACTCGACACCGGTGCCGTTGAAGGTGTAGCTGAAGGAGTCACCGATCTTGTCGGTGGCCCAGATGTCGTCCATCAGGGAGTTCGCCCCGCCGATGGCCGCGTAGTGCCAGCTCCAGCCGGTGCCGGAGTAGGTCACCCCGGCGGTGTCGTTGTAGGTCTGGGCGGTGACCGGCTTGGTGACCGTCACGGCGGTTCCGCCCTGCTGGTTGCGCCACACGTCGAGGGTGGCCGTGCTTCCGGGGGCGATCCTGTTGTAGACGGTCCAGAAGCTGTTGCGGTCGGTGACCACGGTGCCGTTGATCCTGCGGATCACGTCGTTGCCGCGCAGGCCCTGGGCGTAGGCGGGCGAGTCGGTGGGCACGGCGGTCAGGAGGAAGCCGTTCTGGTCCGGGAGGCCGGTGGCGGACTGGTCCGCGTTGCCGGCGATGTCCTTGGCCGTGGCGCCCAGGAAGGGCTCCTTCTGGTCCTTGATGGTCGGTACGACGGGCGCACCGGGCCAGGTGACGGCGGGCGGGGTGGGCTCGCCGGCGTTGCCGGTACCGAACCGGTCCATCGGGAAGTCGGTGAAGCCGAGCGCCCGGGCCGGGGAGCCCGCGGCGACGGTGTAGTCCTTCATGGCGGGGTCGGTCCAGGGCGAGCCGTGGGTGAAGAGCGGGTCGGCGGTGGCGGAGTGGGCATCCATTCCGTTGGACGCCCAGGTCCCGTCGAGGCCGGTGACCGGCCGGCCGTTGTTCCAGAACAGGTTGTTGTCGACGGTGTACTTCGCGGTGACCGGATCGCTCTGGTAGTTCTCGTACGGCTTGCCGGACAGGGTGATGTTGTTCTTGATCACGTCACCGACATCGCGGTGGGTGATCTGCTCGTAGATGGTTCCGTTCACCAGGATGTTGTTGGCGACGGTGCGGTTGAAGCCGTCCCGGAGCTTGATGCCGGCGTTCAGCAGCAGGTTGTTCCTGAGGACGTAGTTGGTGGAGCCGTCGTCGAGGTCGATGGCCCACTCACGGTTGTGCCAGATCCTGTTGTTGCTGATGGTGATCGGCTCGACGACGTCGAGCTGGGAGATCCGCTTCTGGTACGCGTCGGAACCGGCGTCCGGATTGATGTCGGGCCCGGCGACGGGCCAGTAGCGGTCGCGGCCCCAGGCGTTGATCGGCCCGTGGTCCGAGGTCTCCTTCACGCAGTCGAAGATGTCGTTGTACTCGATGAGGTGGCCGCCCCACGTGCCGTCGTTGACGTTCACGCCCGAGCGCGGACTGCCGTGGATCGTGTTGTGGGAGACGGTGACCCGACTGCTCATGGAGATGTTGACGCCGGCACTCTGCTTCTCGAAGCGGCCCATGTCGGCCATGCTGTTGTAGCTGACCGCGACGTCGCGCGGATAGTCCTCGCTCTTGGGTCCGGGGCTGAGATCGGTGGGCGGGTTCACCATCGACGACCACGTGGAGGGATCGCGCACGGCATTGCGGGAACCCACGACCTGCACGTCGCTGGCGCCCGACCCGGTGAACCGGTTGCGGGTGATCACGTCGCCCTTGTTGTAGCCGTCGAGGAAGACGCCGTTGCCGCCCACCTCGTCGAAGGCGGAGTCGGAGACGGTGATCCGCTCGGTGTTCTTGGTGTGGATCGCGCCGGCCCGGGCGATGGCCCAGTCGCCCAGCTGCAGGCCCGCGTAGGGCGTGTTGAAAAGGGTGCGGTGGGTCCCGGTGTAGGTGAAGCCCGCGAAGTCGAGGTCGTGGACCGGCTGAGTGGCGGACGCGCCCTCGACCCGCACCAGCTCGTTGAGCTCGGCGGTCTCGACCACGGCGGTGTTCAGATCGGTTCCGGCGGGCGGCTGGAAGTACAGCTTCCCGGCTGCCTTGTCGTAGAACCACTCACCCGGAGCGTCGAGCTCCTCGAGGACGTTCTCCACCACGACCGTGTTGTCGTCCTTGCCGCTTCCGCGGTTGTTGTCGCCCACCCACTCCAGCTGGAGCCCGGAGGACGTACGGCCGGTGATCCGGTAGTCGTTGCCTCCCCAGTGCCCGTTGTGCAGTGCCCGGATGAAGCCGGTGGTGGGGTTCTGCCAGTTCTGTGCCCTGCTGTCGACGGTGGACATCGTGGTGGTGCTGTCGAGGACGGCCGCGTTGGCGTCGAAGTTCGGATAGCGGGCGAGGACCTGCCGCTTCCCGTTCAGGAACAGCCCGTCCATGTCCAGACCGGTGCCGACGTCGGTGACCAGGGTGTTTCCCGCGTACGTCGACCAGGCCGACTGCACCTCGCGGCCACCGCTGAGGACCACTTTCTCGCCAGGGTAGGCGGAGTACGTGACCGGAGCCGACGCGCTACCGGAGTCGGCCGCCGTGAACGTCAGGGTGGCCGCCAGGTGGTACGTGCCGCCACGAACCCAGACGTGGACGGCGCTGCCGGCCGCGCTCGCGGCCCTGGCCGCGGCCTGGGCGCGGGCAGGTGTCAGGAACGCCTGCGTCTCCGACGTGCCCGCGTTGGCGTCGTTGCCGTCGGTGGCGACGTAGAGGTTCACCGCCCCCGAATCCGCGGGAGCCGGGGCGGCCGCCGCGGTGGACGGGGCCGGAGCGAGGGCGACCGCCGTGAGGGCGGCCGAGGCGGCCAAGGCGAGCAGGCGTCCGGACCGCCGTCGCCGGGCGAACTGCTGAGGGTGGGGGTGGGGCATGCTGCGGCTCCTTGCGCTGGGGAGTTGCCAGACTTCGGGTGGGGTGACATCTGCAGCTGCACCTGAGAGAGACATCCGATGTGTGACAGGATGTGGCGCGTGGCTGAATCCTGGGCGCGCAAGGCCCACAACGTCAAGACTCTGTTGCCAGGCGGTTAAGTTCGGCGAACCTGGGTCTTCGGGCGACCTCCAAGGGGAGCGCGTGCTGACCACTTCATCCGATGTATGGCCATGGGCGTCTCAGGCCTCGATCTGGTTCAGGAGGTGATCAGCCCACCGACGGAATGTTCCACCGCTGGTTGGTTCCGCCCCAGCAGTCCCACAGTTCGAGCTGTGTTCCGCTGGCAGTCCCGGCGCCGGTGGCGTCGAGGCACTTGCCCACGGCCTTGAGCGCGCCGGTTCCGGGATCGTACGTCCATTGCTGGGCGGGTGAGCCGTTGCAGCGGTAGATCTGCACCGGTGTCCCGTTGGTGTTGGATCCGCCCCGCACGTCCAGGCACTTTCCCACCGCCCGCACGGTGGTGTCGCCCGGCAGCGTCCAGGTCTGCGCGCTGCTGGTGTTGCAGTCGTAGAGCCGCACCTGGGTCCCGTCGGCGTTGTTGCCGCCCGGGAGGTCGACGCAACGGGCGCTGGCCGCACCGGCGATCGGGCCGGACGGGGTCCGGCCGCCGCAGTCGGTGGGGCCCGTGGTCGGGGCGGGGTGCCGGGTCGGCAGCTGCAACGAGGAGCCGGCGGCGACCTGGTGCACCGCGCCGCTGCGGTCGCGCACCGCGAGCGACGATCCGGACCGCACCGTCACCGTGGTGCTCTGCTGACCGACCGCGATGTCGATCGTGCTGCCGTGCCACTTCACGCCGGTCACGTCGTCACCCGGCAACTGCGAGGGCAGGAACGGGTCGATGGTGACCGCGTCGGTCCCCCACCGCAGGCCCGTGAACCCGTAGAGGAACTCCTGCAGGTAGCCACCCTCCGCCGTGGTGAACGTGAACGTCCCACCCGAGTGCTGCTCGTGGAACTGCTCGAACGGCGCGCCCACGAACGGGTCGGAACTGTCGAGCAGATGGTTGTAGGCCGTGCAGCCCGGCGATCCCAGAGCAGCCGCGTCGATGGTGGCGATCGAGTCGGACATCGCCGGGGCCTGGCGGTCGGTGCGCCGGCTGTAGTAGTCGAGGTCGTTCTGCGCCAGCGGGGCCGGCATCGGCACCGCCCAGGGGTACTGGAGCATCGTCACGTCGGCCTGCTTCACGGTCCTGCCGTCGTAGCCCTGGTACTCCGGGTGGATGTTGCGGGTGGTGTCCACCGGGAGTCTCAGCCCGCTGGCGACCGTGCTCCAGGCCGGATCGGCGGAGAGCCCCAGGACGCCGGCGGCCTGGACCGCGATCCGAAGCGCCCCCTGCGCGCCGGCGTTGGTGTACGCGCTGTTGTTGACGTTGTTCACGTACTCGTCCGGGGGCATCACGCCGTTGATGTCGTACCCTCCGGCGCCGTCGGACACAGCCCGGGAGGCCCAGTAGTCGGCGATGTCCCTCAGCACCGGCCAGGCCTTGTCCCGCAGCCACGCGGTGTCGCCGGTCGCCTCGTAGTACTGCCACTGTGCCAACGCAATGTCCGAGTTGATGTGGATCTGGGTCTCCACCCCATTCCACCACGGTGGGGTGGCGTCCTTGCCGGTCAGGGCGCTCTCCCAGGGGTACTTGGCGCCCTTGATCGGCTGGGTCGCGGTGGACAGCGAGGCGGCGTTGGCCTCGGCCGCGGGCAGCAGCTTCTGCCGGTAGGCGTTCGCGGACTGCGCGAGCTCGGGGTACTGGGGCAGCAGCGCCGGGTACATCCAGGTCTCCATGTCCCAGAAGACATGGCCGTTGTAGCCGTCCGAGGAGAGCCCGCCCGGGCTGGTGCTCCACGTGACGTCGGACCGCATGCTGGCCAGCAGGTAGAACATGGCCGCGTGAATCCGCGCGGTCATCGGGGAGTCGCCGGGCACCGAGATCGCCGACTGCCACAGGTCCGACCAGGCGCTGTTGTTGGCGTCCAAAGCCTGCTGATAGCCCCCGGCCGCGGCGGTGGACGCCGCGGCGGCGGCAGCCTGCTGCGGGGTCGCCGCAGTCAGCGACCGGTCGGTGTCGACGCTGGAGGCCACCCCGACGTACTTGGTGATCTGATAGCTCTGGCCGGCGGTGACCGGGAAGCTCGCGCTCTGACCAGCGGTGCCGAACGCCGCCGTGGGCACCGTGGCATCGTCGACCCGCAGCACGGACTCCAGCGCGGCGGTCACCAGGTTCCCGTCCGACACCACGTTCTCCCAGAGTGCGGCGCCGCTCCCGTCGACGTTCGCACCGCCGGCGGACGCGTTGCCGAGCCCCTGGCCGTCGAACTCGTCCACGGCGGTGGCGGTGCCGCTCCAGTGCGGCACGGCCGTCAGGGTCACGGTGCCCAGGTGGGCGTCGGCCCGGTTGGCGTTCACCTGGTAGCTGTAGCTGGTCGTGTCGCCTGCGGGCGAGGTCCAGTCGAACGAGGTGGTCAGCAGTCCGGCCCGAAGGTCCAGCGACTGCTGGTAGTTGCTGGTGATCCCCGTGGAAGTGGAGGCGGCCGGGGGCTGTGCGCCGGTCGGATAGGCCGTGACGTAGTCGACGTTCACCTTCGCCGTGTCCCCCTGGGCGACGGTGATCGCGACGGCATCCGTCCCCGCGCTCAGCGTCACCGGCACGGTCAGAACCGCCCAGCTGTCCCAGTCGGCCGTGGTGGGCACGGTCAGCTGCTGCGACTCCCCGTTCACCGAGAGGTGGATCGTCTGCGGGCTGCCGCTCCCGTTCGAGTAGCGCACCGCGAGCGTCGCGGCTCCCGCCGGGGCGTTCTGGACCGAGAACCGGTCCGTGCCGCCGACCGTGGGTGTGTTGTTGGTGTTCAACCCGGCCAGGTAGCCGCCTACGGTCGAACCACGGTGCGAGGTCTCGACGAAGGCGCCGCCGGAGATCTGCCCATACTCCGCCAGGCACAGCTGGCCGAACGAGCACGCTCGGCTGCCCCGCACTCCGTAGACGCCGCCGTTGCCGTCGTCGCGGCCGAAGCCGAGCGTGGTCCAGCTCGGGAGGCTCGCCCGCCGCTCGTACTGGCCGTTCGGCGCGGCGTAGAAGCCGGCGAGTTCCGACTGCGTGGCGATGGGCGAGCCGCTGTACCCCTCGCCGGCCGCGGGCACCCGGGTGGCGAGGTAGCCGTTGCCGATGAAGGCCGGAGCGTAGTTGGACGAGGTGTTGGTGGTGCTCAGCACCCAAGCGTCCGCGCTGCCGACGGTGGTCGCCGCCACCGCGGAGGAGGAAACCGGCAGCGCCGCCGTCCCTCCGATCAGGCAACCGACCAACAGTACGGCGCCGGCTGTGCGGCCCCGGGTCGGCCTGGGGCGCCGCGCTCCAGGCCGGGACCGTCCGTGTTCTGCCGGGAAACCGTGATCGTCCATTGAAACGCGACCTTCCTCGTGAAGGACTGCGGAAACTTCGCCCCGGTCCACCACCGCTGCGGTGGAACGACTTCCGGTGCTTCGACTGACACTTCGTCACTTCTGGTACGCGTGAACGGCACTGAATCTGCTCGCCGGGGCGGCAGCGGCGCCGTCCGTTCCGTCCAGGCCGATCTGGACGGGGCCGAGGTGCGTGGCCACGGTCGCGGGGCTTCCACTGATCTGCGCGAAGGCCAGCCCGGTCGTGGGGGCGGACGTCTGTTCCACGAGGTAGGAGTGACCGGATGTGACCGGAACCGAGAGCGTCTGGGCCGTGGTGGACCCGACGACGACCGCGCCGCTCGAACCGTCGACGACCTGGACCGGCTGACCGGGCCAGGGGCTGCGTACCTGCATGGTCCGGTCGGCGCCGGCCTCGATGGCGACGGTGGTGGGTGTGCCGCCGCTGACCTGGACGTCGACCTTGGTGTTGTGCTGGACGTGGACCGTGCCCTCGCCGGTCCAGTCCGTCGGCCAGGCCGGGGCGATGCGCAGCAGGCCGTCATAGTCCTGGACGAGTGCCTCGCTCACGGCGGCGGCGACGACGCCGGACTGCTCGACGTAGGGCTGCTGATCGTAGGGAGCGCCGCCGGTGAGGAGCGCCAGGCCGGAGGGGAACTTCTGAAAGGACCGGGTGGCGGCGAGCAGGTCGTTCTTGACCTCGCTCGCGAGGCCGAGCCGGGCGGCGTGCAGCGAATCGTTGGACCAGTCGTTGGCGTTGACGTAGCTGCGTGAGGTGTAGGTGCGCTTGGCCAGCGCGGTGTCCTGGGAGTTGTCGCCGATCAGGTTGTACGGCCACACGGCTTCCAGGCCGAGGTTCTCGACGTTGTGCCGGGGAGCGGTGGGCTGCCCCGACAGGGCGATCATGTCGTTGCCGCCGGCGTCGGCGGAGGGCGCCAGCACGTGGGACTGGGTGGCGGTGTCGGTGCGGGGCAGCGGCGGAATCCGGGGGATCGCGGCGTTCAGCCGGCCGACCAGCTCGGCGTCGGTGCCCAGGGTCTGCGCGGCCTGCACCGCGACCGGGAACAGAGCCCGCATCGCGGCGATGTCCGTGACGGGATCCGTGACGTTCCACTGGGTCTCGTGGGCGTTGGCCTGCGTGTGCAGCAGTCCGTCCGAGCCGCTGGTCGCGACCGAGAGCAGGAACCTCGCGGCACCGCTGATCAGCGGGTAGTTGGTCTGCAGGAGCGACAGGTTGTCGGTCGCGAGATACTCCTGCCATGCCCACAGGGCGGCTTCGGCGCCGCTGGAGAAGGTCAGGGAGTTCCAGGTCGGCGTGATCGCCACGTCGCAGGACGCGCCGCTCTCGCCACCGCTGTAGTAGCCGTTGCCGTTGAACCGCATCGTCTCCGGGACACAGAGCCCTGCCGTGCCGGGCACCTTCGACGCTGTCCAGGCGGAGATGTTGTCGACGTTGCTCGCGTAGAGGTCGAGGAACGGGTCGTTGAGGCTTGCTTCACCGGCGGACAGGTTGGCCTGGACCTGCATCCGCAGGTTCCACAGCCAGTACGCGGCCGGGTCCCAGTCCTGGCGGTCACCGGCGAAGTCGAACAGGTCCGCGACGCCGGCATGCGACCCCGGGGTCGACCCGCCGCGCTCGGCAGCGGCGTCGTAGAGGTAGAGGGTGCGCAGGTTCTCGACGTACTCGCCGGAACCGTCCGAGGAGGAGATCTTGATGAGACCGGCCGAGCCCCAGTAGTCGTGCCACCACGTCAGGTGGGCCGCGCTCAGCGCCGAACTCGGCTGGGTGGTGTCGGCGTCGATGACGGAGTTCACGGTGCCGAGCGCATCACCGCCGGTCCAGGAAGGCGCGGCGACGACGACGCGGAAGGTGCCGTCGGCGTTCGGATTGAAGACCACCTGCACGGTCAGCGGGTCGGGGTTCGAGGCCACCACGTTGCGCCCGCCCGCACTCGCCCCGGCCAGCGATCCGAAGGTCTGACCGGACGCACCCTGGCCCCGGTCGTCCACCCAGGTCTCGGCCAGCGCCGCCGTGCCGCCCGAGGCCGACGCGGACGGCGAACGGCCGCTCCAGAGCTTGACCTGCGCGGTCTGCGTGCTGTCCGGATCGGCTCCGGTGACGTCGACGACCAGCTCGGCGGTGTCGGCCCGCAGGTAGGCGGTGAGGGTCATCCCGCCGCCGGACTCGTGCAGCATCCCGTCGTAGACGTCGAGATACCCGCTGAAGTCCGCGGCACCGGTCAGCCGCGACAGCCCGGGGATGACGACCTGACCGGGGGACTTGCGGGCGGGAAAGGTGTCGGACCGGTTGAGCTGCGCGGTGAACCCGTTGGCCGCCCATACCGCCGCGCCCAGCGTCCCGTTGCCCAGCGGCACGAACTGGGACGCGCTGGTGTTCGCCGCCCCCAGGACGATGTCCGACCGGCGCACGACATCGGGAGTGTCGACGGAGAACCCGCCGTCGCTCCAGGCCGTCGAACCCGGGCCCGCCGCCGATGCCGTGGTGGCCGGCGCCAGCCCCAGGCCCGCGCCTGCCAGGCAGAGGGTGATCATAGGAATGATGCGGGAGCGCCAGCGGCTCGCCGATGGGGTCCGGGACATCGGTTCCTCTTTCTGCATGCCGCTCCGGCACGCCGCGGATTCCAGGAGAGTTGGCGGCCTCACGGCCCGCCGTCCAGGTCCCGGCGTGTGGAGGTACGTCCGAGGTCCTGGGTTGGTGCCGGTCGGGCCCGGGCCGGCTGCCCGGGCCCGACCAGCTCAGGTCAGCGCAGGCTCCACCTCTGTGAAGTGGAGCCTGCGCTGCAGGCCTGGAGGCTGAGCAACGTGCCGGCGGCGGTCTGGCCGGCGGGTGCGCCGAGACACAGGCCCGGGGCGGCGGGTGTGGTGACGGTGGCGTCCGGGTTGAGGTGCCACTGCTGGTTGGCGCCGTTGTTGCAGCTCCAGATGCCGACCGGTGCGCCGGGAGCCGGGTTGAATTTGAGGTCGTCGAGGCACCGCTGATCGGTTCCGGAGTAGACCGTCAGGGTGTTGGCAGCGGTGTGGGTCCAGGTCTGGTTGGTGCCGCCGTTGCAGGTCCAGATCTCGACCTGGGTGCCGGGGGTCTTGGTCTGGGCCGGCACGTCCAGGCAACTGTTAGAGGCGGCCAGGACCAGTGCGCCGGTCACGGGGTGGGTGCTGAGGGACAGGTCGTCGCCCCAGCCGGTGGCGGTGTTGCCTGGCGGGCTCCACTCGTAGATCGTGGCGCTGGTGCTGCTCGCGCCGGTGGTGAACTGGACCACCCACTGGGTGTAGGAGGTGTCGGAGAGGCAGCTGCGGGTCTCGGTGCCGCCGAAGTCCTTGACGCCGAGGTAGACGCACTGGCCGGCCGTGCCGCTCTTCGCCCAGCCGGTCAGGTCGTAGGTGGTGTTCGGGGTCAGTCCGGTGATGGTCTGGTTCGCCCCCGAGTTCGGCGGCAGCTGGACGCTGTCGTTGCCGGAGTGCGCGTTGCCGGCCACCACGGCGGCTCCGCCGTAGCAGTTCCAGTGCGTGCAGTCGCCGGACTCGAAGCCGAGGTTGCTGCCGTACCCGGTGGGGTTGGTTCCCGGGGTCAGGGCGAACTGCGCGAACTGGTCGCTCTGGTAGCCCACCACGCCGAGACCGGCCAGGCCGCTGGAGAAGGTGCTGTCGCTGATGGAGCCGACCGTCGCGCCGTCGATCGCGGCGGTGAGGGTGTCGCCCTGCATGGTGAGGGCGACGGTGTGCCAGTTGCCGGTGCCGAGCGCGGCGGCGGTGCCCTGGGCGAGGGTGGTGAAGTTCCAGCTGAGGTCGCTGCGCTGGATCGACCAGGCGCCGGTGTCGGAGACTCGAAGGTGGTAGGCGTTCAGGCCGTTGTCGTTGCGGCCCTGCTGGCCGACACGGCCGAGCAGCTCGACGCTGCCCTGCTGCTGCAGCAGCACCTTCGAGGAGACGGTGTAGTTGCTCCAGCTGCCGTCGCCCATGATGGTGTAGGGGGCATAGTAGGGCTCGTTGTCCCACCGCACCGGGGTGCTGGTGGCCATCTGCTGCAGGCAGGTGCCGGGTTGGCCCGCGGCGCAGGGGACCTTGGCGAAGGCGCCGTTCATGTCGGTGAAGTACTTGGGCGAGGTGCTGTCGGTCGGGCCGCTGAAGTCGTCGCTGTACGGCAGCGCGAGCGGTGCCGCGGCCGGCGGGTTCGCGGTGCCCTTGCCCTGGGCGGCCGTGGTCCCCGGAACGGTGTCGGTGGTGGTCACGGTGTAGACGTAGCCCGGCTGCAGGGTCAGGCTGTAGCGGCCGCCCGTCGGAGTGATGTCGGCCTGGCGCACGAAGTGGTCCGCGGGGTTGGTGGAGTTGACGTTGGTGGCCCAGACGTGGACCGTGCCGGTGGAGAGCCCGCCGGCGACCGTGAGGCTCGCGGTCTGCGCGGCCTTGGCGTCCATCGTCTCGAGCACCGTGCTGTAGTCGGTGCTGTCGGTCGACCTCAGCGTCACGTAGCTGCCGTTGGTACGGTCGCCGCCGAGGTACCCGTCGGCCGAGTCGATGTAGTGCCACCCGGGCCGGGTGAACTGCGTGGTGTGCGCGGTGACCCAGGTCGTCCTGCCGATGCTGTAGTTGCCGGACCAGGGCTGGTTGGCGATCGACATGCCGTCGGTGGAGAAGAACAGGTTCGGGTACAGGGCGGCGATGACCGGCCAGTTGAGGTAGCTGGTCATCCGGCCGTCGATGTAGTCGCGGTTGATCGCCCGTGCCACCGGCCCGGCTCCGTCGTTGGCGTCCTCCGAGCCGTTCTCACTGGCCCACAGGGGCTTTCCGAGGCCCTGGGCGTTCGCGGTGCTCGGGCAGGAGGTGTAGCTGCCGAGGTAGCCGCAGGGGTAGTGGACGCCGACGATGTCCACCGCGCTCTTGAACGCCGGGTCGCCGGCCATCGCGTCGGCCACCGACCAGTTGTCGTCGGACGCGACCACCTTGGTGGCCCCGTAGCCGCGGGCGACCAGGGTGGATTTCAGGTTCTTGTACCAACTCGCATCGTAGCCGCGCTCGTTCCAGCCGCCGAGGTAGTCGATGGCGAGGTCGTGCTGGGCGGCGCAGCCCATCCAGTCCATCAGGTAGGTGATCGCCTTGGTGGTGTAGAAGGTGTTGCTGCCGCCGCCGACCCAGCCGGGTGCGCCCCAGGCGAGGCCGTAGAGCTTGATGTCGGGGTTGCGGGCCTTGGCCTGCTCGGCGAGCCACCACTCGTAGCCCTGGTCGCAGTCAACCGCGCCCTCGGTGTGCTCGTGGCTGGCCTCGGCACCGTCGGTGGAGTTGGTGTCGCCGCCGATCTCGATCTTGAGGATCTGCAGGCTGGCGCCGTAGCCGGGTTTGAAGAGGTAGTCCAGCAGCTGGCTGCGCTGCGGCTCCGGGTAGTCGATCAGCAGCCGGGTGTTGCCGCCGCCGCCGGAGATCGCGCCGACGCCGTCGAAGGTGCTGCCCGGCTGGGTGCCGTCGATCGTGATCGAGGTCGTGGTGGCGGCTCGCGCCGCGGTCGGCCAGGCCAGACCGGTGAGTGCGCCGAGCAGGAGGACGAGCACCAGGGGCAGGACGCTGCGGTGTGCTCTTTGGGTCGCCATGACGGCTCCAGGGAGGAGAGCTGGTGGGGAAGCGGGCGGGTCGGGCCGGCCGGCTCGGAGTCCGGACCGGCCGCAGGAGGACCGGCCCCAGGAGGACCGGTGGCGCTGGATCAGATCAGACGGGCAGCTTCCACTTCTGGTTGGCGCCGCCCCAGCAGTCCCAGAGCTCCAGCTGAGTACCGGCGGGGCCGGAGCCGGTGTCGTCGAGGCACTTGCCGGAGTTCGGGTTGACCAGGCTGCCGTCGGCGCGGGGCTGCCAGTTCTGTGCGCCGGTGCGGTTGCAGGTGTAGAGCTGGACCTTGGTGCCGTTCGCGGTGCCGGCGCCCGTCACGTCCAGGCACTTGCCGAGCGCCCGCACCGTCCCGTCGGGGCCGACGGTCCACTGCTGGGCGGTGTTGCCGCTGGTGCAGCCGTAGAGCTGCACCGGGGTGCGGTCGGTGCTGTTCGCGCCCCGCACGTCCAGGCACAGGGAGCCGTAGCCGGTCACGGTGCCGGTGCGGGCCGCGGCCGAGGCCCAGACCTGGTCGGCGGCGCCGGTGCAGTCGGCGATCCGCAGTCGGGTGCCGGAGCCGCCGCTCCCGGCGTCCACGCACCGGCCGGAGGCGGGGTTCCGGAGCGCGGAGCCGGTGTACTGCTGCCACTGTTGGCCGGGGCCGCCGTCGCAGGTGGACAGGTCCACCTGCGTACCGGCCGCGGTGCCGCCGCCGGTCGCCTCCAGGCACTTGCCCATGGTCTGCACGGTCCCGTCCGAACCCTGGTACCACTGCTGCGCGTTGGTGCCGTTGCAGGTGTAGCCCTGGACTGCTGTCCCGTCGGTGTTCGAGGCCCCGGAGACGTCCATGCACAGGCCCTGGTAGCCGACGATCGGGGTGGTGGCGATGCCGGCGGAGGACGGGACGATGGTCCAGACGAAGGTGGTCCGGTCCTGGGCACCGTTGGCGTCGGTCGCGGTGAGCGTGGTGGTGTAGGTGCCGGGGGTGGTGGGGGTGCCGGTGATCCGGCCGGCGGACGAGATCGAGAGGCCGGTGGGCAGGCCGGTGGCGGAGAAGGCCGGGCTCTGGCCGGCGCTGGTGTCGTTCGCCGCCGCCTGGAAGGTGACGGCGGTGCCGGCCGGGCCCTCCTGCGGGCCGGGGCCGGTGACGGTCAGGGGCTGCCCGAGTTGGTCCGCGGCGACGGTCAGCGTGGTGGTCGCGGTGAGCGCCTGGGCGGAGTCGGCGTCGCCGACCGCGAGGGTGTAGTCACCGGTGCTGGTGGCCCAACCACCGGTGGTCCCGTCCCAGTGGTGCAGGTTCTGCTCGGTCAGCGGGAAGGTGACCTGCTGGCTCTGCCCCGGCTGCAGGTCCACCCGGGCGAAGCCCTGCAGCGAGCGCGGCGGCTGCCCCGACGCGGCCGGGGAGCTCACGTACAGCTGGGCGACGTCCGCACCCTGCCGGCTGCCGGTGTTCGTCACGGTCGCGGTCACCGTGGCCGCACCACCCCGCGGCAGCGCGCTGACGTGCACGTCGCTGAACGCGAAGCTGGTGTACGACAGGCCGTAGCCGAACGGGAAGAGCGGCTGGATGCCCTTGCTGTCGTACCAGCGGTAGCCGACCTCGACGCCCTCGGAGTACTGCACCTGTCCGCTGCTGCCCGGCCACTGCGCGGCCGTCCGCGCGGGCAGCTGGGACTGGTCGACCGGGAACGTGACCGGGAGGTGCCCGGACGGGTTCGTCGTTCCGAACAGGATGTGGGCGATCGCGGTGCCGTCGCTCTGGCCGGGGTACCAGGCCTCCAGCACGCCCTTGACCGAGTTGACCCACGGCATGGTGACCGCCGAGCCGGTGTTGAGCACCACGACGGTGTTCGGGTTGGCCGCCGCCACCGCCGAGATCAACGCGTTGTCCGACCCGGACAGGTCGATGCCGCCCAGGTCCCAGGTCTCGCCCCCGGGGTTGCCGACGAAGACCACCGCGACGCTGGACTTGGCCGCGAGTACCGCGGCCGAGGCGGCGTTGCTGCCGTCGTCGTAGCCCACGGTGGTCCCCGTCGGCGCGGCCGCCTCGATCCCCTGCAGCGGAGTCGTGACCGGCCCGCTGGAGCCGACGCCGGCGCTGCCGCCCCCAGCGGTCATCGCACCGGTCGAGGCGTCCGAGCCGATGACGGCGATGGACGTGTCCGAGGAACCGAGCGGCAGGACGTTGCCGGAGTTCTTCAGCAGCACCGTCCCCTCCTCGGCGATGTGCTCGCCAGTGGCCCGGTGATCGGCCGAGGTCGCCGGCTGGGTCGCGGAGCCGGTTGACGGCTTGTCGAAGAGGCCGAAGCCGAACATCTGGGTGAGGATCCGCGAGGCGGACGCGTCGATCAGCGACTGGCTCACCTGACCCGACGTCACGGCCGACTTCAGCGCGGCGCCGTAGAAGTGGGAGGTGTTGCCCCAGACCGTGCTGTCCCCCGGCATCTCCTGGTCCATGGTGGCGTCCACCGTGGGCACGGTGGAGTGGGTGGCGCCCCAGTCGGAGGTGATGAACCCGGTGAAGCCGAACTGCTTGCGCAGCACCGTGTCGAGGATCTGCTTGTTCTCACAGGCGTAGCTGCCGTTGATCATGTTGTAGGAGCACATCGCCGAGGACGGCGCGGCCTGCTGCATCGCCGTCTGGAAGGCCGGCAGGTAGATCTCCTGCAGGGTCCTGTCGCCGGCGATCACGTTGTCCGCAGTCGTTCCGCGGCCGGTCTCCTGGTTGTACGCCGCGACATGCTTGACCTGCGCCATCATCCCGGTGGACTGCACACCGCGGATGTTCACCGCCCCCATCTGCCCGTTGAGGTACGGATCCTCACCGATCGACTCGAACGCGCGGCCCCAGCGCGGATCCCGCACGATGTTGATCGTCGGCCCCAGGTCGACCGTCGAGCCCTTGGCGACCTGCTCCGAACCGGTGACCTGCCCGTAGGCCTGCTCGGCCGCGGTGTCCCAGGTCGCGGCGGCACCTACGGGGGCCGGGAGTTGGGTGACGTTCCCCATGCCGTCCGCCACACCGGCCGGGCCGTCCTCCAGGTTCATCACGGGGATGCACAGCGAGCCGATCGCGGGCGTGAAGCCGGCGTAGGAGGTACTCTTCCCGGTCAGCAGCTGGATCTTCTGATCGAGCGACATGTGCGAGAGTAGCTGGTCCACGCGTTGCGGGATCGGATCGTTCGAACCCACCCACGGACAGGCGGTCGAGACCGCCGATGCGGTCGGAGCGACGGAGTAGGTCGCGAGCAGCGAGCCGGCCAGGGCTGTCAGGACCACGGCCACGCGGCCGAGTCCGGGAGGAGCGGTGCTTCTGCGCATGGGGGAGCCTCCAGGGCATGCGGAAGATCGAACCGCGGACGCTGAAGTCGAGACGCGCCGTCGCCACGGGCCGGCAGCTCGGTGGGGGGATGGCTGGGCTGGGGAGACCCGGGCGGTCGAGCAGGCAGGGCCTTGGCTTCAACTAATCAACGCGATACCAGATACAACACCTGCCCTGAAGTACTGTCAATACTTCTGGAAGGACTCGGCCCACCCCCCAGAACCCACGACGAGCGGCATGGCATCGAGCCCGGCGACTCCTTTCCTTGCATTCAAGATCTGTCTCCATTGCTGCATTCTGCAAGGAATTAACAGAACCTCTCGAAAGCAAGCATGCCGAATCCCCGGCTGGGCCACGGCGGCCGATCGCCGTGGCCCAGCCGGGCTGACAGCCCCGGCCGCGCCTTACCGCACGGCGAAGGCATCCAGGCTGACGTAGCCGCCCGTGGACCGCGGGTCCTTGCGCCCGCTGACCGTGACGGTCACCCGGTGGGTGCCCGCGGCGAGGACGGGGCTGGTGTAGAGCGGGAGGCCGAGCCGCTTGACGGGGGCGTAGAGGTTGACGTCGACCGCCGGGGCGCCGTCGATGCTCAGGGCGGCGATGCCGTTGTCGGGGGTCTGCGATCCGTAGTAGGTCAACTCGGTGCCGGTGAAGGTGAAGTCGGCCGTGGCGCCGGTGGAGTTGCTCCAGTGGTCCAGGCCGCTGCCGCAGCCCGCACTGCCGGAGGAATCCCAGCCGCCGGAGTAGCCGATGGCCGCGGAACTGTCGTCGGTGCAGGTGGCGGCTCCGAGGGCGGGGCCGCCGTAGGCACCGCGGTTGGGGGTGGCGGCGCTGGTGGCGTTGCCCCAGTAGTCGGTCGCGCTCGCGCCGCTCAGGGCGATGCCGCTCCGGTACGCGGGCGAGTCGACGCCCAGTTGGTAGCCGCCGACGGAGTTGATGCCGTAGTCGGCGCTACCGGGCGCGGTGAACCGGGGGTCGACGGTGGAGGGGGCGGGGTCGCTGCTGGGTGCGGCGAACCCGGTGTAGGTGTTGTGCTGGTAGGCCGGCCCGGTGGGCAGGGTGGAGCCGGCTGCCGCACCCGCGAAGACGTTGTTGGCGACGGTGGTGTCCGCCAGCAGTCCGATGTCGGAGTGCTTGCCGCCGCAGTCGATGGTGTTGTTGGCGAACAGGAAGCTGATGGCGCTGCTGCCACCGTTGCTGACGATCCGGCAGTCGTCCACCGACACGTTGTCCCGGAACACGATCGACGCGTTGTAGCCGCCGCCGCAGGCCAGGCAGTTGAGCAGGATCCCGCCGTAGTTGTTGTGGTCGTAGTTGTGCTGGTAGCTGCACACGCCCGTCATGTAGCCGTCGCAGTCCCACGCCTCGCTGTCATTGGTATGGACGACCAGATTGGACACCTCGTTGTGCTGGAAGGTGGGGCTGTCGTCGGCCCAGCCCCAGATGCCGGCGATGTTCTGGGGGTTGACGGCGTTGGTGCCGGCGAGGTCGGAGACGTTGTACTCGACGAGCGGCGAGTCGGAGACGCAGATGACGATGCCGTCGCTGGTGTTGCGCTCGATGGTGTTGCCGGTGATGTGGACGAACCGGTTGTGGACGGCGTTGTTGTTGTCGCCGCCGTTGTCCTGGTTGCCGTAGAGGCCGATGCCGTTGACGTGGCTGTCGCGGACGTAGTTGTCGGCGATGGTCAGGCCCTTGACGAAGCCGCCGTTGACGGGCAGGTCGGCGCCGACGCCGTGGGAGAGGTAGAAACCCTTGTGGTCGGCGCCCCGGTCGGAGCTGCCCATGACGTCGTGGACGAGGTTGTCGCGGATGGTGATGCCGTCGTGTTCGGCGAGGTCGTCGACGACGACGTTGATGCCCGAGCGCCACGCCTCGGTGGCGGCGTTGTTGGTGACCTCCAGACCCTGGACGATCCAGTAGGACTGGTTGTGCAGCAGGACGGCCGCACCGGTGGCCCCACTGAGGCCGCCGCCGGCGACGGTCGGGCGCGCGCTGCCGCCATAGGAGCCGATGGTGATCGGTGCGGTGGCGCTGCCGTTGCCCTGGGGGGCGAGTTGGCCGTTGCAGGTGGCTCCGGCCTTGAGCAGCAGCGCGTCACCGGGCTGGAAGGTACGGGCGTTCGCCGTACCCAGACTGTTCCACGGGGCGTCCTCGGTGCCGGAGCCGTTGGTGGCTGCGGAGCAGTCCAGGTACCAACTCGCGGCGGTGTCCGCTGCGTTGACCGTCCAGCCGAAGGTGGTGCTGCCGGTGCTGCCCCGGCTGTCGGTCGCGGTGAGGGTGACGGTGGAGGAGCCGCTGCCCGTGGGGGTGCCGACGATGGTGCCGGTGGAGTAGTTGATGCTCAGTCCGGCCGGCAGGCCGGTGGCGGACCAGCTGAGCGGGGCGAGGCCGCCGGCGGCCTGCGGCAGGAGGCCGGTGGCGACGCCGGCGGTGGAGCGCTGGGGGCCAGGGTCTGTGGGGGCGGGGCAGTCGGTCGCGGGCGGCTGCCACTGCTGGCCCGCGCTGCCCGGGGTACAGGTGGCGATGACGGTTCGGGCGCCGTCCGCGGCGGAACCGCCACCGACGTCCAGGCAGTTGCCGGACTTGGCGTTGACCAGGGTGCCGTCCACGGCGACGCCCCAGCGCTGGGCGCCGGTGCCATTGCAGGAGTACAGCTGCAGCGGGGTGCCGGGCGCGGTGTTGGCGCCGGTGACGTCGAGGCACTTGCCGAGGACCCGGACGCTGCCGTCGGTGGCCAGCTTCCAGATCTGCGAGGCTGAGCCGTCACAGCCGGACAGGGTGATCGGGTTGCCGTCGGCGGTGGACCCGCCGGCGTCGGTGAGGCACTTGCCGGCCAGGCCGGTGACCGGGCCGGTGCCGGTGGCCGCGGCGGCGGTGGGGGCGGTGACGGCCAGCGTGAGCCCTGCGACGCAGCCGGCTGCGGCCAGCGCGGCCGTTGGGCGGATGAGTCGGACGAGCCTGATCGGACGCATGGAAGGGACCTCGTTCCACGTGGGGGTTGGATGAGAGCCGATCGGGTGGTGCGCCCGTCCTCACGGCGATCGGGGCGGAGTGCCGCGACGACGGGGTCCTGGGTCAGCGGCTGACGTCCGTGGCCGCTGGGGTCTGGGCCAGTTCGTCGGCTGTGGGCAGCCCCTCCCAATCGCCCTGGGCCGATACGGAGTACGCGGCCACCTGGGCGGCCAGACCGAGGCGGCCGCGCTCGTCCCGACCGGCGAGGACGGCGCAGAGGTAGCCCGCGACGAACGAGTCCCCGGCGCCGACCGGATCGGTCTCGCTGACCCGGACCGCATCGGTGCGCACGACACCCGACGGGCCCGCCGAGAGCGCGCCCCTCGCCCCGAGCGTGATGACGACGGTGCGCGGGCCGCGATCCAGCAACATGCCCGCGAGCTCGGCCGGATCGGTGTTGTCGGTCCGAAGTAGGCTCTGTGCCTCGTCCAGGCTGGCGAAGAGCAGATCCAGCTGGGGCATCAGGACGGTGACGGCCTGTCGGTACTCCGGCAGCTGCCACAGCTTCGCCCGGTGGTTGGCGTCGAACGACACCGTCACGCCGGCGGCCCGGGCGCGGTGGACGGCGTCGTGCACGGTAGCGCCGGCGCTGCCGGACAGTGCGAGCGTGATCGCCGTGGTGTGCAGCACGGCCGCCCGCTCGATCAGGCGGTGCGGGATGTCGTCGGGGCCGAGCCGGGATCCGGCCGAGTGGGCGCGGTAGTAGTGGACCCGTCGCCGGTCGGCGGTTCGCCTCTCCTTGATCATCAATCCGGTCGGGGCGGCGGGGTCCACGGCGGCATGCACGTCGACGCCCTCACCACGCAGGGTCATCCGGACCAGCTGCCCGAACTCGTCCGCGCCGAGCCGCCCGACCCACGCGGCGGTGCGGCCGAGCCGGCTGGCCCCGATGGCCACGGTGGACTCGGCGCCTGCGATGGACAGTTCCAGTGTGCCGGCGTGGCGCAGCGGTCCGATGCGGTTGGGGCTGAGCGCGGCCATGGTCTCCCCGATGGTCACCAGCTCAGCCATGGCCCGCCCCTCCCAGTGCGGCCGTGACGAACTCGGCGGCGCGCCTGCGCAGGGCATCGATGTCGCCTCCGTCGAGGGCGTCGCCCAGCAGGGGGGAACCGACACCGACGGCGAGCGCACCGGCCCGGAGCCACGGCTGGACGTCCGTGAGGCCGATGCCCCCGACCGGCACCAGCGGCAGTTCGGGCAGCGGGGCGTGCAGGGCGGTGGCGAACGACGGTCCCAGGGCCGAGGCGGGAAAGAGCTTGGCGGCGGTCGCGCCGGCTGCCATGGCGTCGAGTGCCTCGGTGGGGGTGAAGACGCCGGGCAGGGCGCCCAGGCCGAGTTCCCGGGCGGTCTCGATGACCTGCGGCTGCACGTTGGGGCTGACGACGAACCGGGCGCCCGCGTCGGCCGCGCGGTTGGCGTCCGCGATGTCGAGAACGGTGCCCACACCGATGGTGATGTCGTCGCCGTACCGGGTTCGGGCGCCGGCGACGGCCCGCAGGCTGCCGGGGGTGGGCAGGGTGACCTCCAGGCAGCGGATGCCGGCGTCGACGAGGGCGTCGATCGCCGTGCGGAGGCCGGATCCGCTGTCCGCACGGAGGATGGCGACCAGCCGGTGGATCCGCAGCTCGGTGGTGAGCCGGCTGTGGCCGTCGGCGGCGCGGGTGGTCACTTGCTCACCCCCGCGGTCATGCCGGCGATCAGGCGCTGGCCGAGGACGACGAACAGGATCAGGACCGGCAACATGATGATGACGACACCGGCGAACATGCCGCCCCAGTCGGTGCCCTGGAACTGCTGCTGGTCGATGAACGACAGCAGCGCGACCGGCAGCGTCCTGTTCCCGTCGCTGGTGAGCATCACCAGCGAGAACATCGTCTCGTTCCAGGCGCTGAGCACCTGCATGGTGAACGCGGTGATCAGGCCGGTGCGGGCCATGGGCAGCACGATCTGGACGAAGCTGCGCAGTGCTCCGGCGCCGTCCAGGCAGGCGGCCTCCTCGACCTCGACCGGCAGGGAGCGGAAGTAGCCGGTGAGGAGGAAGACGGTGAAGGGCATGGCCAGTCCGACGTAGACGGTGATCAGGCCCTGCATGCTGTCGAGGAGCTTGAGGTGGGTGAGGTTCTGGGTCTTGGCGAAGGCCACGTACACCGGGATGATGATCAACTGGGCGGGGACGCCGAGGCCGAGGGCGAACAGCATGGTGACGGGGCTCCCCACCCGACGCTTGGTGCGAGCCAGCGCGTAGGCGGCGGGCGCCGCGACCGCCACTGCGATGACGGCGGAACCGACCGAAACGATCAGGGAGTTGACCAGTGCGGCGCCGAAGCCGCCGGTCTGCCAAGCCCGGAGGTAGTTGCCCCACCCGGGATGGGTCGGCAGGCCGACGGGGTGGTCGAAGATGTCCTTCGTGTCGCGCAGGGAGGTGATGATCATCCATACCAGCAGCAGGATGTTCACCGCGCACAGCGCCCGGATCACGGCAGCGCCGATGTGACGCGGCCGCAGCGCCGGGGTCGGGCGGCGGCCCGCCGACCAGGCGGGTCCGGACCGTCGGTCGGAGTCCGGGGGTCGTGTCGTGACGGTCATCGTGGTTCCTTCGGGTGCGGTACGGCTAGGGCCCGGCAAGATCCGCCGGACGGGCCCTAGGAGAGCTGGATTGCGTCGCGGCGCATCATCCGGCGCAACAGGACGGCGACGGCGGCGATGAGGACCAGGCTGACCAGGGCGGCTGCGGAGGAGACCCCGAAGTCGCGGGTGGTGCGGGCGGAGAATGCGCTCTCGTAGACGTACAGCGCGGTGGTGTAGGTGTTGTTGGGTGGTGTGCCGCCGGTGCTGCCGCCGAAGACGAGGACGAGCTCGAAGACCTTGACGCTGGAGATGGTCCACAACAGGGCGCAGACCGTGACGACGTCCCAGGACAGTGGCAGGGTGACGTGGCGGAAGCGGCCCCAGGCGCCCGCGCCGTCGAGTTCGGCGGCCTCGTAGTAGGTGCTGGGGATCTGCTCGACTCCGGACATCAGGATGGTGGTGTAGTAGCCGGTGCCGGCCCACACGGTGACGGCGACGATCATCGTCATCAGGTTCTCCTGGGCCAGCCACTTCGGCGGGTCGCCGACCCCGAGGTCGCCGAGGAGCGCGTTGACGATGCCGGTGGGCCGGAACAGCAGTCCGGTCATGACGCCGAACACCAGCGGGTTGACCAGCACGGGGAAGAACAGGACGTAGCGAACGAGCTTCTGGTCCCGCATCTCGCGCAGCAGCACGGTGATGGCGAAGCTGATCACGAAGATCAGCGCGCCGCCGACCACGAGGATGAGCGCGGTGTTCCTCAGCGAGGTGGTGAACAGCGGGTCGTGCAGCAGGTTGGTGTAGTTCTTCAGCCCGCGCCCGCTCGCAGGGCCGACTCCGTCCCAACTCTGGAAGCCCAGCCAGAGGCTGAAGACGATCGGGGCCACGAAGAAGAGCGTGAAGACGACCAGGGCGGGCAGGAGGAAGGGCCAGAACGTCCGGCGCTGGGCCCGCTCCATGGGGCTTCCCTCGGGCCGCCGGCCCGCGCGCCGCCCGCGCGTGCGGTGGGCCTGTGTAGCGGTGGTCATCGCGCTCAGCCCTTGGCCTTCCAGTAGTCCGCGCTGGCCTTGGCGGCGTGAGCGGCGAAGCCGGCCGCATCCGTCTTACCGAGCCACAGGTCGTTGTACTGGGCGACCAGGATCTTGTCCTGCCAGTCGGCGTCGGCGTTGTCGTCGGGCAGCCTGCTGGGCTGGCCGTTGAGCTGCTGGGCGACGTCGGCGAGCTCGGCGGGGGCCGGTATGTCAACGCGAGGGGTGATGTTCTCGGCATCGGTGGAGACGACGGCCAGCTGGTCCTTCTGCAGGAAGAAGGCGATGAACTTCTCGGCCGATTCGGCGTTCTTGGCGCCCTTGGGGACACTGAAACCGAAGGGCAGGAAGTCGACGGCGTTCTTGCTCGGGTCGCCGGTGGTCGGGAAGGCCACCGACTTGTACTCGAAGCCCGCCGGCTTGAGGGACTGCGTCTCGCTCGGCAGCCAGCTGCCCATCAGGAAGAAGACGGAATCGCCGCTGACCCAGTGCCCCTGCTGCTCGGGGTACTTGGTCGCGTCGTAGCCCTTGGCCAGGTAGCCGTTCTTGACCAGCTCCGCGACCTGCTGAGCCGACTTCAGCACAGCGGGGTCGCTGAAGGCCGCACCGGTCTTGTCGGCGGCGAGCGCCGCGACCGAACCGCCGTTGCGGTTGAGCAGGTAGTCGAACCAGTACTGGGTGGCCCAGCCCTGGTCACCGTCGGTGCCGACGCAGGCCTTGCCGGCGGCCTTGGCGGCCTGGCAGATGGCCAGCAGGTCGTCCCAGGTCTTGGGCGGCTGGACGACCAGCGGGTCCTTGCCGTTGTAGAAGAGCGAGACGGACACCGACTCGTAGGGGATCATCCAGGGCGTGCCGTCCTTGCCCTTGGGCAGCACGTCCAGGAACTTGGCGGGGATGACATCGCTGACCTTGCGGCCCTCGCCGGTGTCCATGCTCAGGACCGGGGTCAGGTCCTGGGCCTTGCCGTTCGCGGCCAGCGCCGGGAGCAGCCGGTCGAAGCCCTGGTCGACGAGGTCGGGCGCGTCGCCGGCCAGCAGCGCCGGGCCGACCTTGTCGAGGACCTTGCGGCCCTGCCACTGCACGTCCACGTGGATGCCGGTCTTCGCGGTGAAGGTGTCGATCGACTTCTGCAGGGTCTTGGCCTGCGGCTCGGTCTGGGTCCACATCGACCAGTACCTGAGGCTCTTGGACCTCTCGCCACCGGAGCCGCCGGAAGAGGTGGTCGCGCACCCGGTCGCGAGCGCGGCTAGGGCGGCGACGGCCGCGCCCGCTCTGGACAGCTTCGAGGTGAGGTCGGGCATGGGGAGGTCCTTTGTTCGGGCACATCGCGGTGCGGGAGATCAGCGGTGCAGGAGCTGCAACGGCGCAGCAGGTCGGCGGTACGGGAGGTCGGCGGTGCCGGACGTCAGCGGTCCCGGTCGACCATGCGGCAGGGTGCCTCGGTGGCCCAGGGCAGCTCGCGGGCATCGGCCGGCAGCCAGTCCGCCGGGGCGTAGCAAAGGTCCGCACGTGCGCTGTCCAGGCTCCAGAACTGCTCCGCGTACCCGGAGACACCGAAGTGGACACCCGACTCGGAGGCACGCAGAGCCGCCCGGACCAGTGCTCGGGCGTCCCGGTCGGACAGCCACATCGCGTTGTAGTCGCGCTCCACGAGCGGCCAACCGACCAGGCCGAAGCGCAGGCTGACGACGATCGCGTCGTGGTCCAGCGCGTGGAGGCCGCCCAGCGCCTCCTCGGCGAGCTTGGTGGCGCCGTAGGGGCAGCAGGGTGCCGCGGCGGCTCCCGGGTCGACGGGACGTGTGCCGCGGCGGTGATTCAGTCCGGCCGCGTGATTGGAGGAGGCCAGCACGATCCGGCGCACGGTGTGCCGGGCCGCGGCGGCCAGGACGTTGTGGGTCATGCCGATGTTCGCCGCCACTCGCGGCCACGGGCTCCGCGGGCTCGCGTCCGCCGCGAGGTGCAGGATCGCGTCGGCACCGTCGACGGCCGTGTCCGCGAAGCCCGGATCGGCCAGGTCGCCGACCAGAATCTCGTCCGGTCCCGGCCGCCGCGGCCCGACCCGGTCGGCCACCCTCAGGGAGAACGATTCGCGCAGCGCCGGCAACAGGACCGACCCGAGGGTTCCATGACCCCCCGTGACAAGAAGCACGGGATTCCGAGGCAACATCGGCGCCCACCTTCGTGAACGGGACCGGGAAGCTCCCGCTCGTCTGTCCAACAGTTATGGCGCGACTCACCCTCAAGTGTCAACACTCTCAACACACTTCAGAACCTCGGCATGTGTTCGGCAGGAGTCTTGACGAAGATTGGGGCCCGTGGCACGCTGCGGCTGTGTCACTCGCAACAGGTGGATCCCTTCAGTCACTTCGGCGGACCAACCAGGAACGTGTCCTGAGGCTCCTGCTGAGGAACGGCGCCATGCACCGCGCCGAGATCGCCCGTCAGATCGACGTCTCGCGCGCCACGGTCTCCACGATCGTCAACGAGATGATCGAGCGCGGCGTCCTGGTTCAGGTCGAGGTGCCCGCGGCCGACCGCTTGGACGGCCGGGTGCGGGAACAGGTGGCGATCAGCCGCAACGTGGGCGTAGCCGCCGGACTGGACTTCACCCTCGACCGGGTGGCCGTGCACCTCAGCGACCTGGAGCACCGCCAACTGGTGAGCCAGGACGTCCCGGTCGCCGCCGACGCCTCGGCCGTCGACCGCGTCCGGGCCGCCGCCGAGCTGCTGCACGGGGCGCTGGCCGCACAAGGGCTCGGCCACGAGGACGTGGTCGGCCTGGGCATCGGCGTGCCCGGACAAGTCACCACCGCCACGGGGGCGGTGGGGCCCTCGCTGCCGGGGCAGCCCTGGGCGGGCCTCAACGTCCGGGACCTGTTCGAGCGACAGTTCGGGCAACCGGTCATGGTCGACAACAACACCCGCATGGAGGCCATGGCCGAATACCTCTGGGGCGCCGGCCGCCGGGCCTCCAGCATGCTCTACGTCAACCTGACCAGCGGCATCGGCGCCGCCCTGATCGTCGACGGCAGGCTCCACCGCGGCGCCCTCGGCGGAGCCGGCGAACTCGGCCACGTCTCCGTCGACTTCGACGGTCCGCCCTGCCCGTGCGGAAACCGCGGCTGCCTGATCCAGAAGGCCGCCGCCCCCGCCATCCTCGGCCAGCTCCGCCCGCTCCTCGGCGACGACGCCACCATCGCCGATGTCGTCGCCGCCGTCAGGTCCGGAGACCGGGCCGCCGCGGGCGTCCTGTCCGATGCCATGGTCGTCGTCGGCCGGACCCTCGCGAACCTGTGCAACCTCCTCGATCCCGGTCGCATCATCGTGGGCGGCCCCATCGCGGCCGCCGGCGAGGTGGTCGTCGACGCCGTCCGGACCGGCATCCGGCGGTACGCCATGCCGGCCGTCAACTCGACCACCGACGTGGTCCAGGCCGACTTCGAGGAGTCCACCCAGGCCGGCGCGCGCGGCGGCGCCGCGCTCGTCCTCCAGGAAGCGCCCCACCTGGCCTCCGTACTGCGCCGGCTCACCCAATGACTCCGGGCGCGGTCGCGAGGACCCCACCCACCCGAGGAGACCCGTGAAGATCGCCAAGCTCGAGACCTTCCTCGTCCGGCCGCGCTGGCTGTTCCTGCGGATCGAGACCGACGAGGGACACGTGGGCTGGGGCGAGCCGGTTGTCGAGGGCCGGGCGCAGACCGTCGCCGCCGCCGTCGACGAGCTCTCCGACCTGCTCGTCGGCATGGACGCCGGGCGGATCGAGGACATCTGGCAGACCCTCACCAAGGGCGGCTTCTACCGCGGCGGCCCCGTCCTCAGCAGCGCCGTCGCCGGCATCGACCAGGCCCTGTGGGACATCAAGGGCAAGGCCCTGGGCGTCCCCGTCCACGAACTGCTCGGCGGGCCGGTCCGCGACCGAGTGCGGATGTACACCTGGATCCACGGTGACGAGCCCGCGGAACTCGCCGCCTCCGCTCGGGCGGCGGTGGCCGACGGCCTCGACGCCGTGAAATTCAACGGCACGGACCGGATGCTCCCGCTGGACAGCCCCGCCGCCGTCAAACGCCTCGCCCGGCGCACCGCGGCCGTCCGAGAGGCGATCGGCGACCACGCCGACCTGGCCATCGACTTCCACGGCCGCGCCTCGACCGCGATGGCGCGCCGGATGCTGCCGCTCCTGGAGGAGTACTACCCGCTCTTCGTCGAGGAGCCGGTGCTCCCGGAGCACAGCAGCGCGATCGGCGCGGTGGCCGCCGGCACCTCCATCCCGGTGGCGCTCGGTGAACGCCTCTACTCCCGATGGGACTTCCGCGAGGTGTTGACCTCCGGTGTCGCCGTCCTGCAACCCGACCTCAGCCACGCCGGCGGCATCTCCGAGGTCCGCCGCATCGCGGCGATGGCCGAGGCGCACGACGCCGTGATCGCCCCGCACTGCCCGCTCGGCCCGATCGCGCTGGCGGCCTGCCTCCAGATCGACTTCGCCACGCCCAACTTCCTCATCCAGGAACAGAATCTCGGCATCGGCTACACCACCGCCGACGCGGGATCGCTCGACTACCTCCTCGACCCGGCCGTCTTCACCCAGCGCGACGGCTTCGTCTCCCGCCCGACCGCACCCGGCCTGGGCATCGAGATCGACGAGACGGCCGTCCGCGAGGCGGCCGCCGGCGGACACCGCTGGCGCAACCCCGTGTGGCGCCACACCGACGGCTCGTTCGCCGAATGGTGAGCGGGGAGCAGGCTGTGCCGAACCGGCCCGCCGAGACGACCGGGAGCTACCTGGCCGTCGGTAGCTCCGCCCCGGCCGGCACCCCGGGCGCCGGCCTGTACACCGTTCGCTACGACGGCACCGGTGCCCTGCGCCACCACCGCGTCCTGCCGATCGACCACCCGTCCTACACGGCCGCCGACCCCGCGCGCGGGATACTCCACGCCGTCATCGAACACGACGCCGGGCAGGTCGTCTCCTTCCGGATCGACCCGCGCAGCGGCAGCCTCGTCCCGCTCGCGACCGCCGCCAGCGGCGGTGCACTCCCCTGCCATCTCGCCGTCCACCCCAGCGGGTCGCACGTCTTCGCCGCCCATTACGGTGACGGTGTCCTGTCCGTCCTCCCCACCGCCGCCGACGGCCCGATCGCCGTCCGGGAGCCGGTGCAGGCCATCCGCCACCCCGGACGGGCCACCCCCGACGGCCGTCTCACGGCGCCCCGCGCCCACATGGCCGCCCCCTCGCCCGACGGCCGCTTCCTGCTGTGCACCGACCTCGGCACCGACCGGATCCACGTCTACGTCGTCGCCCCCGTCACCGGCCTGCTCACCGGGCACCGGAGCGCCCAGCTACCGCCCGGGCGCGGCCCCCGTCACCTCGTCTTCCATTCCTCGAACCGGTACGTCTACCTGCTCAACGAGCTCTCCTCCACACTCACCGTCTGCGCCTGGGACCCGCTCTCCGGCCGCATCGAGGCCACCACCGAGACCCGGACACGTCGGGACCCGAGCGCCCCGCACGCCAACTACGCCGCCGCGGTGAGGCTGTCCGAGGACGGCCGCTTCCTCTACACCACCAACCGCGGCGACGACAGCATCGCCGTCCACGCCGTCCACGACGACGGGGCGACCGTGGAACTGATCTCCGCCGTTCCCAGCGGCGGTAGTTGGCCACGCGACATCGCCCTCTGCCCCGGTGGGAACCTCCTCTTCTGCGCCAACCAGCGCTCCGACACACTCACCGCCTTCCACCGCGACCCGGTGTCCGGACACCTCACCCGCGCCGGACGGCCCCTGGCCCTCGCCGCTCCCACCTCCGTCCTGCCGATCGGCCCCTCCGACGAACGCTGACACGGCAGGGGCCGCAGGTGAGCGGCACCATCAGACGTTGTCCGCCCTCGCCCGGTAATGTAATTTAACTATTGCGCGCCAGAAGGACAGCCGGTTGACCGGACGGAGCTCGGTAACTGCTCGGCGACGACAGGAAACGCGACGAGGCCGAGCCGCGACTCTCTGCTCGACCGATCCCGATCACGCCGGCTGTCATCCGTCCGGCTGCCGTTCCTGCCCCTCACACCGTCAGACCCCGAGACCTTCCGTGTCCGCGCAGCGACGTCCTGGGCCGGGTCACCACTCGAACGTCGGGCCGTGGCAGGAGGCTGCGCGTACCGCACCGCAGTTCGACCGATGGAGGCGCTCGTTTGTGTGACTTCGGCAGTCGCCGCCCGTCTCCAGTACGAGAGACCCACGAAAACCCGCAAGTCTGGAGTCTGATCGGATGGTCACGGATGTCGACGCGACCCTGGTGACGGCAGCCCGGGACGGTGACAAGGCGGCCCTCGAAGAGCTCGTCGCCGCCTACCTCCCCCTGGTGTACAACATCGTCGGCCGGGCTCTGACCCAGGACCCCGAGGTCGACGACACAGTGCAGGATGTCATGCTCCACGTCGTCCGCGGCCTTCCCGGCCTGCGCGATCCGGCGGCCTTCCGGTCCTGGCTGGTGGCCATCACGATGAACCAGGTCCGTAGCCACCACCGGCCCCGGCAGACCGAACCGCACCCCCTGGACGTCTTCGACACCCTCCCCGATCCCCACGCCGACTTCGCCGAGCTGACGGTCTGGAAGCTGCGGCTGACCGGTCAGCGGCAGGAGACCGCCCGGGCCGCCGCCTGGCTGGACGACGACCACCGCGACCTGCTGTCGCTCTGGTGGCTGGTCGAGTCGGACCAGTTGAGCCGGGCCGACCTCGTCGCCGCGACGGGTGCGAGCGCGCACGTGGTCACCGTGCGGATCGGCCGGATGAAGAAGCAGCTCGACACCGCGCGCGGCATCGTCCGCGCGCTGGCCGCCACCCCGCGCTGCCCGGATCTCACGGCCGTCACGGCCGACTGGCCCGGCGTTCCCGGACCGCTCTGGCGCAAACGCATCGCCCGCCACACCCAGAGCTGCGACCGCTGCCTGAACACCGCGAGTGACCTGGTCCCCGTCGAGGGGCTCCTGGCCGGGCTGGCGCTGGTTCCCCTGCCCGTCGGCCTGGTCGGCAGGGTGACGTCGAACCTGCCCTGCTTCCCCGCCGGACCGCCGCAGGCACACAGCCGGGCCTCCCACCGGAAGCCGAAGGCCCGGCACGACCACTGGAAGACGAAGGTCGCCGCGGCCGTCGTGGCCGTCACGGCGATAGGCGGCACGGCGGCCGTGTTCAAGCCGGAGACCGGGAATCCGACGACGCGCTCCGCAGCGGCCCCTTCCGCTTCTCCTTCCCCGCAGGCAGAGGATGCCACCGCCACGCCGCCGGCCGGCACGCCGTCCGTCCCCGTGGCAGCCGGTGCGGTCGACGGGCAGCTCTCCCCCTCACCCACGAGACCAGCCGCCGTTCCCTCCCCCGCGACGTCGCCGACTCCGTCCGCGTCGGCGACCCCGTCCGCGTCGGCGACCCCGTCCGCGCCACCTTCCCGGAAGGCGTCCGCGGCCGCCGCGTCGACCGCTCCGTCGACGCCCACCCCCTCAGCGGCGTCCTCCGCAAGCGGCCCCGCCGGGGCACCCGATGCCGAGGAACAGGTACTCGCCGTCATCAACCGGGCACGCGCCGATCAGGGCCTGCCGGCCCTGCACCGCACCACCGCGCTGAACCGGAGCGCCGACGGACACAGCCGGGCGATGCTCTCCGGCTGCGGGCTGAACCACACCTGCCCGGGCGAGCCACACCTCGGCGCCCGGGGGCCGGCGACCGGCGAGAACATCGGCAGCGGCGGACCGGTGGCCAACACACCGGGAACGATCGGCGGGATGGCCGTCGGCCTGACGGACGCCATGCTCGCCGAGAAGGCGCCCGACGACGGACACCGCCGGAACATCCTCGACTGCTCGTTCCGTCACGTGGGCATCTCGATCGTCCGGGACGGCTCCGGAAGGGTCTGGATGACCCAGGACTTCTCGGGCTGACGCGCCGGGGACCGCTCGTCACGCGGTCCCCCACCCGACCTCGCCGCAGCCGCCGTCGTGCAGCCCTGAACGGGGGGACATTCGTCCCGTCAGCATCAGCCGACGGGGTACTCCCACTCGACGGCGGGAGCCCCGTCGGCGGACGGCTGAACCGTCAGCAGGTGCTCGGCGATCTCCAACGGCACGGCCACCAGCGGGATTCCGGAGTCCAGCGGGATGCTGACCCGGTGGACCGCGCCGAGGGCGGACACTTCGACCACCGCGGTGGTCTCACCGATGAGACCGACGGCATCCAGGCGGGCCACCACGTCCGGACGGCCGATATCGGTGGGGTAACCGGTGAGCGTGAACAGGAGGTCGCCGATGTCTTCGAGCAGGTCGGCGTAGACCAGCAGTGGTGGCGCCTCCCCGGTCACCGGGAACCGGGTCAGCGGCCTCGGGTCCGGGACGGCCCATCCGCCTTCGCGGGCGAGGGCCACATGAAGGTCGTGCCGGGTCGCCGTGGTCGGCAGCAGCACCGGCGCTCCCGCCTTCGGGCTCACCGTGGTGACCAGTGCGAGGGGGACTCCGTCCGAGTCCTCGGCGGAGGGGAAGGCGATCCGTGCCAGGTACCGGCTGCCGCCGGCGTTGGCACGCTGAAGTGCCGCGGCCTCCTGGAGGAAGTTCCCGCGCTGGAGCTGCTGCCGTTGATCCGCCGCCATGGTCTTGCCCGTCTTCCGCGCACTGTCCGAATGGTCAGGAGGGGGCGCCCGGTCCGAGCCGGTACCGGTGGGACGGCCGTCCGCCCAGTGGCGTCGGCTGCGTTGCCACCGGCACCGGCGGCAGCCTGTGGGCCGGGCCCCGCGCCGGAGCCCGCCCTCCGGTGCGAGCCGTACGACACGCACGCGCTCAGGGTGCCACGGAGAACCTGAGGTTCTGATGAGCGCCGGCGTCGCACGCCGCTCGCTCTGCGGGCTCTGTGACGGGTGTCTTCGACCTGGTGGTGGTCGGCGACGCCGCCACGATCGGACGCGCACGCCGCTGACCGTGTGCCCGGGCGGGGACCGCACCGTCCTCACCGCCGCGGCCGGCCCGGCCTCCTTCGCAGTTCAGGTGGGGCAGCGCTGCCTACCGGTCGAGCGGGTCTCCGGTCAGCTCGGTGAACTCCCGGCCGAGGCGGATGCTCAGCTGCCTCCCCCGGTGGACGACGGTGTGCTCCCCACAGGCCCGCTCGTGCAGTGCCCGCAGCCGGGCGGCGAGGAGTTCGGGGCCGCCCGGGCCCTGCTTCCACTCCAGGTCGACCTCGACGCCCGGGCGGGCCACCAACCCTCGTATCCGGCCGGTGCCGAACTCGGCGGGGACGGCGGGCAACAGGGTGATGCGGCCTTCGTGGCTCTGCACGAAGCACTCGGCGACGGCCGCGACGTAGCCGAGGTTGGCGTCGATCTGGAACGGCGGGTGGGCGGCGAACAGGTTGGGGTACAGACCCCCGGACCACGGGCCCCGGTCGGTCTCCAGGTCGCGGAAGAGCAGCGCCAGTAGGCGGCTGACGGCCTCCGGCTCCCCCAGCCGCGCCCGCAGGGCGAGCCGCCAGGCCAGCGACCAGCCGGTCGAGTCGTCTCCGCGCCGGTCCAGTGTGCGACTGGCCGCCGCGCGCAGGCCCTCGTCCAACCCGGCGCCGGGGAAGAGCCGGTAGAGGTGTGACTGGTGCCGGTGCCGGGGATCGACTGCGACGAGGTCGTCGAGCCATTCGGCGATGCCTCCGTCCCGGCCGATGCGCACGGCCGGAATGCGGGCCAGTGCGGATCGGGCCCGGTCCACCAGGCGGTCGTCGGCCTGTCCGAGCCGTTCGGCGAGGTCGAGCAGGCTCTGGAACAGCTCGGCCGTCAGGCTCAGGTCCATGGTCGATGATCGCGCGACCGCCGCCGCTCCACCGTCCGGGAGGAGGAATTCGTTCTCGGGCGAGGTCGACGGCACGGTGCCGAGGCTGCCGTCCGGTTGCTCGACGAGCCAGTCGAGCAGGAACTCCGCGGCCGAGGCGGTGACCGGCCAGACGGTGCTTCGCGCGAACCGCTCCGGATCGGGCTCCGATCGGGCGCCGAAGGCGAGGTGGTCGTGGAGGTGCCGGACCAGCCAAGGGCCGGCGAACGGCCAGAACGCCCACTTCGGTTCGTGCCGGCCCTGGCCGACCGGCTGGGTGTAGGCCCAGATGTCGGTGTTGTGGTGGGCCACCCATCCGGATGCCCCGTACAGCCGGCGAGCGGTCTCCCGGCCGTTGCGGCTCAGCGTCTCGACCAGCTCGATCAGGGGTGGCACGGTCTCGGGGAGGTTGGCGACCTCGGCCGGCCAGTAGTTCATCTGCAGGTTGATGTTGGTGGTGAAGCCGGAACTCCAGGCGGCACGCAGCGAGTCGTTCCAGATGCCCTGCAGGTTGGCGGGGGTCCCGCCGCGCCGGGAGCAGGAGATCAGCAGGTAGCGACCGTAGTCGAAGAGCAGGACCGCGAACTGCGGGTCGGCGGCCAGCGCTCCCCGTGGGTGGGCGTTGGCCGCCAGCAGGCGCTCGCCGGTCGAGTCCTCGGCCGGTTCCGGCGCGTCCATCTCCCAGCTGACGCGCCCGAACAGCTCACGATGATCGGCGAGTTGGCGTCCCCGGATCGCCGGTACGCCGCGCTCCAGCGCGCTGGCCAGCTGCGCGCTCGCGCGGGCCAGGGCGTCGTGCTCGTCGCCGTGAGGAGGACACCCCATGCGCTGGAAGGTGGTGGCGGTGGCGATGACCAGGTCCAGAGCGGTGACGTTGGTCAGCGTCGCGTGTGTCCCGTCCCGGCCCGCGACCACCTGGCCGTCGTGGAGCAGCGCGACGCTCGCGGCCCCGCGCAGCGCGGCGCCCGGTGTGCTGTCCCAGGAGATCGGCTCCCGCGCCTGGTCATGGGCGGGCAGGACGTCGCTGGGAAGTTGCAGCAGGATCGCCAGCGTCCCGCTGCCGACCGGCTGCGGGGCGCCCAGTGTCCGCAGCGGGGAGGTGAGCGAGACCACTACGTCGACCGGGCGCCCGGCCCGCAACCGGTGGACCAGCACGCGGTCGGGATGGCCGGCGAACGAGGTCTGCCGCACCTCGGTCCCGTCGCGCTGCCATCGCGTTTCGTGGGTGGCCGTGCCGAGATCGAGGCTGCGCTCGTAGCAGTCGGGTTCGCTGTGCCAGGTGTCCGATCCGGCGGGCGAGACCCGCAGCGACAGGTCGACGAACGGCAGGAAGGCCTGGCCGTGCCGGTGTTGTAGCCTTCGGACCGCCGCGTCCGCGGCCTCGGAGGCTCCCTCCAGCAGCGCGACCCGTGCGGCGTCCACCGCTGCTCGGGCCTGCTCCGCGGTGACCATCGGCGGCAGCTGCTCGCTCGCTGTGCTCCCCGACCAGGCGGTGCCTTCGTTGATCTGCAGCCGTTCGGTGTCGACGCCGCCGAACAGCATCGCTCCTTGGTATCCGTTGCCGATCGGCAGGGCCTCGGTCCACTCCCGGGCCGGCCGGCGATACCTCAGAACACTCAACGTGGTGATCCCTTCCTTGGACTGGTGGCACCACCGACGGCACCGGCGCAGCAGGAGGCGGTCAGTTGACGGTGGTGAAGCCGTCGAGCAGCATGTACTCGCCGCTCTGCTTGGTGAGGGTGACGGTGTGGGGGCCCGAGCTCAAGCCGCGCCTCGAGAAGACGGCCTGCTGTGCCGATCGGCTCGCTGCGAAGGTACCGACCGTCTGCGGCGCGCCGCCGTCGACGGAGACGGTGATGTCACCCTGGTCGGCGTTCTTCTCCGACAGGACGTCGACGCCCGCACCGAAGAACGTGAACGAGGCCGAGCTGCCGTTGGCGGTCGTGGCGTGCACGTCACCGGACAGGTCGCCGAAGGTCCGGGACCGGTGGTACTGCCAGCCGGCTCCGTTGTAGGCGATACCGGAGTTGCTGTCGTTGACGGTCCGGGTGGGCGGGATGTTGCTGGTGACCTTGAAGGCGTCGATCAGCAGGTACGAACTGCTGGTATTCACCACCTTCAAGGTGTGGGCGCCGTAGGTGAGCCCGGCGACGCTGTGGAGCGGCACCTGCGCCGACCGGCTGGAGGCGTTGGCGTTGACGCTCTGGACGAGCTGGCCGTCCAGGTAGATGTCGGCGGTGCCTTCGTCGCTGTTCTTCTCGGTGAGCAGGTCGATGCCGGTGCCGGTGAAGCCCACGGTCGCCGAGTCGCCGCTGGTCGAGGTGGCATGCACGTCGTTGCCGTGGTCACCGAGGCCCCGGTTGGTGTGGGCGGCCCATCCGCTGCCGGAGTAGCTGACAGCGGCGGAGTCGTCGTTGACCATCGTGGGCGTCTGCTGGTCGAGGTAGACGATGACCGGGACGCCGGCCGGCACGCTGACGCTGATCGTGCCCGTGTCGACGGTGGCGGTGATGTCACCGCGGTGGTCGCCGTACAGTGCGGAGGCTCGGACCTTGGCGGGGTCGGCACCGGCCGGCAGCGGGTAGGTCAGCGTCTTGGCGGTCTGCGAGTAGAAGGCGATCCGGGTGCTGTCCATCGGCACCGTCGCGCTGTACCCGTTCATGATCTGCTTGCCGTTGTACACGGCCGAGAACGTGTTGGTCTGGTAGTTGATGTCGATCGTCGCGGTGTTGCCGGAGCGGTCCGAGAGGGTCTGGTGGATCGACTGCCGGTCGGCGCTGCGGGTGAAGGTGTCGATGTCGAGCTTGGACAGCAGCATCCACGGCCGGTAGACCAGGTAGTAGGCGTCCGCGACGTCCTTGTCGCCGGCGGTGCGCCCCGAGAGGGTGACCCAGTCTGCGGACCGGTTGTTGTTCACCAGCATGACCTTGGGGTCCACGTCCAGCGTCATGCGCGGAATGCTCGGGTTGCCGTAGTCCTTCCCGCCGTAGATCACGCTGTGGCGGAGCACCGTGGCCATGAAAGGCACCTCGGTGCTGGGGGGACCGACCCAGCCGCCGCCTTCCGGCCCGTCGACGGCCATGGTCAGCTTGCCGATGAACGGGTACCGCGCGGCCTCGCTGTTGACCGCGACGCCGTACTTGGCGTACTCGTCGATGATCTTGAACTTGCCGCCGACGATGTTGTCGACGGCGCTGGCGGGGTGGGAGGGGTCCCAGTCGTTGCGCAGGGCCCAGGTCGACATCGCGTCGATGAGCGCGGCGTCGTGCAGGCCGTAGGTGGTGATGGTGCCGTCGGCGCGGGCCAGGGCCCGACCGCTGTCGACGTACTTCTTCATCCCGGCGATGTAGCTGCCGTCGGTGCCGTTCCAGGCATGGTTGGTCTGGAGCTGGTTGTCGATGGTGCGGGTGACGTCGGCGGAGTTGAAGCAGGCGCTGGCGACCTGGGCGTTGCAGCTCCACGGGTCGTTGTACATGTCGTCGTAGTTGTCGTCGAAGGTGACGTTGGTGTCGTACAGGTTGGCGGCGTTGGCCCGCAGCGCCTTCAGAGCGTCCGGGCCACCGAGGGCGCTGTTGACCTGGGTGTAGTTGGGTTCGGCTGTGTCGTGCCCACCCTCGTAGGCTCCGGCGAACTGCATCACCTGCGGGTTGCCGTCGATCAGGTTCGAGATCCGCCCGGCGAGCCGCTGTGCCTGGTCGAACGTGGTGGTGACCCCGTGGCGGCCCGTCTGGCCGAGCACCTGGTAGACGAACTTGTCGTCGTAGTAGTGCGAGGGGATCGGCGGAGCCTGGTCCCGCATGGTCTTGGCGAGGTCCAGCCAGTCCACCGAGCCGCTCGCGTCGTAGTCGCCGGCGAAGGTCAGCTGCGCGATCAGCGCCTGGTTGACCGGTATGTTCGGCGTCGCGGATCCTCCGCGCACGCGGTACTGGGCGCCGACGCCCGCGGTGTAGTGCTTGTTGGAGCCGCTGGTGTACACCGACGCGAAGGTCTGGGTCAGGTAACCCTTGAGTTCCAGTGAGCCCGTGGCCCCGGTCGTGCCCACGGCGTCGACCGGGTAGTAGGGGACCGTGCCCAGGGCGGAGTCGTCGGGGGACGTGTCGAGTCGGGGCTTGTCGCCCACGCCGGCGTTGGCGAGCGGGTTGAGCCGGCCGCCGCCGTTGGCGTCCAGGATCCACGGCGAACCGCCGTCCTCCTGGCGAACCGACAGCAGGCTCGGGAGGTTCACCGAGATCAGCTGGTAGCCGGAGGTCTCCGTGACGTCCTGCAGACTGATGGCGACGTTGGCCCCGGAGACGTCGTACTGGATCGCCAAGGACGCCGTCCTGGTGACGCCGTCGCTCCAGTACGCGTCGTAGAAGACCTTCGCCTGGGTCGAGGACGGCGTCTCGATGCGGTTGAACCGCAGCGAGTTCGCCCCTGAGAACTCGCTGTTGGAGCTGTTGCGTGAAGCCGCCGTCAGCTGGTTGGCGCTGCTGCCGCTCATGTCATTGCCGCGCAGCCACGCGTTCGACCAGGTGGGGAAGGTGTACTGGGCTGGCAGGCCGGTGGCCGGGTCGAACTGCACCTGGACCAGCGAGGAGCTGATCGAGGAATCGGCCGCCACGGCCGGGGCCGCCGGGACGAGCGTGCCGATGATCAAAGCGACCGGGCAGGCCAGGGCTGCCAGCCGTCGTCTACGGTGCATGAAGACTCCTGGGTGGGGGTGATCTTCAGGGGTGCCCACGGCCAGTCCGTGGGAGCGTGGGGGCCTTGCGGGAATCAGTCCTTGGTCGCGCCGCTGGTGAGCCCGTTCGTGATGAAGCGCTGGCCGAGGACGACGAGCAGCACGGCGGGGACAGCGAGCAGGACCAGGCTGGCGCTGTAGCGCGCGGAGTCGACCGGGGAGGCCGACAGGGCGTTGTGGAAGGTGGAGACGGCCTGGGCGGCGGTGGTCATTTCGGGCTCGGTGTTGAGGACACTCGGCCAGAGGTAGTCCTGCAGGGACCACATGAAGCACAGCACGGTCAGGTTGACGATCGCGGGCCGGGCGATGGGGACGAAGATCCGGGTGAAGATCCGCAGGTGTCCGGCGCGGTCCATGATCGCCGCCTCCAGCAGGGTGTCGGGCACGTTCTCCGCGTGGTTGCGCATCAGCAGGACCCCGAACGGGACGGTGAGCGCCGCCTCCGGCAGACCGACCCCCAGGTGGCTGTCGAACAGGTCCAGTTGCTGGGTCACGTGGTAGAGCGGTACCAGGATCGCGGTTCCGGGGATGGCCAGGAACAGGATGGTCCCGTAGTACAGCGCCTCACGGCCGCGGAAGCGCAGCTTGCCGAAGGCGTATCCCGCCGGGAGCGAGACGAAGAGCACCACCGCGGTGTGCACGACCCCGTTGAGCAGGCTGTTGAGGTAGGTGCGCCAGATCGGGACGCCGCCCAGCGGATCGCTGAACAGCGAGGTGAAGTTCGAGAATCCGCCGACCTTGAGAGCCTCACGCAGCGCCGACCAGGCGGGGACCAGCCACAGCAGCGCGGTCGCCACGAGCATCGCCTGCGCGATGTACCGGTCCCTGCGCCGGCGGACGAGCAGCCCGAAGCCACCGTTCGCGCTCATCGGGAGCCCCCCTTCCTCGTCCTGATGATCAGGGCCTGCACCGCTGACACGAGCAGCGCCACGATCAGGACGAGCCCGGATGCCGCCGAGGCGTAGCCGATCGTGGAACCGCCGGAGGTGACATAGCGGTAGGTGTAGGTGCCGACGATCTCGGTGGTGTCGTCGGGACCGCCACCCGTGGAGAGCAGCACCAGCTCGAACGCCCGGAAGGAGCCGAGGAGGAGGGCGAGCGTCACGGTGATGTGGGTGCTGCGCATCATCGGGTGGATGACCGTGCGCATCATCTGCAGCGGTCCGGCGCCGTCCAGGACCGCCGCTTCCAGGACGTCGGTGCGCATCGCGGCGAGGTCCGCCGTGTAGTACATGATCGGCAGACCGATCAGGTAGGCGAACAACCCGATGACCGAGGCGAACGCCCAGCCCGGCTCGGTCAGCCAGTGCTGGGCCAGCCCGCCGAGGCCGATCGAGCGCAGCGCCTGGTTGAGCGCGCCGTCCTGGTACTGCAGCATCCGCCCGAACACAGTCGCGATGAGCGCGATCGGAGTCAGGGCCGGCACGAGGAAGACGGCGTAGTACAGCCGGCGCCCGCCGATGCCGGAAGCCAGCATGACGGCGATCACGAACGCCAGGGTGAGCGAGACTGCGATGCTGCCCGCCGCGAAGAGGAGGTTGTTGCGGATGGCCGTCAGGAAGGTGTGGTCTTCCAGCAGCAACCGGTAGTTCCGCCAGCCGACGTCGACGGCGTTGGAGAAGTTGATCGACACCTTGGTGAAGCTGGCTCCGATCAGGAACCAGCAGCTGTAGGCGTAGTAGACCGCGTAGGCCAGGAACAGCGGGGAGAGGAAGAGGAGAGCGGTCCGCCCCTCGCCCTTCAGCTTGCGTCGCATCGGTAGCCTTTCATCGGACCGCGGTCCGGGCGCGGTCGCTTCGCGCCCGGTTCACAGGTCTGTGCGCTCGGCGTCAGTTGAACTTGCCGCTGTCCAGGTCGGCCTGCATCCGCTGGGCGGCCTGCTGCGGGTCGGCGCCGCCGATCACGCTGAGCACCTTCTTGCCGGCCTCGGCCGAGAACGCGCTGAGGTTGTTCCGGTCGCTGTGCGGGTTGGCGATCAGATCCTGGATGGTCTTGAGCCCGCTCTGCTCCGCGTCGGAGGCGACCGTGCCCCGTGGGGCGGACCAGCCCTGCACCGCCGGGATCAGGCCGAGCCGGTTCGCCCACTGGTCGACGCCGGCTCCGGCGGTGAGGTAGGCGATGAAGTCGGCCGCCTCCTTCGGGTGCTTGGCCTTCTTCGGGATGCCCATGGTCACGTCCAGGAAGGAGCGCAGCGAGCGGGTCGAGACGTCCGACACCGCGGGCACGGGCATCGCACCGACGTCGGTCAGCCCGATCCTGTTGGCCGCTCGGTAGGCCGGGGAGAGCAGGTTGGAGTCCCAGGTGCCGTTGAAGAGGATTGCGGCCTTGCCGGTGGCGAACGCCTCCTCGGCCTTGGCGTAGTCGACGTCGATGGAGTTCTTGTCCAGGCTGCCGTCGCCGTAGGCCTTCTGCAGGTCGGTCAGCGACTGCGCGTAGGCCGGGGTGTTCCATTTGCCGTTGTGGTAGCGGACGTTGTCGAAGAAGTTCGCGTCCTTCTGGCCCGCCAGAGTGAGCGCGAACTCGTCCTGGAACCAGGAGTCGGTGCCGGAGGGCATCACCGCCACCGAGATGCCCGGCTTCTTCTCCTGCAGGGTCTTGGCCAGCGCGGCCATGTCCGCGAAGGCCTGCGGGGGCTGGACGCCGAGTTCCTTGAGCAGGGCGGCGTTGTAGTAGCCGACCGCCGAGCCGCTCATTCCGAGCGGCACCGAGTACAGCTGACCGTCGCTGTACAGCTTCTTGCCCAGGTCGATCGCGAGGGGCTGGAACTTGGCCATCGTCCCGGCCGGCATGTCCTTCTCCCAGGAACTCAGCGGCCTCAGCTGCCCCCTGATCTGATCCGCGAACAGGTTCGGCTGGACGGCCAGGACGTCGATCTGCTGTCCGGCGTTCAGCGCCAGCGGCACCTTGGCCTTGAAATCGGCGGCGGCGATCTCATTGTTCTTGATCGTGACGTTGGGGTGGTCCTTGGTGTACGCGTCGATGGCGCGCTGCATGGCCGTGCCACCGGGTGCCCCGGTCCACGTCCACAGGTTGAGCGTGATCGGACCGGTCGCGGCCGCCTCGGGGGCGGTCGAGCTCGAACCGCTGCCGCACGCAGCCGTGAGGGTCAGGGTGCAGCCGGCCACGAGTGCGGCGAAGGCTCTCCGGGAGATGGTCATGGGGATCCTCGTGTGCGTGGGGACCGGCGGGTCATTCATCGCTCGGCCGATTGATCGGATGACTCCGTGGATGTAGCGGTTTTCTACCCCCACGTGTCCCGCATGTAAAGTCTTCGCGTCATGATTGGCCCGATGACATGGCTCCACCTCTCCCTAGGAGCCCAGCTCACTGGGAGTCAAGCAGCATCTGGACCAGTATTGGTCCGATGACTTAAGGTTCGAGCGAGATGAAGGAGATCCGATGACTTCTCCCGGCCGACCGTCCGCAGTCACCCGGCCCGCCGTTTCCTGGGCGCTGGAGCAGCTCCTGGGCCTGATCGCCCGGGGCGCTTACGCCCCCGGGCAGCAGATCCCGGTCGAACGTGGGCTCGCCCTGCAGCTCGGTGTGTCGCGCGGCTCCATCCGGGAGGCCGTGAGCGCGCTCGTCGCTCTCGGACTCGTCGCACCACGTCAGGGCGCCGGTGTGTTCGTCACCGCGCTGGACTCCGAACACCTGCTGTCCGGGCTGCGACTGGCGCTACCGATCGCCGACGAGGACCGGCGAGCCGAACTCCTCGAAGTGCACGCGGTACTCGAAGCAGCCGCCGCCGCGCGGTCGGCCGCGCTCGCCCGGCCCGAGCAGATCGCCGCGCTGGCCGATCTGGCGGAGCAGGTCGCCGCCGCCGAGGGCCATGACGAAGCCGCCGAAGCCGACCGGCAGTTCCACCTGGGACTGACCCGACTGAGCGGCAACAGCATGCTCTCCGCGTTGGCCGACGCACTGTTCAGCGCTCCGGCACGGGTCGACGTCTGGCGGACGGCCTGGGAGCAGGGTCGTGAGCAGTTGCTCCTCGACCACGACATGATGGTGTCGGCTCTGGAGCGCCGGGACGCCGACGGCGCCCGCGCCTGGGTCCTCGCCCACACCGCCCGGAGCACCACCGAACGCCGCTCCCCGCAAGCGGTGCCGACGGCCAGCAAACGACGCCGCGCCGCGACCGAGGCCGAACCGCCGAGCCGCGAGACCCCGGTATGGTTCCGGGACGCCAAGCTCGGCGTGATCATCCACTGGGGGCTGTACTCCGTCCCCGGCTGGGCGCCTCTGGACGAGTCGCTGGTCGAGCTGCTGGTCGACGACGAGAGCACGCCTCGCGGCGGCGACGAACTCGACCCGCTGGTCCCCACCCCGTTCTCCGAGTGGTATGAGAACGGTCTGGCCATCGAGTCCAGCCCCACCTGGCACTACCACCACGCCACCTACGGGGACGCGCCGTACCGGAACTTCCGCGGACCCTTCGCGACCGCGCTCGACGAATGGGACCCGAAGGAGTGGGCCGAGCTGTTCGCCGCGGCCGGCGTCCGTTACATCGTGCCGGTGGCCAAGCACCACGACGGCTACCGGCTCTGGCCGTCCCGAGTACCGCATCCGGATGGTTGGACCGCCCCCCGCGATGTGGTCGGAGAGTTCGCGGCGGCCGTGCGCGACCGGTCGATGCGGGTGGGCCTCTACTACTCCTCGGGCCTCGACTGGTCCTTCGCCAACCTCCCGGTCCGCCGCATGACCGACACGCGCGTCAGCTGCCCGCCGGGTCCCGACTACGCCGCCTACGTCGACGCACACTGGCGCGAACTCATCGAGCACTACCGTCCCGACATCCTCTGGAACGACATGGGATACCCGGGCGACCCCACTCGGCTGATCCAGGACTACTACGCGGCCGTCCCCGACGGGATCGTCAACGACCGCTTCTGGTCCGGTCCTTACGACGTGGCCACGCCCAACTTCGCCCGCCGTCACGAGGTGGACGCCCGGCCGTGGGAGGTCGCCCGCCCACTCGGCCTCTCGTTCGGCTGGAACCGCCAGGAGGGCGCCGAACACACCCTCACCGGCACCGAGTTGGTCCACCTCCTGCTCGACGTCGTGAGCAAGAACGGCAATCTCCTGCTCGGCGTCTCCCCGGACGACCGCGGCCGGATCCCCCGGCTCCAGCAGCGGGCGCTGCGCGAACTCGGCCGCTGGCTCGACGTCCACGGTGAGGCGGTCTACGGTACCCGGCCCTGGACGGTTCCCGAGTCCACCACCCAGGACGGCCTGCCGGTCCGCTTCACCACGACGGCGGACGCCCTCTACGTCCACCTCCTTGGCCCGGTGACGGGAGAGACCGTGGTCACCGATCTCCACCTGCCGCAGGACACCCAGGTCATCGAGCTCGCCTCGGCCGCGCCCGTACCCATCAAGGCCGGCCGCAAGGGAACCGTGCTCACCCTCCCCACGACGGCCGAACCGGCCGCACGCGTGGTGCGGGTCGCCCCGATCCCCGCGTCCTGACCTTTGCGCGACACCAGGAGCCACACCGAAATGGCCGGCGAACGCCCCGTCAGGCGCGGATGATCTTCACTCCACACTTCGCGATGGCCCTCGCCTGGTCGACGGCGAGCCCGAGGTCCGTCACCAGCGTGTGGACCCCGGACAACGGGCAGATCGAGGCGAAAGCCACCCTACCGACCTTGGTGCTGTCGGCGAGGACGACCGAGCGCCGACTCCTGTGGAGCAGGTCCCGGTCGGTCTGGGCTTCCATCTCGTCGTGTGTCGTGCATCCCTCCTGAGCGGTCAGGCCGTCGACACCGATGAAGGCCACGTCGAGGTGGTAGTGCGAGAGCATGCGGTCCGCCGCCGGACCGACCAGCTCATAGCTCGCCGACCGTGCGAGGCCGCCGATGACCACCAGGCGGATCTCCGGGCGCACGATCAGTTCGGCGGCGATGTTCACGGCGTTGGTGACCACGGTGATCCCGGTGCGATCGGCCAGGGCACGGGCCAACTCGGTCGTGGTGGTCCCGCCCGTCAGACCGACCACCGCGCCCTCGGGAACCAGTTCGGCGGCCGCGAGGCCGATCCGCCGTTTCTCCTCCTGCCTCCGCTCGCTCCTGCGCCGCAGCGACAGTTCGAGGTTCACCGGCCCCGTGGACGCGCCACCGCGAGTGCGGTGGAGCAGGCCCTGGTCGTGCAGTTCCTGGAGGTCCCGGCGGATCGTCGCAGCCGAGACTTCGAGCAGTTCCGAGAGCGCGTGCACATCCGCGCTCCCGGCCTCGGTGATGTGCGACAGGATCCGGACCGCGCGATCGGCTTTGAGCATGATAGAAAGTCAACCCTCCGACTCCTGCCCGTACGCGGTGACCACCCGATGGTCCTAGGGCGTGCCCTAGGCCGTCAGCACCGGGGCCTTCAGCACCTGGAGCAGCCGGGCGACCTCGGCGGCCGTCGCGGCGCGGCCGGGGCCGAGGTAGCGGCGGGTGTCGACCAGTTCGCCGTTCTCCGCGAGGGCCCGCCGGACGGCGGCGGTGAAGACCTGGTTGAGGTGGGTGGCGATGTTGATCTTCGTCATGCCGCGCTCGACGGCGAGGGTCAGGTGATCGTCGGCCACTCCGGAGGAGCCGTGCAGCACCAGCGGCACCGGGACGGCGGCGCGTAGTTCGGCGATCAGGGCGAAGTCGAGCTCGGCGTCACGGGTGGTCATGGCGTGCGAGGTCCCGACCGCGACCGCGAGCGCGTCGACGCCGGTGGCGGCCACGAACGCGGCCGCTTCGCCGGGTTCGGTCCGCGCACCCGGCGCGTGCACGCCGTCCTTGCCGCCGACTTCGCCCAGCTCCGCCTCCACCCAGACATCCGCCGCGTGGCAGCGCGCCACCACCTCCGCCGTGGCCCGGACGTTCTCCTCGTACTCCAGCACGGAGGCATCGAACATCACGGAGGTGAAACCGAGCCCGACGGCCTCCTCGACCAGCTCGGGCATCGTCGCGTGGTCCAGATGCACCGCGACCGGGACGGCGGCCGCCCGGGCCACGGCCAGAACCGCGGCACCCACCGGAGCCAGTCCTCCGTGGTAGCGGACGGCGTTCTCACTGAGCTGGAGGACCACCGGGCAGCCGGCCACCTCGGCGCCCGTGACAATGGCCTCGGCGTGTTCGAGCTGGATGACGTTGAACGCACCGACACCCTGGTTCGCGGACACCGCAGTTCCGACGATGTCACCGGTCGGGGTCAGGGGCATGGCAGGCTCCTCAAGGGTTGGATCTCCACGAGCGGTCGCAGACGCGCGCGGACGACGGGGTCGAAGTCGCCTGCCAACAGAGCGGCGGCGGCGGCGGCGGAGAGCGCGACGGCCTCCGACAACCGGTCCGGCCAGGACGCGTCGGCCGCCAGGCCGACCGTGAGCGCGGCCACGGCCGCGTCACCGGCACCGGTCGGGTTCCCGAGCAGCCGCTCAGGTACTCGGGCCTGCCAACTTCCCTCCGGTGTCACGGCGACGAGGCCATCGGGCCCGAGCGAGGCGACCACCGACTTCGCACCCGCGCCCTGCAGGGCGCGGGCGGCGAGGACGGGATCCCGCAGCCCCGTCACGGCCGCGAGTTCGTCCGCGTTGGGCTTGACCAGCACCGGCATCGCCGCCAACGAGGCCTGCAGGGCCGGTCCGTCCGCATCCACCACGGCCGGCACACCGTGGGTGCGGGCGAGAAGAACCAGCTCGGCGTAGGCATCGGCCGGCACTCCCCTGGGGAGGCTGCCGGAGAACACCACCGCCTCCGACCCGGGCAGGAGGGTATCGAGCCGGTCCAGGAACCGGCCCCACTCCCCCAAGCGGACCAGGGGCCCGGGTTCCAGCAGGATCGTCGCGTCACCGGCCAGTTCGTCCACGACGGCCACCGTCCGGCGGCTCTCGCCCGCGATCGGCACCAACCGGTCGGCCAGCCCCGCCGAGGCGAGCTCGCTGCGCAGCACCTCGCCGGTCGGACCACCGGCCAAGCCTGTGACGGCCGTGGGCTGCCCCAGGGCGTGCAGCACGCGGGAGACGTTGACACCCTTGCCGCCGGCGCGCTGGACCACCGAGCGCACCCGGTTGCTCCCGTACGGGCGCAGCCGGTCGATGTGGTAGGTGACGTCCAGCGCCGCGTTGAGGGTGACGGTGAGGATCACGACAGGCCCCTCCCCCGCGGTAGCTCCGGGGCGGGCATCGCCGCTCCCCGGTTGGCGACCTGGTGGCCGGGCTCGCCGACCCCACAGCCATGGCCATGCGTGGTACCCACGTCGAGCGCGATCACCGCGGCTCGACCGCCGGTCGGCTCGGTCACGTCTGCTCCAGCACGATCGAGCGGGTGAGGTTGCGCGGCTGGTCGGGGTCGAGACCGCGCAGCCCGGCCAGTTCGACGGCGAGGCGTTGGGCCCGGATCAGGTCGGCCATCGGGTCCAGGGTGCTGACCGACACCCGGGCGCCGGTGAGGCGCACCTGGTCCACGAGCCCGGCCGGGGGCCGACCGAAGAACCACACCAGGCTGTCCGGACCGGTGACGCTGATCGGACCGTGCCGGTACTCCATCGCGGGGTAGGACTCGGTCCAACTTCCCGATGCCTCACGGAGCTTGAGCGCTGCCTCGTGGGCGAGCCCGACGGTCCAGCCGACACCGAGGAAGGTGAACTGGGTCGCGTCGGTGGCACCCTCCGGCAGCGGCTCGGCCAGCGCCCGCTCGCCATCGGCGGGCAGATCGGCGGGGGCCAGCCAGAGGTGGCCGCGGAGCAGAGCGAGCACGGTCGTGGCGAACCGGGTCTGCACCACCGACTTCTCGTCGGCGAACCCCAGGTCCACCACGGACTGCGCGGCCGTGCTGATCGGGGTGGCGACGTCCCCGGTGATCGCGACGGTGGCCGGGCCCTCGGCGCGGCCGAGGGCGGCGAGCACCTCGGTCGTCGTGCCGGAGCGGGTGATCGCGACCACCCGGTCGTAGTGGCGTGCGGCGGGGTACTCGGAGGCCGCGAAGGCATCGGTCTCGCCGAGCCCGGCCGACTCACGCAGTGCCGCATAGGCCTGGGCGATGTAGAGCGACGTGCCGCAGCCGATCACCGCCACCCGCTCTCCTACCAGCGGCAAGTGGGCGGTGTTCGCCTCCAGTGCCGTGCGCCAGTGCTCGGGCTGGCTGACGATCTCCTGCTGGACATGACTCATGACGGCCTCCATAGGCGCGGTCAAGGAGGACTGCTCATACATGCGCATTTCTTGACGCTTCAGAGCAGCTATGAACATCATCATGCAGGCATCACTCGGCCCGCGCCAGGTCTTGACCGGATGGAATAAAGGAATTTAACTTATTAGGCCGAGCTGAACCCTCGGCGCCCCATCCTGCCCCCGGACAGCGGGTCCGGTCAGCCTGCCTGCAGCCGACCGGAGCCTCGCACGAGAGAACCCCCTCGGATGCTGACAGAGACGCCGTTGCACCCCCACATCCACCACAGCCCGGCACCCGGGACAGCCGACACCCGACTGGCTCACACGGTCATCGGCGTCGACTTCGGTGGCACCAAGACCGAACTCGCCCTCGCCGACCCAAACGGGACGATCCTCGTCCGCAAGCGGCTGGCGACACTCGCCGAGCAAGGACCCGACCAAGCCCTCGTACGCGCTGCCCAGGCCGTCCGGCAACTGGCCCTCGAATCCGAGACCCGCTTCAACGCACCGGTCACCGCCCACGCCGCCGTCGCACCGGGCATCATCCAGTCCCACCGCATCCTGCTCACCCCCAACCTGCCCGGCTGGGAAGAACTCGCCCTCTCCGCACGCCTCGCCGAGGAGTTCGGTGTCCCGACCGTCCCCGTCGCCAACGACGTCCGGGCCGGCGCACTCGCCGAGCTTCGCCTCGGCGAACTACGCAACGCCGACCCCGGCCTCTACATCAACCTCGGCACCGGCCTCGCCGCCGCGCTCGCCGTCGGCGGACACATCGTGTACGGCGCCAACCAGGCGGCAGGCGAGATCGCCTACGTCAACCCCGGCAACGCACCCCTGAACGCCGTCGCCACCGGCCGCGCCCCCCTCGAAGAACTCCTCGGCGGCAGACAGCTGGCCGAACGTGCCAAGGAACTCCTCGGCGATACCGCCACCGGCGGCGACCTCTTCCGCAGCACCCACCCCGCCGCTCGCGCGCTGGCCCACCAGAGGCTCACCCTGCTCGCGATGGCACTCGCCAACATGGCCTCGCTCGTCGACCCCGCCCGCATCGTCCTCGGCGGAGGAATGATGTCCGCCGCCGACACGATCCTCCCCGAACTCGAACGCCTGCTGGCCGACGCCCTGCCCTTCCCCACCGAGCTGAAGGTCGCCCGGTTCCGCCGGGACGCCTCCCTCCACGGCGCGATCGTCCTCGCACTGGACGACCTCCGCACACGGGAAACCCACCCCGACCTCGACGACGACCCCGACGCGTCCTGAGGTCCGAGTCGCCGGTGGCAACAACCACGGCCTCGTCGTGTCCTGACCCGCCATCGGCGAGCTCGACGAGTACGACCCCGCCACCGTGCGGCCTCTGGTGGCCACCGGGTCGACCCGGCAACGTGCCGCCCGGCTCCCCGCGCATCCCTGACCGGCACACCAGAACGGCGTCCCACCCACGACGCCTCCGTACCAGCCCGGCCGATCACCACCCCCGGCCGGCCACCGACACCCGGACCGGGTCCGGAGCACCGGTCACCACCAGTACGACCGCACCGGTGCCGCCATCCGACCCGTCAGTCCGGTTGGAGCCACGAAGTCTGCCCCCCATCTGACATCCCAGGAGGTTCCAATGTCCTTGACCGGTGCACTCACGAGACGCGGCAGCGCCGTGCTCGTCGCGGGAGTCATGGTCGCCGCGGCGGCCGTGGGAGGGATGCCCGAACGCGCACGGGCGGCCGCCCCGGCCGTGCCCGCGGTCGCGACCACCACCGTCACCGACGCGAACGGCTCGGCCACCGCCCTGAAGGGCTTCGCCATCCAGTCCTCGGCCCAGGTGGCGGACAGCGCGGAGGCCGTCTCCAGCCCCGGATACCAGTCGGTCGGCTGGCACGCGGCGGGCGCCCGGTCCACGGTGTTCGCCGCGCTCGTGGCCGACGGTACCTACCCGGACCCGTTCTACTCCGAGAACATGAAGACGGTTCCGAAGGACCAGTTCCAGGTGCCCTGGTGGTACCGCTCCGAGTTCACCGTCAACGACACCGACGCCAGGACCTACCTGGACGTCACCGGTGTCGTTTCCGCCGCCGACGTGTACGTCAACGGCACCCGGGTCGCCACCCAGGAGCAGGTCGCGGGCATGTACACCGCCCACGACCTCGACATCACGGCGTACGTCCGCCAGGGGCTCAATGCCGTCGCCTTCCGGATCAAGCCCAACGATCCCAAGAAGGACTTCACCTCCGGCTGGATCGACTGGAACCCCGCCCCGCCGGACAACAACATGGGCCTGGTCTACGACATCAGCGTCCGGCGCGCCGGCGCGGTGTCCCTGACCGACACCCATGTGATCACGTCGGTGGACGTGCCCTCCCTCAGCTCCGCCCGGCTCACCGTCAAGGCCACGGCGCGCAACGACTCCGACCGCACCGTCACCTCCACCGTCACCGGCAGCATCGGCCACCTGACGTTCGGCAAGGACGTCACGCTCGCCCCCGGCGAATCCAAGCCGGTCGTGTTCACCCCTGATGACACCCCGCAGCTCACGATCGCCGACCCGCGGATCTGGTGGCCGGCCGGCATGGGCGACCAGGCGCTGTACGACCTCCAGCTGACGGCGAGGACCGACGGCGCCGTCACGGACACCGCGCACAAGAGCTTCGGCATCCGGGACGTCCAGGCCCCCCTGAACCAGGACGGCGCGCGCGCGTACGTCATCAACGGCCACCCCCTCCTGATCAGGGGTGCCAACGACTCGACCGACCTGCTCTGGCGCTGGAACGCGCAGGAGGTGTCCGCCCGGTTCGCCTACGCCCGCAACATGGGCATCAACGCGATCCGGCTGGAAGGGCACCTGGAGCCGGACGAGTACTACGAGATGGCCGACAAGGCGGGCATGCTCCTGCTGCCGGGCTGGGAGTGCTGCAACAAGTGGCAGGACCGGGACTCCGGCCCCTACACCGCGCACGAGCACGAGATCAACCGCGCCTCGATGGCCGCCGTGGCGGCCCGGCTGCGCAACAACCCCAGCGTGATCTCGTTCCTCATCGGCAGTGACAAGGCCCCGACGGAGGCGTCGGCGTCGGACTACAAGAAGGCCCTGAACGCGGCGGACTGGACGCTTCCGGTCCTCAGCGACATCGACCGGAGCAGCGTCCTCGACTACCAGAGCGGCATGAAGATGAGCGGCCCCTACGAGTGGGTGCCGCCGGTGTACTGGTACTTCAAGAAGGACGGAGGTGCCGAGGGCTTCAACTCCGAGACGAGCGCCGGTGCGAGCATCCCCACCATGGACACCCTCCGACGGATGATGACGCCCGGCGAACTCGAGACCATGTGGACGGACCCCTCGGCGGTGCTGTACCACCGGTCTCCGGACACGGCCTTCGCGACCCTGAAGGACTTCAGCACGGCACTGTCCGCGCGCTACGGCAAGCTCACCGGCCTCGACGACTACGTCCGGAAGGCCCAGCTCGCCCAGTACGAGGCGGTGCGGGCCCAGTTCGAGGCGTACGGCCGCAACTTCACCGACGCCGACCACCCCTCCACCGGCCAGATCTACTTCCTGCTCAACTCCCCGTGGACGTCCCTCCACTGGCAGCTCTTCGACCGCTACTCCGACCAGGGCGGCGCGTACTTCGGGGCCCAGAAGGCCAACGAGGACGTCCACATCCAGTACTCCTACGACGACCGCTCCGTCGTCGTGGTCAACCGGCGCACCGACGCCGCCCAGGGGCTGACCGCCCACGTCGACCTCTACAACACCGACGGCACCCAGCGGTTCCACCAGGACGCCGAAGGGCTCACCGTTGCCGGCGACGGCGGCAAGGCCGTCGCCCTCACCGTCCCCGAGAACGTCCCGAACCTGGACACCACCTACCTCGCCAAGCTGACCCTCACCGACTCCGCCGGCAAGGAGGTCAGCCGCAACGTCTACTGGCTGTCCACCAAGCCGGACGTCCTCGGCGACTCCAACTGGCCGAACACCCCCACCACGTCCTACGGGTCGCTGGACGGCCTGAACCAGCTGGCCAAGGCCCAGGTCTCCGCCACGGCCACCAGCGCGAGCACGGGCGACACCACCAAGGTCACCGTCACGCTCACCAACACCGGCACCGGCAACACCCCCGCCCTGCTCACCGACGTCCACCTCGTCGACGACCAGAACAAGCCCGTGCTGCCGGTGACCTGGTCCGACAACCAGGTCAGCCTCTGGCCCGGCGAATCCACCACCCTGACCGCCACCGTCCGCACCTCCGACCTCAACGGCGCCACCCCCCACCTGCGCATCTCCGGCTGGAACACCCCCACCGGCAACGTCGTGGCCAAGCCCACCTCCTGACCGCGGAACCCGCTGCCCCGCTCCACCGTCGTGACCGGCCCGGATGCCCGGGCCGGTCACGACGGGCAGGTGTCGGGCCCGTCCAGCCCGGGAGCATTTGCTGAGCGCCTTGACGAACTCTTGACAGACCCACTGGCCGGTGCACATTATTAGAAATCTCTTTTACGAAAACCCTCCTTTACCAAGGCGCGCGACACCGTCGGCCCGAGTTCCGGGCGACAAGTGTCGCGGTCACGAAATGAACCCCTCCTCCCAGTGGCCCGCCATGCGGCCGTCGACATCCCGCCACGGCCGTTCACCCCAGCCCACTCGGAGGCAATCCATCCACGGGCGGCACCACGCCGGCCCGATGTGGAGGACGCACATGTTCCTCAGCTCACCGGCGCTTCGGAGGGATCCGCCCCCGGCCACGGTCCAACCCTGGCTCCCGGAAGATCCGTACGGTCTCCGGCTGGTAGCCCTCGGTGTCGACTTCGACGCCGTGAAGGTCCCTCAGCCACTGGCCCGATCCGTGCGCGCCGCCCTCGAAGGACACGAAACCAGCTTCATCGAGGACCTCGTCGACGGCTCCCACCTGTGGCTCGTCGCCCCCGGCAGCTGCGCCTCGGCCGGCTCCCGCCACCTGGTCCTCTCCACCGGCTGGCACATCGCCGTTCCGGGTCCACGCTGTACGGCCCGACGCCGATGGAACTGCCTGTGGCCGAGCTTCACTTCCGCCCGCCTTCTGCAGGGCGCCATTGAGGCCGCGGCCGACCCCTCAGGGGGGCGGTGAGACCGCCGGCGCAGCCGCCCTCCACCCCGGTGCCGCGACGCCCCCCATGCGACGCCTCCGAGAATCCCGCGGACCGTGACTCCACTGTCACGGTCCGTTCTCCATGTCGTGAGCGGGGCTCTGACCGACCACGCGATGCCCTGGCGCATCAGACGGTCAGTGCCCCTCGCGACGATATAGGCTCAGGTGGCACGCGAAACCCTCCGCACCCGAACGCCCGGCCGAAAGGAAGCGCCGACCACCGTGGAAGCCGCATGGAACCGCAGCGTCTTGCGAACCAACAACGAGCGGCTCCTCCTCGATCGGCTCCGCACCGACGGTGCCACCTCACGGGCCGAACTCGCCCGGATCACCGGGCTGTCCAAGCCGACCGTCTCCACCGCGCTGAGCCGCCTGCAGTCCGCCGGCCTGGTCCGCGAGCTGGGGAAGGTCGTCGTGCCCGGCCGCGGCCGCTCGCCGGTGCTCTACGAGGCCGACCCGAGCGCCGGGCACGGGTTGGGCGTGCACGTCGGCCGCAGATGGGTCCGCGTGGCGCTGACCGACCTGAACGGACGGATCCTGGCCCGTCACGACGAGCCGAACGACTCCGGCGACGCCCACGGCGCCGTGTCCAAGGTGATCGCACTGGCTCACAGGGTCACCGCCGAGGCGGACGTGCTTCCGGAGAACGTCCTCCACACGGTCATCGGCGGGCCCGGCGCCGTCGACGAGAACGATGCGGTCCGGTACGCGGTGGGCCTCCCGGGCTGGGGAATGCCGGGCATCGTCAACCGCCTGCAGACGGAACTGGGCACCGGCCTGACCCTGGTGAACGACGCCAACCTCGCGGCTCTCGGCGAGTATGCGGGGGGCGTCGGGCAGGGGCGGCGGCTGTTCATGTACCTCTTGGTCGGCGCCGGCCTGGGCGGCGGCATCGTGGTCGACGGGAAGCTCTTCCCCGGCGCCCACGGCGCCGCCGGCGAACTCGGCTACCTGCCGTGCTGCAGCGCGACGGGAGAGGGTTTGGTCGGCGGGAACCGTCACGCCCTCCTGGAGGAGTCCGCCGCCGGTGGCGCCGTGGTCGCCATGGCCCACGCCAAGGGCCTGCTGGACGTCACCACCGCGAAGCAGGTGTTCGACGCGGCCCGGGCGGGCGACGAACTCGCCCGCACCGTCGTCGCGGAGGAGGCGCAACGTCTCGCCCACGGCATCGCCTCGGTGGCTGCGGTCATCGACCCGGAGCTCGTGGTCCTCGGCGGCGGTATCGGCAGCAGTGCGGACCTGCTGATCCCGCTGATCCGCGCGGCCCTGCCGCGCATCACACCGCTGCGGCTGAACCTGGCGGCCTCGGAGCTCGGCGACGGTGCCGTGCTGCACGGCGCGGTGGCCATGGGGGTGGAGATCACGCGGGAGCTGGTGTTCGAGAAGTGGCAGCGCGCCCAGGAACCGCTCGAGGAGTAGTGGCGGTCCGCGTGGCGGTCCAGGACTGGGCGCTCTCCACTCATGGTTGAAGCTGCTCGGCAGCACCTTAGTTCAATCATCCTCACGCATCAATGAGCAGTTTTGCGCGAGCTGCACCAGACCCACCCGGCCACTGCGCTCCGCGCCGGCACGTCCGATCACGGTGCCACGCGGCGCTTGATGGTTCCGTGGGGGTCGGCCGGCGGAGTACGGTCGTTCGAAGGCCGACACCCTGGACATGGCCAGTCCGGCGGACTCGCGCTAGGGTCCGCCGTATACCGGTTTCGAGAAAGCCGGCCGCCCGGCTCCGCGAAGTCCGGGCACATCTGAATCGCGCGGGCGGTAGTGCCGCACGAGAACGCCGAGGCACGACCGATCCGCCGAAGAGGCCCGTCACTGCAAGGTGGCACCACACCCCTCCTGCCACCGACGCCGTTCGCGCAGCGGATCGCCGCGCCGGACCCAAGGTCCCCACGCCACGGCCCCTCGCCTTGCCGGCGCCACCCGCCAGAGCGAGCAGTCGGCTCGACCTCCGAGAGCCGGCGTCCGAAGTGAACCCGATCCGTGACCCGCTCCGCTCTTGACCCCGATCCTGTTAAGGAATTTTACTTTTCCCACATCGCCACCTCTAGCCCCCAGGAGGCACCCTTTGACCACCCAGCAAGGCCCCGGTCTCGTCAGGCGGGTCGGCCTGTTCCAAGCCACCGCCATCAACATGAGCCAGATGGTCGGTTGCGGTCCATTCGTGACCATCCCCCTCATGGTCGCCGCCTTCGGTGGCCCCCAGGCCATCATCGGCTGGATCGCCGGCGCACTCCTGGCCTTGGTCGACGGCCTCGTCTGGGCCGAGCTGGGTGCCTCGCTCCCGGGCTCCGGCGGTACCTACGTCTATCTCCGCGAAGCGTTCCAATACCGCACCGGGCGCCTGATGCCGTTCCTGTTCGTCTGGACGGCGATGCTCTTCATCCCGCTGATCATGTCGACCGGCGTCCAGGGGTTGGTCCAGTACCTCGGCTACCTGTGGCCCGACATGAGCACCGGCCAAGGGGACCTCGTCGGTGTCGGCGTCGTCGCGCTCGTGCTCCTCCTGCTGTGGCGCAAGGTCGAGAACGTCGGCAAGGTCACGGTCGTCATGTGGGCCGTGATGATCATCTCCGTCACCGCCGTGATCCTCGCCTCCTTCACCCACTTCGACTCGTCGTTGGCCTTCACCTGGCCCGAGCACGCCATCCAGCTCACCAGCGGCACATTCTGGCTCGGATTCGCCTCAGGCCTGACCATCGGCATCTACGACTACCTCGGGTACAACACCGCCGCCTACATGGGCGCCGAAGTCAAGGACCCCGGCCGCGTCCTCCCCCGCTCCATCGTCTACTCCGTCCTCGGCGTCATGTTCATCTACCTGCTGCTGCAGATCGGCGTCCTCGGCGTCGTGCCCTGGAAGGACATGCTCGACCCCAACAGCCAAGCCTCCCAGTCGGTCGTCTCCCTCGTCCTCGAACAGACCCTGGGCAAGACCCCCGCCAACATCATCACCGTCCTCATCCTCATCACCGCCTTCGCCTCGGTCTTCACCGGCCTGCTCGGCGGTTCCCGCGTCCCCTACGACGCCGCCCGCGACCGCCTCTTCTTCCGCTCCTTCGCCAAGCTCCACCCCAAGCACAACTTCCCCACCGCCGGCCTGCTCGCCATGGGCGTCATCACCACCGCCGGCTACCTCCTCGCCCGCCATATCGGGACCTCCGCCGACCACCCGCCCCTGACCATCCTGATCACCCTGCTGACCACGGTCATGGTGATCATCCAGGCCCTCGCCCAGATCGCCGCCGTCACCGTACTGCGCAAGCGGCAACCGAACCTGGCCCGCCCGTACAAGATGCTGCTCTATCCCCTGCCGAGCGTCATCGCCGGCATCGGCTGGCTGGCGATCTACGGATACGCCGACAAGGCCAACCCCGGCATCCACCCCATCGAGTGGTCCATCGGCTGGGTCGTCCTCGGTGGCGCCGTCTACCTGGTCTGGTCCCGCATCGAGAAGGTGTGGCCCTTCGGCCCCAAAGAGATCCACGAGCAGTACCTGACCGAGCAGAAGGCCGCCGAACCCGCCGGCACCCCCTCCTGACCCATCCCTGACCCGCGGGCCCCGACCGGTCGCTCCTCCCCCGACCACCGGCCGGGGCCCGCGCACGCCGGCCACGCACGATGGAAGTCACGAAGCCGATCTCCTGGCGGACTCCACGACCGTTGACGGATCGGGGTGTCGGGCGCGATCGGGTCGGCTTGGGTCGGGCGACCCCACGGTCACCAGACCGGCCGTGGCGAGTACCGTCACGGCCGGGATTCCGAGACCGCCTGACACCGGCTCAACGGGGTGAGGGCTCCGTCCGGTCACCGGGTTGGCGACAGGCGTCAGGGTCGGGTGTGGGCGCGGCCTCGCACAAGTAGCCCTGGTCGTCCTCGTCGTGGCTGAGGTAGCGGGCGGTGCACTCGTCGGAGCCGAGCTCGCCGCAGTGGGCGAGGGCCTCGAAGCCGTCGGCGAACTCCCCGGGCGCACGGACGACCCAGGCATCCGGGGGCAGGGACGCCCAGGTGTCGCTGTCGATGAGCGAGGCGCCGGGGACTCGCTGCTGGAGGTCGGCGACTTGCCGGTCCCGTTCCTTCAGGTCCGTCGTGCGGGGGATCTCGGCGAGCCCGACGATCCAGGTGCCGGACGGGCCGACCGCTGGAGTCTCCGTGTTCTGACTGCTCTGATGCGCGAGCATGAGGGCGGTGGCCGTGGCGACCACGACAGCACCCACGACGACATCGAGCACCAGGACCAGGCGGTGCCGCCGGCGAGGGCTCGGCGCGGGTTCGGATTCCTCACGCGACCGGGCGACGCCGGTGGTCGACTCCGCAGGCGTCGGGGGCTCGGAGAGCACGGCGGTTTCCCTTCCACTCCGGTCGGATCGAATGTGCGGCTGCCGACGGGGATTCTTTCAGGACAATCCTGAGGTTTTGATGAGGCCACCCGGCACCACGCATCGGCGAAAGCCGTTTCTTCGGCGCGGGTGGAAACCATGTCTACAGTGGTCCCTGGCACTGCCGACGACGAGGGCCTTCCCCGCCCCACCACGTCTCCCACCGGATCGGAGAAGACCACCCCGTGACAGCAATTCGGGACCGCTACATCGATACGATTCGTGCACTGGCCATTGTGCGGGTGATTGTTTATCACGCATTGAATTTGGGTTGGCTCACGATCGTCTTTCCGTCGATGGGCATCATGTTCGCCCTCGCCGGCTCCCTGATGGCCGCGTCGATGGACAAGTCCGGGCTGGTGACGGTCGGCCGCCGTCTCCGCCGTCTGCTGCCGTCGATCTGGGTGCTCGGTGCGGTGGCCGTCTCGGTCATGCTGATCCACGGCTGGACGGCCGACGACCAGACGGCGCCGACCGACCCCAGAATGCTGCTCTGGATTCTTCCGCTGAATTCCCCACCGGCCAGCGACTGGGGCCAGGAATTCGTCGGAGTCCTGTGGTACATCAGCACCTACCTGTGGTTCGTACTGCTGTCGCCGGTGCTGCTTCCGCTGTTCCGCCGCCTCCCGGTGGTCATGCTCGCCCTGCCGTTCTTGCTGGTGTACGTGTTCAGCCTGAATTCGTACGGGATGAGCGACGAGATCACCGGGCCGATCACCGATCTCTGCACCTACCTGGCCTGCTGGCTGCTCGGTTTCGCCCACCACGACGGCACCCTGCGCCGGCTCAAGTGGCGGTTGGTGGTACCGGTCGCCCTGGCCGCCTTCGTGGTCGGCGGCTGGCTGGCCTGGATCAATCGGGCGGAATCGAATTTCGATCTCACCGCGGATCCCATGGCCAACACCTACTGGTCGTTCGCCTTCGTGCTGCTGTTGCTGCGGTGGCAGCCGAAGATGTCCTCGCCGAGCCGGATTCCGGTGCTGGACCGGCTGATCTCCCTACTCAACGCCCGGGCGGTCACGATCTACCTCTGGCACAACCCCGGCATCTTCTTCGCCGGCCTGCTGCTCGCAGAGGTCGGGCTGGACACCGCCCCGGTCAGCGATGCCGTCCTCCTGCTGGGCACGCTCCTCTGGACCTTGGCGGCCGTGCTGCTGTTCGGCTGGATCGAGGACCTTGCGGCACGCCGACGGCCGAGGCTCCTCCCGGTCGGCGGTGGGACGCGCCGGGTCGCGGCCCCCTCCGCCGCCGATGCCGGTGATCCGCCCAGCCAGGGCCACGAGCTCGACCAGCGAGGAAGGCATTCCGCTCGGCGGTGACCGGTGCCGGAGGCTACCGGCCGACCGGCGAGTGTGCCGACGGGGAGGCGGCTCCCGCCGCGGTGCGGTGCACCAGGCCGTCCAGGATGAGGGTCAGGCCGGCCTCGAACGCCGACTCGTAGTCGATCGCGGGCAGGTCCGCCGGTGGCTCCGAGCCGTCACCTGAGCCGGCGTCCGCCTGTTCCTCCAGGACGCTGCCGACCGTGAAGCGGCCGGCGGCCAGCATCGCCATCTGCGCGTCCCGCTCGGGCACTCCGGAGGTGACCAGGAAGTCCATCTTGCGGCGGATCCGGTCGAGGTCGTTGACAGGGGTGCTGCCCGCGTGGAGGCGTGCGCCGTCCCGGCGCAGCAGCAGGGTGCGCCGGAAGCTTCGCGCGTTGTCCAGGAACCAGTCGCGCCAGTCGTCGTCGGGCGTCGGCAGCGGGGCGGCGGTATGCGGTGCCATCGCCGCCTCCGCCATGGCGGCGATGAGGTCCTTCTTGGTGCGGAAGTACCAGTAGAGCGAGGGCTGTTCGACGCCCAGCCGCTTCGCCAACCGCCGCGTACTGACCGCGTCCAGCCCGACCTCGTCGAGCAGTTCGAGCGCTTCGGAGACGACGATCTCACGGTTCACCTTGGTCACGTTGACAAATCTATCACTGATAGATGACTCTGGAGAGGAATCATTCACTGATAGATTCTTGGGGTGATGGGCATGGCCGACCGATCGGGAGCACGCCCCCTGCGGGTCCTCGTCGCCGGCGGCGGGATAGCGGGCCAGGCGCTGGCCTTCTGGCTCACGCGCGGCGGCCACCGGGTGACCGTCGTCGAACGCTTTCCGGTGCTGCGGGCCACCGGGGCTCAGGTCGACCTCCGGGGACAGGGCATCGAGGCCGTCGAACGGATGGGGCTTCTCGACTCCGTCCGCGGCAAGCTGGTGGACGAGCCGGGTGTCGCCTTCGTCGACGCGCGCGGCAGGACCAAGGCGACGATCATGGCCAACACCTCCGGCAAGGGCCGGCAGACCCTCACCTCCGAGTACGAGATCATGCGCGGTGACCTGGTACGCATCCTGCACGACGCGTCGAAGGACGGCACCGAGTACGTCTTCGGCGTGAGCGTGGACGGCTTCGAGCAGGACGAACACCAGGTCGTCGCGCACTTCTCCGACGGGTCCTCCGGCGAGTTCGACCTCCTGGTCGGCGCGGACGGGCAGGGATCGCGCATCCGGCGGGCGATCCTCCCTGCGGGCTGCGATCCGTACTGGCGGGTCGGCATCCACATGGCCTACTGGTTCATCCCGCGCATCGCGTCCGACGGCAACATCCGGGACACCTACCTGGCCCCGGGTGGCCGTCAGATCATGCGCCGCAGCCACAACCCGACCGAGACGCAGGTGTACTTCGTGATGCGGGAGGAATCCGAGGAAGCCTCGACGATCCACCGGGAACCCGTCGAGCGCCAGCAGAAGTTCTGGGCGAGCAGGTTCCGCAACGCGGGCTGGCAGACCGAGCGCTTCATCGACGGCATGCGGACCAGCCCCTTCTTCTACTCCCAGGAGATCGTCCAGGTCCGGACCGACACCTGGTCCGAGGGCCGCGTGGTCCTGGCCGGCGACGCCGCCCACTGCGCCTCCCCTTACAGCGGCATGGGCATCTCCGGCGGCCTGGTGGGCGCCTACGTGCTGGCCGGCGAGATCAACCGGCACCCGGGCGACCTGCCGACCGCACTGGCGAACTACGACAGCGTGCTGCGGCCCTTCGTCGACGAGATCCAGGGCGAGGTGAATCCGCGTCTGCTACGCCTGGGCATGCCGATGACCCGGCGTGCGATCGACGCCTTCCAGGCCGCCACCGCGCTGGCCTGCTTCCTGCACGTTCCCGAAATCGCCGCGCGCCTTTCGACGGTGGACCGCGGCGGCAGCTGGCAGCTCCCCGAGAGCCCGGCGCCGATCGACACCGTCTGAGAGCGGCCGGACATCGGCCGAGGAGGTTGATGCGGTCGTACTGGAGCGGGGCCGGACGGGCGAGGAGTTCGCCGGTGGCGGGGAAGCCGTCGATGACGGTACCGGCCCGACGTCCGTCCGAGGACAGGGAGGGCACGGCTGTGCCGCCGCAGGCCGCGGCAGCACAGCCGTCGCGCGCTCCGTTACCGGTAGGTGAGGCGGTCGACCAGCAGGTAGCTGCCGCTGGTCTTGACCAGTTTCAGGGTGTGCACCCCGTAGGGCAATCCGTCGATCGTGTAGACCCGCTGCTGGGCTTGGCGGGTGGGGGTGTTGGCATCGACGGTGCCGCGCGGCCGGCCGTCGACGTAGACGGCCATGGTGCCCTGGTCGCTGTTGGTCTCGGTGACCACGTCGGCGCCGGTGCCGTTGAAGGTGGCGGTGACCGAGTCGCCGTCGGTGGTCGTGGAGTGGACGTCGTCGTTGAAGTCGCCGTAGCCGCGGCCGGTGAGGTAGGACCAGCTGCCGGAGTAGACGAGCGACGGGTCGGTGTCGTTGACGGAGTGGTCCAGCTGGAAGCCGTCGATGGTGGCGACGCTGCCGCTGGTCTTGGTCAGGGTGAGGGTGTGTTTGCCGTAGGGCAGGTCCGCGGTCCGGTACACGGCGACCTGGGCCTGACGGGCGCCGGAGGTGGAGGTGTCGACGGTGCCGGCCGGGGCGCCGTCCAGGGTGACGGCCAACGTGCCCTGGTCGGAGGAGAGTTCCCCGAGGACGCGGAGGCCGGTCCCGGTGAACGTGATGGTGGCCGTGTCGCCGTTGGTCTGGGTGGAGTGGACGTCGGAGCCCAGGTCACCGAAGGAGCGCTGGCTGTTGACGCTCCAGCTACCAGTGTAGGCGATGGTGGCCGGTGCCATCAGGCCGCCGTAGTCGCCGTCGTTGAGCAGGTCGGCGGCCGGTGGCATCAGGGACTTGTAGGCGGGCTCCAGGCCGGCCCGGGCGGCGATGTCCTTGGCGGCCTGCGGCCAGGAGCCGTTGGTGACCACGGTGTTGTCGGTGACCGTCACGTTGGTGCCGTTGTTCGTGTAGCGGGCGGTGTCGGTGTAGTTGTCGTGGATGGTGATGTCGTGGATCGTCCAGGTCCACTCGTGGGTCCAGTTGGCGGCGATCTGGCTGACCACGTTGTTGTAGGTGTTCCAGTGGGAGCTGCCCTCGTCGTGGTAGAGGCCCTGGGCCTCGCCGTTGTTGGCGCTGGAGACGGCGAGGACGTTGCCGGCCAGCACGGAGGTGGCGCCACCGTTGCCGGTGCCCTGGCCGCCGAGGGTGTAGACGGCGCCGCCGTCCTCGAGGACGCGCATGGTGTCGTGGACGTAGTTGGCCAGGATCTGGTTGCCACCGGAGTAGATGGTGCCGTGCTGGGCGACGCCTTGGGTGGCCCAGCCCCAGCCCCAGCCGATCGAGATGCCGGAGTACGGGGTGTGGGCGATCTCGTTGTGGGCGAGGGTGACGGCGCGGGAGTTGCCGACCATGATGCCGACCGCGTCGGCGTACTCCCGGCCGATGTTCAGGATCGCGTTGTTCGAGACGGTGTCACCGGAGGTCATCAGCGCGGTGTCGTTGAGGTGGTAGTCGTCGACCTCACCGACCCACACTCCCGCGCCGGAGGTGTCCTGGATGCGGTTGCCCGTGATGCTGGAGTCCTGGGTGCCGTCGGCCAGATCCACGGCGTTGCCGCCGACATGGCTGATCTCGCCGCCGGTGATCGAGATCCGCTGCCCGCGGTGGACCTGGACCGCGCCCGGGGTGCGCGCCACCTGGGTCGAGCTGCCCGCCCACAGGACGCCGGCCTGGTTGTCCGCGTAGCCGTCCGGGCCGGCGGGCTGCAGCCAGGTGGCGTACGAGAAGGTGATGCCCTGGAAGGCGAGGTCGTGGACCGGCGCGACGACGTCGGGCACGACCGTGAAGGCGTCCACGGTCAGGTAGGTGCCGCCGGTCTTCACCAGCTTCACCGTGTGCGGGCCCTTGGCCAGGCCGGTGACCGAGGCGATCACCTGCTGCGCGAGCCGGGTGGAACTGTACGCGGAGGTCGAAGCGGTGCGCACACCGTCGACGTAGACGTCCAGGCCGCCTTCGTCGCTGTTGGTCTCGCCGAGCACGTCGAGGCCGGTGCCGGTGAAGGTGTAGGAGACCGAGTCGCCGTTGGTGGAGGTGGCGTGCACGTCGTCACCGAGGTCGCCGTACCCGCGCTTCCTGGAGGCGGTCCACGAGCCCGTGTACCCGGCGTTCGCGTCGTCGTCGTTGACGGGCGCCAGGTGGCCGGGAGTCCCGGAGGCGTTCACCAGGGTTTCCAGCGTGGGCAGTTCGACGTCGGCGGTGGCGAGGTCCTCCCCGGCGCGGGGGATGTAGTAGACCTGCGGGGTCCCGCTGCCGTCCACCGCCCCGGTGCGGTCCAGGTAGAACTGGCCGGGCGCGGCGAGGAGTTCGTAGGCGTTCTCGAGCCAGCTGATCGAATCGAAGGAGGGGTCGCCGTTGCCGTTGAAGGGGAACCCGGGCGCGGGCGACGTCTTGGTGTTCGCCCAGCACGGCTGGGCGGCGTTCAGGCTGGATCCACCGTTCGCCGCGGTGATGCCGGACAGCGGGCAGCGCAGGTGCTTCCAGTTGGGCTGGCCGACGATCTGCACGTCGGAAGGGTTGCGCCAGGCGGTGTACGAGGGGTCGGCGGTGGTGAACCCGGCGGAGGACTTGGTGAATCCGGCGGGGTTGAGCGCGGAGCGGGTGCGGTCCGCGCGCTGGCCGTCGACGTACAGCTGCAGGCCCTGGGCTCCGGCCGGGGCGGGCGCCTTCCAGATGTTCTTGTCCGCGTCGACCTGGGTGAACCCGGTGACCTGTCGGCCGCCGCTGAGCACCGGCCGCTCACCCGGGTAGGCCTGGTAGACGACGGTGTGGCCGCCGGTGCCGGAATCCTGCGGGCCGAGCTGGAAGGGCGCGGCCAACCGGTAGGTACCACCGCGCAGTTGCACGGTGATGTCGCCGGTCATGCCCGGGGCGAGCGTGCGGACCAGGTCACGAGCGGACGTCAGGTCGCAGGGGGCGGCCAGGGTGCAGGCGCTGCCCGAGCCGGACGGGGAGGCGTAGAGCACGGTCTGGACCGTGGCCGCTGCCGCGGTGCCGGCGAGGATGCCGGAGGCGGCGAGCAGGGCCGCCGTCGTGGCGGCGGCCACTGACCGCAGGAGTGGAGGAGTCATGCGTGGGGTACTCCTTGGACATTGAGCCAGTCATCGGATGTTGATGGCACGAACTCGCCATGATGCGGCGATACTTGGGCCTGATGCTGGATATACATCCGACCAATGTCAAGGGATTGGACAACCACCGGGCGCATCCTCGGTCGTGCGCCACGCCCGAGGCCCGGAGGGTGGCTCGCTCAGCCGCCCTCCGGGCCCGGTCTGCTCAACGCGCGGAGCGTCCACGGCAGCATGTCCACGCAGCGGTCGCCGGCGACCCCGGTGATCCGATCACCCGTGCCCTAGCCGTACGAGACCGTGGTCCCGGCCGAGGTGGGCAGCGAGCCCGTGGTCACCGTGAGCACCTGGTGGGCAGCGTCGTAGGACGTCGAGGCCGGGGCGGCCCCGTTGACGCTGACCTGGGCCGGTTCGGCTGCCACCTGGTGGAACTTCACGGTCCAGGTCCGGTTCTCCACCGCGCCGTCGTAGCCGCCGGCCATCGGGTCGATGGTCAGGGTGTGCCCGGCATCGCGGTAGCCGATCCGGGTGGTGGCCGACGGCGCCGGGTTGGCCGGGGTGGTCTGGGTGATCCCGTCGTCCTCGTACAGGCTCGACCGGCCGTTGTCGCCGGTCGCCACGTCCACGGTCACCCGGGTCAGCGGGCTCGCGCCGGCGTTGTCCACGTAGTCGGTCCGCGTGGTCATGATGCCCCCGTCGCGCAGGAACACCGGCATGGTGTCCAGCGTCGTCTGCACCTCGTGGACACCCGGCCCGGTGTACGACTTGCCGGTGAAGTAGTCCGTCCACGTCCCCGGCGGGAACCACACATCACTGGTCACCGTCCCGGTCCCCGGCGTGGTGACCGGGGCCACCAGCACGTCGTCACCGTAGGTGTACTCCGTCGGGTGGGTGTAGGACTCCTCCATCTTCGGCCAGTTCAGGTAGAGCGCCCGCGCCATCGGCAGCCCGTCGGTGGTCGCCTGGTGCGCCAGGGTGTAGGTGTACGGCACCAGTTGCTCCCGCAGCCGCAGGAACTTCGCCGCCGAGTCCGCCGCCGCCGGCGACCTGTACTTGTCCGGGGCGTCGTCGCGGTACTCCCACGGCAGCCGGTGCCCGTGGTCCGAGTGCAGCCGGTCGATCGGCTGGAACGTGCCCAGTTGCACCGAACGCGCGTACAGGTCGGGGTCGTCCCAGCCATTGTCGGCGTTCGCGGAGTCCTTGCCGTACCCGCCGATGTCGTGACTGACGTACGGGAGGCCGATTCCGGCGCTCTCGACTGCGGTGTACTCGGCTTCGAAGGCGAGCATCGCCCAGGTGGGGTCGATGTCCATGGTCTGGTGCATCACGTACCGGTGCTCCGCCCAGGCTCGCGAGACGCCGGGGGCGAAGTCCCCGTAGTAGGCACCGGTGCTGCCGATCCGGGCGAAGGTGTAGGCGCGCTGGCCGAGCGCGTTGCCGTGCACCTGGTAGCGGGAGGAGTTGTAGGTGTCCGGGGAGACATCGGCATCAGGCGTGCCGGTCTCGCCGTCGGAACTGTCCAACCACCACAGCGGCCGACCGTAGTTCTTCTCGATGACCCTGTGCAGGTCGAAGTAGGCCTTCTCCTGCTTGGGGTCACGCAGGTTGAACACCTTGCAGGCCGACTCGTCGGGGCCCCCGCAGCGCACATCCTTGGCCAGGGCGCCACCGGCGGTGGCCAGCGTGGCCTCGAGCTGCGGGTCGGCCGGGTACTTGGCGTCTCCCGTGCCGATCGCGGAGTGGACGTTCAGCACCGGCGCCAGCCCCTCCGACTTCTCCCAGTCGAACAGCGCCTTGGGATCGGGGAACAGCTCGGGGTTGAACTCCCACCCGGCCCACTTGCTCGGCGACTTCCAGTCGGTGTCGGTGACCAGCTGGTCGAGCGGGACGTGGTTCTCCCGGAAGGCCGGGAGCAGATCCTTCTGATAGCCCGTCAAGCTGTACTCGGACCAGCGGCTGTACCACACCCCGAAGGCCGAGCGGGGCAGCAGCGGCGCGGGCCCCGTCAGGTGGCGGAAGTCCTTCAACGCCTGCTTGTAGTCCGTGCCGTAGCCGAACAGGTAGCCGTCCTGGTAGGGCTGTCCACCATGGTCCGGGCGCGGGGTGACCGTACCGTCGGAGTTCATCAGGCCGGTGTCGGTGTCGTCCAGCACATACCAGCCGTCGCGCGACAGGATCCCGTCGGCCATCGGCGCGGGGCCGGACAGATTGTCCAGGGAGTTGCGGTAGCCGCCGAGGTTGGCGGACTTGGCGGGAGTCGGATACGGCGCGTCGAGCGAGGTGACGGCGATCGAGTCGATGTTGCTCTGACACGACTCCGCCTGGCAGGAGAGCGACAGGGCCGAGGTGCCCTTGGGCAGGGTGACGGTGGTGCTGGAGAGCGCCCAGGTGTCCCAGTCCCCGGTGGGCGGCAGGCTCACCTGGGTCCGATCGCCGTTGGCCGTCAGGGTCACGGTGCGGTCCGTGGTCTGCTCGTCCTTGCCCTTGGCGTTGGCGTAGCGGAACTGCACGGCGTACCGGCCGGCGCTCGGGACGCTCGCCACGTCCCAGTTGATCGAGGCGCCCTTGCGGTGGAAGCCGCCGACATACCCCTTGCCGGTGAAGCCGGCGGAGTTGAAGGGAGCCAGGTCGGATTTGGATGCGGGATTGCCGGAGATGGTGGCGTCGCCGTGCAGGGTCAGCCCCTCGGCCTCGCAACCGGCACCAAAGTCACAGGTCCTGGGGAAGGCGGGGTGGACGGTGGTGGCGCTGTCGTCGAGGTTCAGACTCAGGTTGGCCGAGTTGAACGGGCCGGAGTCCTGGCGGTAGCGGAGCGTCAGCGCCCCGGTCTCGATGATCCGGTAGCCGCCGGAGACCCGGGTTTCGAACTTGGTGGCGGGCATGGCCCGGTTGACCGCGTTGAAGGTCGGCCGGTCCTGGAACACGCCGTCGCCCGCGTACTCCAGCCGGATCAGCGTGGGCGACTCCACGGTGAACCGGGCGTTGCCGTCCACCACCGGCCCGCTGGGATCCGCCGCGTGCGCGGCACCGGGCGAGCCGACGGGCAGGACCAGCCCGATCGTGGTCAGGACAGCGGCCCATGCCACCGTCGGTTTGGTTGATCGCTTCATGTCTTCCTTTCTGGGTTCCAGTTCTCCTGGGTACTCGTTCGGCCGGTCGGCGTGCGGGCACCGAGGCGGTCGCACGAGGGCATGGTGGGGGTGGGCCCGGGGCGAAGCTCCCACGGAGCGGCGCACAGTCGGTCACCGCACGGTCGGAGCCGTCCACTGCCGACCGGTAGCTCCCCGGCAGTCCCGGGCCTCCTACCCGAGTCCCCTGCCGCACCGGCGTGCCGTGGCAGGTGCGGAGCTGGACCGCAGTGGCGCAGGCATGTGAACTATCGCTTACGTCAAGGGACTTGCTGAGGGAGCGCCTCGTCCGGCCACCTGACACGGTCCAACTCTGCGCAGCGGTCCCGTTGCAGTCGTACAGCCGGACCAGCGTTCCGTCGGCACTGACACTGCCGGGCACGTCCGGATAGCGAGCGCCGACCGCTCCGGCGATCGGGCCGGCCGGGGTCCGGGTAGGCACAGTCGGTGCGAGAGGCGCTCACAGCCGGGTGGCGGTGGGGAGTTGGGTGGCGTAGCGACGCCGCGATGCGCCCGGTCCGGCCTGCATCGCGCAGGCCCAGGGGCACCGCATCAGGGTGATGTCGGCCCACTCGGCCTGCCGCCCGGCGTAGCTCCGGCACTCCGCGTGCGCGTTGTCACCCGACTCCATCGGGAACTTCAGGCCGCCGACGGCGCGGAACCCGGCCGGCTCCGACCAGGGGTGTCGGCGAGCTGCCGAACCCCTCCCCGACTGCGGGCGCCCAGGCGGTGAAGTAGGCCGCCGCCCACGAAGGCGCGCAGGTCGTCGGTGGCGGTGTCGGTGGTGCTCAGCACCCACCCGTCCGGGCCGGTGTCGGTGGCCGCAGCCGGATCGGTCGAGGCGGGCACCGCCGCCAGCGCGGTGTCGAGTCGCACATTCACGAGCCTTCGAACCCGGACGCCAGCTCGGTCCGGGTGTTCACAGTCTTCCACGGGGACCCTTCCTCGGGCGGACGCATGGGGGTGCGGGCTCCGCCCCGGTTGTAACGGGTGTCAGAACTGTTGCTGGTGCCCCGGACTCGCTGCCTGGCGGGACGCGGCGGGCAACGGGGCACGCAGGCGTCTCCCGCGTGGAGGAAGCGGAAGCATCGCCTTGAGGCGCACGGCACACCCGGTGAACGGACGGGGGAGCCCTGCATGGTGGAGCAACCATGGGTGGACCACGGCAACCTGGTAACGCACCTTAACTATTTCCTGGCGGCAGCACAACGGGCAATTGGCCGGTGCGTGCCGCCTCGAGACGAGGGCGGCACGCACCGGGGTACTTCAGAGCTCATCGCGCCCCGACTCATTGGCATCACATGCATGATCACAACGAGCCTGTGAGCACGGTGTCGTCCGAGTTGACCCCGCCGCTGATCAACATCGACCGCAAGCGCGGCATCCTCGCCGCCACCGCCACCGCCACGAGCCCGTCCGAGAACGCCCTGGGAATCCGCCTCCTAAACCGGGCCGAGAGGACGTACCCGACGGCATCTCCAAGAGCCGGGTCGACACCGGCTTCAAGAACGCCGTGATCGAGCACGGAGCCGGCCTTGGAATCGACGTCGAAGTCGTCGCGGGGAAATCCGGCGCCTGCGGGTTCCATGCCGTAAAGAGGTACTTTGTAGCCGAATGAAGCCTTGGGTGGCTCATGTTTCGCCGCCGCGATAGGCGCAGAGCGTGCTGCGTCGGCAGTGGCGGGTCAGATGCGGGTGTCCTCCACCACGGGGCGGGGGTCGGTGAAGGTCAGCGAGATCAGAGCCGTACCGGCCTTACGCACCCGGCCTGAACCCGGCAAGAGGGTGTCTGGGCTCTGGTCGAACGGGGAATCGGCAACATCGCGGCCGCCGGCGTCGGCCACCTGGCCAGGGCCGTCCGGACCCGCCTCAGGAAGATCCAGCACCGCCCACACGTGATCGACGGCTGCCTCATCCAGGCCGGCCTAAATCTGAATGACCGCCCCCAGCCGACACCGACATCACGCATTCAACTTCAGTAGGTGGTCGAGTGGATCATTCACCGTCCAACAGCAACTCACCGGCGCCATCGCCCTGCGCCATGGCCCGACTACCCTTAGCCAGCCTGCTCACGAATAAGAGCTCTCGCAGACAGCTCGACTTTGTAGCGGGTCGTGATCTTGGCGTGCCGCAGAAGCGGAGCATATGCTGGTTGAAGCTGGCCGAGGGATCTCGGGGTGCGACCTCGGGGCGGGAAGGCAGGCGCAGGTGACAGTCGAGTGGGACGATATTCGAGCGCTGAATGTCGCGCATGAACGATTCCTGGGCGGCCTCCCGGTAGCCGACGGATGCCGCGGGTCGGTGCTGCGGTCGTGGCGGCGTTGCTATTCCCAGGGGGTCAGGGCCGACCGAATTCAGGTCCTCTACCACCAGGATCTGGATTTCAGGGGTCTGCTTGGCCAGCTGGCCCAGCCGGTCCTGGATGATCTCGAGGCGAAGATTGCCGGCATCAAGGTGTCCGCCCTCTTGTGCGATGAGCAGGTTCGCGTGCTGGCGCGGCGCGTAGGCGAACCGTCACTCAACGCCTATTGCGACTCTATCCAGCTTGCGCCCGGCTTCGGCTTCCCGGAGCCGATCGTCGGCACCAACGGGATGGGCACCGCGCTTGCGAGCAGGCGCCGGGAGTTTATCTGCGGCCGTGAGCACTTCGCCGACTTCATGCGGTCGTTTGCCTGTGCTGCCGCGCCTATCCGCGACCCGCTCGGCGGTAGGATTCTCGGCGCACTGGACCTGACCTGCGAACACGATGACGCTCACATCAACATGATGAATCTGGTCGACGAGACGGCAAAGATGATCGAACGGCGACTGCTCAGCCAGATTCGAGGCCGTGACCGTGCCTTGCTGTACGCATTTCACCGGGCACGCCGCCGGGCGGGCGTCTCCGCAGCGAGCTGGTCCGACCGGCCGGTCTCTGCCTGGTTGCTTCCCGAAGACCGGTTGGAGTCCAGTGATCGTATAGTCCTACTAGAAACCGCAGCGGAGATGATCTCCGCGGGACGTACTTGCCTGACCGTTGTACAGCTTCGCCACGGTCGCGTTGCCACCTTGCTCTGCCGCGCGGTGGACAACGCCGCCGGCCCATCCGCGTTCGCGGTTGAGGCCGTGCTGCCTGACGGTGCACTACGGTGTCTGGACTCTACGGCGATGAGAGCCACCGAGACGATCATTGGGCAGGACAACGGTTCCGGACCGGACCAGGAGCCCGCCGTGCTGCCGCCGTCTTCGGCAGCCACCCTCAGGACGTCGCCATCGCCGCCGTCTCCGTCCTCGCCGTGGCTGGTTGCGATTGGGGAGCCGGGCGTGGGACGGCTGGCATTGCGGTCTCGGCAGCGTCTGTCTTTGCTGAGTGAGGCCGGGCGCCTCGGCTCCAGCCTCGACGTGACGCGCACGGCTAAGGACCTGACCGAGGTCGCGGTCCCGAAACTCGCCGACTTCGCCGCCGTGGACATCCCAGACGCCGTGCTGAGCGGAGAGGAGCCACCAGGTCTCGGAGAGCCGGTCCGCCGCGTCGCGCTCAGCGGAATTCGGCCCTCCTCGCACCTGTACGAGGTGGGTGATCTGATTCGGTATGCCCAGTCCACCCCGCAGGCGATCAGCCTGGCCTCGGAGGAGTCGGTCCTTGAGCCGGAACTGAACACGGCGCCCGGGTGGATCGCGCAGGATCCGGACCGCACTGAGCGGATTCGTGAGGAAGGCATTCACTCGCTCATTGCGGTGCCGCTGCGCGCCCGTGGCGTTGTCCTGGGCGTCGTGGTCCTCTACCGGTCCGAGCAAACAGGTCCTTTCGAAGAGGACGATCTGTTGCTCGCCGAGGAACTCGTCAGTCGCGCGGCCGTGAGTATCGACAACGCCCGACGCTACACCCGCGAGTACGCCACCGCCCTGGCCTTGCAGACGAGCCTGCTACCTCATGACCTGCCCGATCAGGACGCCGTCGAGGCCGCACATCGCTATGTGCCTGCCCGCGGCGGCGCCGGCGGCGATTGGTTCGACGTGATCCCGCTCTCGGGCGCCCGGGTGGCGCTCGTCGTGGGAGATGTGGTCGGTCGCGGAGTACAGGCTTCCGCCACGATGGGGCGGCTTTGCACAGCGGTACGAAACTTCTCCGACCTTGACCTGCCAGTCGAGGAGGTCCTGGCTCATCTCGATGATCTCGTTGAACGCCTCGAGCGTGAACAGCAGGCGCGTACACCGACCGGGAATATGATAGCTGGCGCCACCTGTCTGTACGCCGTATATGATCCGGTTTCGCGGTGTCTTACCCTCGCCAGCGCAGGCCACCCACCGCCCGCACTGATACGGCCGGACGGCCATGTTGACTTCCCGGATGTACCGACTGGGCCGCCGCTCGGCCTGGGCTGGCAACCATTCGAGACCCTCGAGATTGAACTCGACGAGGGTAGTGAACTGGTGCTTTTTACGAACGGCCTACTCCGCGACGGTTCGCAGGACCCCGATATCGTACTCGCCGAGGTGCGTGACGCACTCACCCGCCCTGCAGGCACCCCAGAGGAGATGTGCCGCACCCTGCTCGAAGCTCTGCTCCCGGCCAAACCGCGGGACGATGTCGCATTGCTTGTTGCTCGCACCCGCTCGCTCGACGGCGGACAGGTGGCGCAGTGGGACCTGCCCGCCGACCCTGCAGCCGTCTCCGGCCTCCGCTCGGCGGTCGCACGACAGCTGGCCGACTGGGGATTGGAGGAGCTGACATTCTCCACCGAACTGATCATCAGTGAGCTGGCCACCAATGCCATTCGCTACGGCGGGCCGCCCATACAAGTGCGACTGCTTCGCAGCCTCGCGCTGATCTGCGAGGTCACCGACGGCAGCAGCACCTCACCGAGACTGCGCCGTGCCACCAGTACCGATGAAGGCGGACGCGGATTGTTCCTGGTCGCCCAGCTCGCTCATCGCTGGGGCACACGCTACATCCGCGAAGGCAAGGTCATCTGGGCGGAGCAGCCCTTCCCGGACACCGAACACGCCGATCAATCCGCTCAGTAGATCATCTTGCGACCAATCAAAGTGATCGAGGGTGTCCCGTTGCGGCACCGCCGGCCTGTGGTGGTGCGTGCCGAGCTCGGGCTGGCCGACGGCCGCACGCGGGGCGGACGATGGAGGAACCAGTCGCCGGCGTCGAGAGGAATGTGGGGTGGCTCGCAGCGCAGCCGAACGGGACCGGCCGGGGCCGGCGGATGCGGCGATGGCCGCCGGTGGGCTGCTGGACGTGCTGGGGTGGCCGCCGTCGCCCTGGACGAGCAGGGACGGATCGTGCTGTGGAGCCCGCAGGCCGAGGAGCTGTTCGGCTTCAGCGACCGGGAGGCGTTGGGCCGGCCCGCCGCGCAGCTGCTGGTGGAGGAGGAGGAGCGGCCCCACCTGACGCCACCAAGGCACTCCCGTTGCGGGGGCTTCATTCCGTATCCCCGCAGGTCAGAGCATCATGTTGGATCGTCGCCTGGCTGGATGGTGCTCGCATGACAGCGCCACCGACCGCCGAACGTTCCCGACTTCCCGCGACGCTTCGGGGTCTGTAGGATCCGCTCCTTCAGCGACACCGTCCACACCCGCACCGGCCGCTACCCGACCATCTACACCACCGTCAGCTGGTGGTCCCAGTGCACCGGGAACGACGGCGGCTTCGGCGCCACCAGCCCGCTCTGGCTAGCCCGTTACGGCTCCACCGTCGACACCCTCCCGAACGGCTGGGGCTACCAGACCATCTGGCAGTACTCCGACTCCGGCACCTTCCCCGGCGACCAGGACCTGTTCAACGGCGCCGCCGACCGCCTGCGCGCACTCGCCCTCGGCTGACGGCCCACGGGTCGGTGCGGGGCCGCCGCAGCGTGCCCCGCACCGACCGACCCCGCGCGGAGTAGAGGGCGCCGACCCCGGTCCGTGGGCCGGGGTCGGCGCGTGACGTGCGGCTGCGCTCAGCCGTCGATGCGGTGCTGGCTCCAGAAGGAGGTCAGGTCGACGGTGGTGGCGGCCTGCGCGGCGGCCTTGAACTCGGCGGTGGTGGAGACGCCGTACCAGTGGGACTGCGCGTAGTCCCGCAGCAGCTTGGCCATGGCGGTGTCGCCGAGCACGCGGCGCAGGTCGTGCAGGGTGCACTTGCCGTAGCCGTACACCACCGTGGAGTAGCGCGAGGAATTGGCGTCCCAGTACGCCATCGAATTGGTGATCCGCTCGGCGGACGAGGCCCAGGACACGCTGTTCCAGCAGCCGGCACCGGTCTTGCCGAGGGCGAGGTCGGTGGCGTAGTCGGTGAAGGCCTCGTCCAGCCAGGGGCCGTTGTACTCGTCGTCGCCCACGATGCCGTAGAACCACTGGTGGCCGATCTCGTGGGTGAGCGCCGTGGTGCTGACCAGGTCGAGGACGAAGCCGGGGTACTCCATGCCGCCGAACCAGAAGTTGTTGTCGATCACCGCGTCCAACTCCCCGTACGGGTAGGCCCCGAAGCGCTGGGCGTGCGCGTCGACGGCCGAGACGGCGGTGGAGAGCATCGACTGGGCGTCGGAGGCGCTGATCCCCGCCACCGAGTAGACGTTGACCTTCACCCCGGCCGGCGAGGTACCGGATATCCGCGTGAACGGCCCGGCACCCCAGGCGAAGTCGCGCACCTTGCTCGCGGTCGCCCTGGTGACGGTCCGTCCGGCGCTGCCGGGGGTGTCCACCGAGGTGCCGGTGGCGGGCACCAGCAGGCTCGACGGGTGGTCCAGCGTGACGGTGAAGTCCGAGGCCAGCGAGTAGAAGGACTCACCGTTGTTGGTGTACGGGTCGAGGTGCCAGCCGGCCGCGTCCCGGACCGCCAGCACCGGCAGGGCGTTGCCGATGAAGGCGAACGCCCCGTCGCGGCCGAACCGGTCCGCGCCGCTCGGCACGGTGATGCCGAGGTCGAAGCCGACCGTACCGCTCTGCCCCTGAGCGAGCGGCGCCGGCAGCGCGATCCGCAGCGCGGTGCAGTTCACCGAGAGCGCGGACGGCGTCCCGCCCGTCACCTTGGTCACGGCGATCGGGGTGGCGGGGCAGCTGCCGTGGTAGTTGTCCCACAGCCGCAGGTACACCTCGTTCAGCGGGGCGGCCGAGGCGTTGGTGAAGGTCACGCTCTCGTGGCCGGTCCAACTGCCGCCGGAGGCGTCACTGCTGAGGTCGACGGTGTAGGCGGGTGCGGCCGGGGTCCGGGTGGGATCGCCGGGCTGCGGCGGGGTGGTGCCGCCGGAGACGTCCAGGGTGACGTCGTCCAGGACGAAACTGGTCTGCAGGCTGGAGTCCTCCGCCCCGGTGAAGGAGAGCGTCACGGTCTGCCCCGCGAAGGCGGAGACGTCGACGGTCTTGTGCACGTAACCGGCCTGGGCGTCCAGGTTCGAGTACGTGGCCACCGTGGTGGAGCCGAGTCCGACGGTCAGTTTGTCGTAGGCGGTGCTGGTGCTGGTCTCCGCCGTGTCGACGTGCAGCCAGAAGCCCAGCGAGGCGGTGCCGCACCCGGCGGGGAGGGTGACGGACTGGGCGAGCGTCTCGGTGTGCGTGGAGCCGTAGCCGTCGAGCCAGGCGAAGGAGGCGCCGGAGTGCGCGCTCTGACCGCCACCGCCGGTGATCGCGCCGCTCGGCGCGGTCCAGGGCGAAGTGCCGGACTCGAAGCCGCCGTTGGCCACGACCTGGGCCGCCGTGCAGTCCGCGGCGCTCGCCACATTGGGGGTGGCGAGCGCCGCGGTGCCGGCCATGACGAACAGTGCCGCGCCGGCCAGCGCGTGCAGGAGTCTTTTCATCGAAACCTCTCGGACGATCGAACCGGGAGCAGCAGCGTGACAGCAAAGCCCCTTCTTTGAAAGGGCCATGACAGATGCTGTGCCCTCGATCGATCCCGCAGCCCGGCACCAGGCGCCCCCTCGCACCACCGGGCCACCGGAGAGGAAGGAGAGGAACGGAGGATCGGGCGACCCGAACCGCCGCCCCGCCCGCGAGGGCGGCCCCGCGCGGTGAGCCGACGCCAGGGGGCCGGTGCCGGTCAACGCGGGTCGGCGAGCTCCGGTGCGAAGACCGTGTTCAGGGGCTCGGGGCCGATGTACTGCTGGCAGTTGCACGGGCGCGGCTCGTACTGGAGCGGGCGGCGCTCGGCGTCCCAGGCGGTGGGAGCCTCGACCACCTCGTGGCAGCGGCCCTGCCTGTCGTGCTTGGCCAGGTGGTGGGTGCAGCCGCAGACCGGCTCCGGCGGGCGCCGGGCCGCCTCCACGGCCAGCCGGCGGCGCTCGGCCGCGTCGAGCAGCTCGATCCTGCGCTCGTGCCGGACCTTCAGCGCCCGACGGGCATTGTTGGCGACCCAACCGCCGCCGTACAGGACTGCGGGCAGCATCCACCAGGCAATGTCGACCATCGACCGTTCCCCCGGTTCCCCCGTTGTGCCCTCGGCCGGATGATACGCCCGGCCTCGGCACGCGCGGTCTCGGGTCAGCGGATGACCGGCAGCACCGCCTCGGTGCCGCGACCCGCCGCCGCCTCGATGAAGGCCACCGGATCGGCCACCTCGACCAGCAGGGCGCCGTCGGCCGGAGGCGGGCCACCGACCGCCGCGATCAGGTCGAGCAGGGCGAGGTCCCACGACGCGGCGTCCAGGGTCGCGCCGCGCTCCGCCCAGGAGGCCCAGGCCTCGGCCAACAGGGTTGGAACGGAGTCGTTCTGACTGATCATCGATCCTCCTCGGAACGGCGGCTCATAGGGCTGCCACGCTACCCGTCGGTGGTCGAGGACCGGCGGCCCCCCGCCCGACGTCCCCGAGCGCCCGCCCACGAGGGCCGCACCGCGCACGCCCTGCAGATCGGCGTCCTCGTCGAGACCCCCAAGGCCTGCGTGATGATGATCGGCGGCGTGCACGCCCGCGAGTGGGGCAGCTGCGAGATCCTCGTCCATCTCGCCGCCGACCTGCTGGAGGCCCACCAGAACGGCACCGGCCTCGGCTACGGCGGCACCACGTTCACCGCCGACCAGGTCAGCGGTCTGCTCCAGCGGCTGGACCTGGTGTTCTTCCCGCTGGTCAACACGGACGGCCGGCTGCACAGCCAGACCGTCGACCCGATGTGGCGCAAGAACCGCGACCCGGCCAACTCCGGTGGAAGTGCCGACCCGAACTGCGGCGGCGTCGACCTCAACCGCAACTACGACTTCCTCTTCGACTTCGCCACCGCCTTCGCCCCGACCGCCGCCCCGCAGGTCTCGGCCAGCCCGTGCGACCGGTACGTCTACGCGGGCCCGAGCGACTTCTCGGAGCCGGAGACCCGCAACGTCCGCTGGCTGCTCGACCAGTACCCGCGAACCGGCTGGTTCGTCGACGTGCACAGCTATTCCGAGGACATGCTCTACAACTGGGGCGACGACGACAACCAGTCGATCGACCCGACGATGAACTTCCGCAACGCCCAGTACGACGGCAAGCGCGGCCTGTCGGGCGACGTCGCGTACGCCGAGTACATCCCCAAGACCGACGCCGACAACACCGTGCTGCTCGCCGAGCGGTTCTGCCAGGGCGTCGGCGGCGTGCGCGGACGCCCCTACAAGCCGCTGACCGGGTTCCACCTCTACCCCCGGGCTGTGCCTCGGACCCGGGCTATCAGACCCGGGCGCCGAGCATTCTGAGCACCAACTCGCCGTAGCGGCGCCCGAGTTCATCGGGCGTCTCGGTGGACCGGCCGGTGTACCAGCGGGAGACGTCGATGCCCAGCGAGGTGACCGCACGGGCCGCCGTCCGGACCTCGGACACCTGGAAGGCGCCGTCCGCCACCCCCGCCTCGATCAGCGCGCTGACCTCGCGCTCGATGTCCAGCCGCAGCGCCGCGACCACCGCGTAGGCGTCCTCGGGCAGCGCGTGCAGCTCGTAGTTGACCACCCGGCCGACCGTACGGGCCCGGGCGTGCCAGGCGGTGAACTCCTCGACCAGCCGACGCATCCGCTCCGCCGGGTCGCCCTCGCCGGCCGCCGCCACCCGGACCAGCTCCAGCGTGGCCGCGTGCCCGGCCTGGCTGATCTCGGCCAGCAGCGCGGCCTTGGACTGGTAGTGGATGTACAGCGCGGCCGGGCTCATCCCGGCGGCGGTGGCGATGTCCCGGGTGGTGGTGGCGTGGAAGCCGCGCTCCGCGAACGACTCGACGGCCGCCTGGAGCAGCCGGTACGCCGCCTCGGGGCGGGTGTCGGCACCGTCGGGCAGGGTGCGCCAGAGGTCGGCGATGGGCGTGCTGGTCATGGCGCCATCCTCCCAGAGAACTCGTACACGCATTCCCGCCGACCGGTCGGCGGACTGTTGACAGGCTCCCGCACCGACACCATGCTGAGCAAGCGCTTAGTCAGCCGGTGAACCGGCATCCCCGTCGAACGTTCCGCGCGAAAGGCAGGACCCTCCGTGGCGTACTCCTTCAAGGGCCGGGTGGCCGTCGTCACCGGATCGAGCCGGGGCATCGGCCTCGGCATCGCGCGCGAGCTGGTCGCCCGCGGCGCCAAGGTCTGTCTGACCGCCCGCACCCCCGAGCCGCTCGCCGAGGCCGTGCGCGACCTGGGCGGGCCGGACAACGCCATCGCCGTCGCCGGCAAGAGCGACGACCCGGCCCACCAGGAGGAGGCGGTCGCCCGCACCCTGGAGGTCTTCGGCCGGCTCGACCACCTGGTCAACAACACCGGCATCAACCCGGTGTACGGCCCGGTCCTCGACACCGACGAGGCCGCCGCCGCCAAGATCCTCGCCGTCAACGTCCTGGCCCCGCTGGCCTGGACCCGCCGCGCGCACGCCGCCTGGATGGGCGAGCACGGCGGCTCGGTGGTCAACGTGGCCTCCGTCGCGGGCATCCGCTCCTCGCTCGGGATAGGCATGTACGGGGTCAGCAAGGCGGCGCTGATCCGGCTCACCACCGAGCTCGGCGCCGAGCTGGGCGCCCAGGGCATCCGGGTCAACGCCGTCGCCCCCGCCGTGGTCAAGACCAGGTTCGCCGAGGCCCTGTACGAGGGCCGGGAGGAGCAGGTCGCCGCCGCCTACCCGCTCGGCCGGCTCGGCGTGCCCGAGGACGTCGCGGGCGCGGTCGCCTTCCTGCTCTCCGCGGACGCCGCCTGGATCACCGGCCAGACCCTGGTCGTGGACGGCGGAGTCACCCTCGGCGGCGGCCTGTGAGCGGCGTGCCGGAGGTCGGCGCACCGGAAACAAGCGCGCCGGTGACCGAGGACCTCACCGGCCAGGGCGTGGTGGTGACCGGCGGCGGGCGCGGCATCGGCGCCGCCCTGGCCCGGGCGTTCGCCGCGGCCGGCGCCCGGGTCGTGGTCAACGACCTGGACGCCGACGCCGCCCACGCCGTGGCCGAGGACTGCGGCGGCACCGCCGCCCCCGGGGACGCCGCCTCCGCCGAGGGCCTGGCCGCCCTGGTCGGGCAGGCCCGGGCCGCGCTCGGCGAGATCGACGTGTGGTGCGCCAACGCGGGCGTCGCCCCGATCGGCGGGGCCGACGCGCCCGCCGCCGCCTGGGCGGGCGCCTGGGAGGTCAACGTCCTCGCCCACGTCCGGGCCGCCGAGCTGCTCCTCCCCCGCTGGCTGGAGCGCGGCGGCGGCCGCTTCCTCGCCACCGTCTCCGCGGCCGGGCTGCTCACCATGCTCGGCTCGGCCCCGTACGCGGTCAGCAAGCACGGCGCGCTCGCCTTCGCCGAGTGGCTGTCCGCGACCTACCGCCACCGCGGCCTCCGGGTGCACGCGCTCTGCCCGCAGGGCGTGCGCACCGACATGCTCGCCGCGACCGGCGCGGTCGGCGAGGCGCTGCTCGCGCCCACCGCGCTGGACGCCGAGGACGTCGCCGCGGCGGCGCTGGCCGGGCTGCGCGACGGCCGCTTCCTGATCCTGCCGCACCCCGAGGTCGCCGAGTACTACCGGGTCCGGGCCACCGAACCGGACCGCTGGCTCGCCGGGGTGAACCGGCTCCAGCAGGGGCTGGAGAGGAGCGGGGCGCTGTGAGGGCCTGGCAGGTGGACGCGCTCGGCGAGCCGGTCGAGGTGATGCGGCCGGCCGAGGACGTGCCCCGGCCGGTGCCCGGGCCGGGGCAGCTGCTGGTCCGGGTGCGGGCCGCGGCGGTCAACTTCCCGGACGCGCTGATGGTGCGCGGCCAGTACCAGGTCCGCCCGCCGCTGCCGTTCACGCCCGGCGTGGAGCTGTGCGGCGAGGTGGCGGACGGCGCCCGGCGGGGCGAGCGGCTGATCGGCAACCCGGTGCTGCCGCACGGCGCCTTCGCCGAGTACGCGCTGCTGGACGCGGCGGCCGCCTTCCCGGCGCCCGAGGCGCTGGACGACGCCGAGGCGGCCGCGCTGCACATCGGCTACCAGACGGCCTGGTTCGCCCTGCACCGCCGGGCCCGGCTGCGGGCCGGCGAGACGCTGCTGGTGCACGCGGCGGCGGGTGGGGTCGGGAGCGCGGCGGTCCAGCTGGGCCGGGCCGCCGGGGCCGGGGTGGTCGCCGTGGTCGGCGGTCCGGCCAAGGCTGCGACGGCCCGGGCGCTGGGCGCCGACCTGGTGGTGGACCGGACGGCCGGGGACTTCGTCGCCGCCGTCAAGGAGTTCACCGGCGGGCGCGGCGCGGACGTGGTCTTCGACCCGGTCGGCGGGGACGCCTACACCGGCTCCACCAGGTGCGTGGCCTTCGAGGGCCGGATCGTGGTGGTCGGCTTCGCCGCCGGGCGGATCCCGGCGCCGGCCCTCAACCACGCCCTGGTGAAGAACTACGCCATCCTCGGCCTGCACTGGGGCCTCTACAACACCCACGACCCGCAGGCCGTCCGCGCCGCCCACGACGAGCTGACCAGGCTCGCCGACCAGGGCGTGGTCCGCCCGCTGGTGAGCGCCCGGGTGCCGCTGGCCGGGGCCGCCGAGGCGGTCCAGCTGGTCGCCGACGGGCGCAGCACCGGCCGGATCGCCGTCCTCGGGGAGTAGCTACCTCGCGTACTCCATCTCCGGGAAGCGCGGCGAGGGCCCGTCCAGCAGGTGATCGTCGTGTCCGCGCAGCCAGCGGTCGAAGAAGGACGCGACGTACGACCGGGTGGCCAGCACCGCCCGGTCGGGGCGGCCGTCGCCCACGTCCTCGCCCAGCTGCTCGGGGGTGATCGCACCCTGCCGGGCGAGCTGCGGCAGCAGGGACTGCGCGTCGGTGTAGGAGCCGTGCCGGGAGTCGTTCAGCGTGACGTCGGCGTGCCAGCCGGTGCTGTGCTGCCAGAGGGCGTCCCAGCCGGGCTGGTGGTGGTAGTCCCCGGAGTCCTCGTTGCGGGTGCCCATCAGCAGGAACGGGCGGTCCAGCCCGTCCTGGGCGACGGTCGGCAGGACCACCCCGGTGTGGCCGTCCGGCCCGGGGAAGTGCAGCTGGCCGTCCAGGTTGACGGCGGCCGCGATCCGCGGGTCGTCGTGCATGGCCTGCACCGCGGTGAAGCCGCCCGCCGAGTGGCCGGCCATGCCGATCCGGTCGAGGTCGAGCGAGGCGGCGAGGCCGGCCGGCAGCCGCGGGTCGTGGCGCAGCCCGCCGAGTTCGTCCAGCACGAAGCGGGTGTCGTCCACCCTGGTCCGCAGTGAGGTGCGCAGCACGTCGGTGACGTCGAGGTCGGCCTGGCCGAGCAGGTCGGGGAAGACGGAGGTGGCGAGGTCCCCGTTCGGGAACGCGACCTCGGAGGCCTCGTAGGTGTGGTCGATGGTGACGACCACGTAGCCGCGCGAGGCGAAGAAGAACCCGAGCGGTGCGCCCGCGATGAGCGTGCCGAGATCGTCAAGTGGCAGCAGCAGATAGGGAATGAGGGTCACGAGACAGCACAGGGCGAAGAGGACGACGTTCCGGCGGCGGCCGATCCGGTCGGAGAGCCACCCGGATGCGAGGTAGCCGAGGAACGAGGCGGCGATGAAGACCGCGAGGTGCCCGCTGCTGCTCATCACCGACAGGTGCCGGGTGGTGTGGAGGTAGGTGGGCAGGAAGGTGGTGAGGGCGTAGTAGCCGCCGTGGCTGCCGAGTCCCAGCAGGGCGCCGAAAACGGTGACCCTCAGCAGGCCGGGGCGGAAGATCTCCGTCGGCGACGCCGTTTCCCGCCGCCGCTGGTCGGCCGTGGGGTCGGCGATCCCACGGCGGAGGACGAGCACCAGCAGGGCGGGCAGCCCGCCATGAACGCGGCAGGACGTTCGCCGCGTGCCTTTCCCGGCCGGCGGCGCACGTCGACCCGTCGGTCCTGCGCGCCGCCGTCACCACGAACCCGGCCCGGCTGCTGAACTGGTCACCCCGGCGGCGAGCGGCATCCGGACCGCAGGCGTCGGCGTAGGGGCAGTCGGTAGGTGCCGTCGGCGGGCGCCGTCGCGTCAGCCGCACGGGCTCGGCCGGACCGCGCTCAGGCGTGCCGGACTCAGGCGTGCCGCTTCAGCTCCCGGCGGGCCAGCGAGCGCTTGTGCACCTCGTCCGGGCCGTCGGCCAGCCGCAGGGTGCGGTTGCCGGCCCAGAGCTGGGCGAGCGGGGTGTCCTGACTGACGCCCGCCGCGCCGTACGCCTGCACGGCCTTGTCGAGGATCCACTCGACGGTGCGCGGGGTGGCGATCTTGATCGCCTGGATCTCGGTGTGCGCGCCCCGGTTGCCGACGGTGTCCATCAACCAGGCGGTCTTGAGCACCAGCAGCCGCAACTGCTCGATCCGGACCCGGGATTCGGCGATCCAGTCCTGGACCACGCCCTGCTCGGCGAGCGGCCGACCGAAGGCGACCCGCCCGCTCACCCGGCGGCACATCAGCTCCAGGGCGCGCTCGGCGATGCCGATCGCGCGCATGCAGTGGTGGATCCGGCCGGGACCGAGCCGGGCCTGGGCGATGGCGAAGCCCGCGCCCTCCTCGCCGATCAGGTTGCCGACCGGGACGCGGACGTCCTCGAACAGCACCTCGGCGTGGCCGCCGTGGTCCGCGTCGTCGTAGCCGAAGACCGTCATGCCGCGCTTGACGGTGACGCCGGGGGTGTCGCGCGGGACGAGTACCATGCTCTGCTGACGGTGCGACTCGGCGTCCGGATCGGTCTTGCCCATGACGATGAGGATCCGGCACTGCGGGTTCATCGCGCCGGTGATGTACCACTTGCGGCCGTTGACGACGTACTCGTCGCCGGCACGCTCGATCCGGGTGGCGATGTTGGTGGCGTCCGAGGAGGCGACCTCGGGCTCGGTCATCGCGAAGGCGGAGCGGATCTCGGCGTCGAGCAGCGGGCGCAGCCAGCGCTCGCGCTGTTCGGCGGTGCCGAACTGGGCGAGCAGCTCCATGTTGCCGGTGTCGGGGGCCGCGCAGTTGAGCGCGGGCGGGGCCAACTGCGGGCTGCGGCCGGTGATCTCGGCGAGCGGGGCGTACTGCAGGTTGGTCAGGCCCGCGCCGCCCTCCCCCGGGAGGAAGAGGTTCCAGAGGCCCTGCTTCCGCGCCTCGGCCTGGAGTTCGGCGACCACGGGCGGGACGTTCCAGGACGGGCGGGCGGGGTCGGCGAGTTGTTCCGCCAGGACGGCCTCGGCGGGGTACACGTGCTGGTCCATGAAGGCCAGCAGCTGCTCGCGGAGCGCGTTCGTGCGGGCGTCGTAGGCGAAGTCCATCAGTTCTCCTTGAGGGTGCTCAGGCCGTGCCGGGCGAGGATCGGGGCCATCTCGCCGGCCCGCTCGAAGCCGGCGCCGAGGGTACGGCCCTGCTGGTAGCGGTAGTGGATGCCCTCGGCGACGGCGGCGAGCTTGAAGGACGCGAAGGCGACGTACCAGTCGAGGTCCGCTGCTTGACGCCCGGTCGATTCCGCGTAGTACGAGACGATTTCGTCAGCCTTCGGGAAGCCCGGGGCGGTCATGGCGGAGGGGATGATGCCGCCGCCGACGCCGGCCAGTTCGGTGTACATCACCAGCAGGCCGATGTCGGTCAGTGGGTCGCCGAGGGTGGACATCTCCCAGTCCAGCACGGCGGCGATCGCGTCGGTGTCGTCCACCAGCACGTTGTCGAGGCGGTAGTCGCCGTGCACCAGCGCGGGCGCCGGGGAGGCGGGCAGCCGGTCGGCGAGCAGCCCGTGCAGCCGGTCGAGCTCGGGCAGCTCGCGGCTGCGGGACGCGGCGAGCTGCTTGGACCAACGGCGCAGCTGGCGCTCCAGGTAGCCCTCGGGACGGCCGAAGTCGGCCAGGCCGACGTCGGCCGGGTCGATCCGGTGCAGGACGGCGAGGGTGTCGACGAGCCGCCGGCCGAGGGCGCGCACGCGCTGCTCGCCGAGGGCGGCGAGCGGGGCGACGTCCCGGTGCGCGACGCCGGGGACGTACTCCATCAGGTACCAGGGGGCGCCGAGGACGTCCGTGCCGGGGTCGAGCAGCAGGGTGTGCGGGACGGGCACGCCGGTGTCGCGCAGCGCGGTCATGACGCGGTGCTCGCGGCCCATGTCGTGCGCGGTGGCGAGGACGTGTCCGAGGGGTGGGCGGCGCAGCACCCAGCGCGCGGAGCCATCGGTGAGGACGTACGTGAGGTTGGAGCGGCCCCCCTCGATGAACTCGGCCCGCAGCGGGCCCTGGACGGTGCCGGGCAGCTCGCGGTCCAGGTGGGCGCGCAGGCGGGCCAGGTCCAGGCCGGACGGATCGGCGGGGGTCTCGGGCATCGGTCGGCTCCTCACGGTGGGACCTCGTTGACTAAGCGCTTGCTTAGCATTCAACCGGACGCCACCCCCTGTCAATGCCACCCGCCCGCGACGAACCCCCCGAGCCGGGGGTGGCGATGGCCGCGCAAGCAGCCCCGACGCGCGGGAAGTCGGGTGGGCCGACTTACCGTCGCGAAGCGGCGGCGGCCCCTCAGTGGGCCGACTTACCGTCGCGAAGCGGCGGCGGCCCCTCAGGGGAGCGAGGGGCCGCCGGTCGAGCGACTGGGGACTCTCCGGACGACTACGGAGTGACGGTTGAGGAGCTCCGCCGCCCGGCGGAAGCCCTCCGGGGTGTCGGTGCCGTAGGCCTCCAGGGCCTTGGCGACGACCGCCTCCGCGCCGCCCATCGCCGTCACGTAGGACGCGCCGGCCTGGGCAGCCGTTACCCGTCGCTGCGCCGCGGCGCAGCGCGGCGGTCAGCCGGTGGGTCGGTCCGGGTCGCCGTCGGCCCCGGCTTCCGCGTCGTACGAGGACGTGCCGGAGTCCAGCAGCGGCTCCTGCGTCTTGAGGTGCGCGGGGGCCAGCGCCCGCAGCGCGTGGTAGCTGGTGATGACGACCAGCGTGCCCAGCGCGATGCCGCTGATGGTGAAGGTGTCGGTGAACTTCATGCTGACGTTGCCGACGCCGATGATGATGCCCGCGGCGGCCGGCACCAGGTTCAGCGGATTGCGCAGGTCCACCCCGGACTTGGTCCAGATCTGCGCGCCGAGCAGGCCGATCATGCCGTACAGGATGACGGTGATGCCGCCGAGCACCCCGCCGGGGATCGCGGCCACGACCGCGCCGAACTTCGGGCAGAGGCCGAAGAGGAGCGCGAAGCCTGCTGCCGCCCAGTAGGCGGCGGTCGAGTAGACCCGGGTGGCGGCCATCACGCCGATGTTCTCGGAGTACGTCGTGTTCGGCGGGCCGCCGACCGCGGTCGAGAGCATGGAGGCGACGCCGTCCGCGGAGATCGCCGCGCCCAGCTTGTCGTCCAGCGGGTCGCCGGTCATCTCGCCGACGGCCTTGACGTGCCCGGCGTTCTCCGCGACCAGCGCGATCACCACGGGCAGCGCGACCAGGATCGCGGACCACTGGAAGGTCGGGCCGTGGAAGGAGGGCAGACCGATCCAGTCCGCCTTGCCGACGCCCGACAGGTCCAGGCGCCAGTGGTCGGTGAGCTTGCCGCTCGCGTCCACCGAGTGGATCTTCCCGAAGATCCGGTCGAACGACCAGGAGATCCCGTAGCCGAAGACCAGCCCCAGGAAGATCGCGACGCGCGACCAGAAGCCGCGCAGGCACACCACGGCCAGACCCGTGAAGAGCATCACCAGCAGCGCCGTCCACTGGTCCTGCGGCCAGTACGTCGACGCGGTCACGGGGGCGAGGTTGAACCCGATCAGCATGACGACCGCGCCGGTCACGATCGGCGGCATCGCCGCGTGGATGATCCGCGCCCCGAACCGCTGGACCATCAGGCCCACGAGGAACAGCGCCACGCCCACCACGAACACCGCGCCGGTCACCGTCGCGCTGGTGCCGCCCTGCGCCCGGATCACCGCGGCGACGCCCACGAAGGAGAGCGAGCAGCCGAGGTAGCTGGGCACCCGGCCGCGGGTGGCCAGCAGGAAGATCACGGTCGCGACGCCGGACATCATGATCGCGAGGTTCGGGTCGAGCCCCATCAGCACGGGCGCCACGAAACTCGCGCCGAACATGGCCACCACGTGCTGGGCGCCGAGCCCGACCGTACGGGGCCAGGAGAGCCGTTCGTCGGGGCGGACGACCGCCCCCGGCGCGGGCGTGCGCCCGTCACCGTGCAGCTTCCAGCGCACGCCGAGATCCATGGTGAGGTTTCGCTTTCTCTGTACGTTCAAGAACTTCCGCACCATTGTCAGGGGTGTCAGGTGCTCCTACGTCCACACGCCCCGTCCTGGGGCCACCTCGGCGTCGCCGCTCGGCACGGCGCGGTGCTCGTCTTCGGCGTCGGGGCGAGCCGTCAGAGCGGGTTGGCCGTGAGCAGGCCGGTCCCGAGGGGGGTGAGGGTGTGGACGACACACTGTCCGTCGCGGATCGACGTGATCATTCCGGCCGCGCGCAGGGTGGCGGTGTGCTGGGAAGCGGCGGGGGCGCTCACGCCGAGGCGGACGGCGAGCTCGGTGGTGGTGCAGCCCGCGCCGATCGCCCGCAGCGCGGCGGCCTTCCCCTTGCCGATGAGCGCGGTCAGGCCGTCGACTGCGGGGGGCGGCGGCTGGACGGCCTCGGAGGCGGTGTAGGCGAACAGGGGCTGCTGCCACGGGCTGGCGATCGACGGGGAGATCATGCCGCCGAGGAACAGGTTGGGGGACAGCACGAATCCGGCCTCGGCGCTGCGCTTCAGGTGCTCCGGGACGGTCGGGGCGGTGCCCTGGAGGGTGAGCTGGAAGCGCGTGGGGTCGCTGAACGCCTGGTGGACGTCGGCCAGCATCCTGCCCGTCCCCTGATCTCCGAGGGTGCCCCGGCGCATGCTGATGTCGGCGTTGAGCCGCTTGACCATGTCGGGCCAGTCGTCGGCCAGGCAGGCGCGGTAGAGGGCGTGGACGGCCTGTAACAGACGGTTCACCTGTGCGGCACCACCGTCCAACAGCTGCGCCACCGGTCTCGGTGTGGGACCCAACTCGGCGTACCGGCACAGCTCACCGTGCACCTGCTCCGTGCTGACCGCGCCGATCACGTCCAGTTCGTCGGCGATCGACACACCGCCCGGGACCAGTGGTATCGGGGGAGTCAGGAAGTCCGGGAGGTACAGCGGATGGGCCGCGACCAGCTCGATCAGCGGTAGGGCCCGGCCGGGCACCCGGGAGCGGACCGCGCGCCACCACCGCCGGGCCGGCAGCGGAGCCCCGCTGTCCTGTTGGAGCCCGATCACCAGGTGCTGGATCGGCGAGATCGCGAACCGAACGTTGGCCAAGTCCCGCGCCCCGAACGCCACTACAGCCACTCGCACTGCTTACCGCCCCCTCAGTCCGCTTGATCGCCCTGAGCCCCGCGCCCCGCGCCCCGCGCCCCGCGCCCCGCGAGCAGCATCCGGCCTCCCCCTCTTCCTGGGAAGAGGGGGAGGCCGGTGCCGTGCACCGTGGGTCAGGTCTGGTCGAGGACGGTCCAGCCCTGGTAGCCGGAATCCTGGGAGGGACCGTTACAGGGATAGCCGCGGGTGCCCACGTTGGAGACGTCGAGGCACATGTCCGTGTTGTCCTCCTCCCAGCGGCCGCTCTTCAGGACCGACTCGTAGGCGCCGGCTGCGGTGTAGCGGTTGACCAGGGCCCACTGCTGGAAGCCCGAGTTGAAGCTGGGGCCGTTGCACTCGTAGGTCCGCAGGCCGAAGTGGTTGCCGTCGTTGGAGTAGTCCAGGCACCGACCGGTGGCCAGGTTCATGAGCTGCGCCCAGCCGTTGGCGTACTCGGTGACCTTCCACTTCTGCCAGGCCATGCCGTTGCAGGTGAAGGCGCGCAGGTTGTCGGTGCCGTCGCCGTTGTTGGAGTCGTCCAGACAGGAGTCACCGGCGTCCGGCGACCAGGACACGAAGGTGTAGGTGTGCGCGGACATCCAGTAGTAGGCCCTGGTGCTGGCGCTGGCGTGGGCCGTCCCGAGGTCGGCGGTCCCGGCGTCGGCGGTCCCGACGTTGGCCATGCCGAGGCCGGCGGCCAGGGCTACGGCGGTGGCTGCGGAGCCGAGGGTACGGAGCTTCAACGGAGGTCCTCTTTCTCGTGTGGCCGAGCCGAGGTTCAAGGCGGGATGAGCACGTGGCCCGGTCAGAGGTGATCGGCTGGTGCTTCGGTCATCCCGTCCGTGCGTGCGCTGATCGCACGTGAAGTGGCGGGTCCATGCTGCCCGGGGCGGTCGGCTGAAGTCCCGTTTCCCACACAACCCCACACACGCCGGCAGCTCGCTCGTAGACTCAGGCTGTCAGGAACACGGCACCACGGGTCGGGGGACATCGTGAGTGAGCAGCGGAGCCGTCTGCCGGATCCCGGCAGCGCGGCCGATCTGACGGAGTTCATCGGCATGCTCGGGGAGCTGCGCGCGTGGGCGGGAATGCCGTCCTACCGGTCGCTGGCCAAGCGGGCCGGACCGTTCATGAGGCCCGCGCGCGTCGTCTCGCCCTTCACCGTCGTGGACGCCTTCAAGCCCGGGCGCCGCCGCCTGGACCTCGACCTCGTGCTGGCGATCGTCCGGGCGCTCGGGCTGGAGGAGGCCGAGGCCGCCCAGTGGCGGGATGCCTGTCTGCGGGTCCATCGCGGGGTGCGGACCCGCGGGCCGAACGGGGTGCCGCGGCAACTGCCCGCGGCGACGCGGCATTTCACCGGGCGAACCCGCGAGCTCAAGGAGCTCGACGAGCTGCTGGGCGATCGGATTCCCAGCTGCGGCGCGGTCGTGATCTCGGCGATCGCCGGCACCGCCGGAGTGGGCAAGACCTCCCTGGCCGTGCACTTCGCACACCGGGTCGCCCACCGCTTCCCCGACGGCCAGCTCTTCGCCGACCTGCGCGGCTTCGACCCCGCCGGACCCCCGACCGAGCCCGCGAACGTGGCCCGCGGCTTCCTGGACGCGCTCGGCGTTCCGGCCCCACGCATCCCCGCCGACCCGGACGGACGACTCGCGCTCTACCGCAGCCGTCTCGCCGGCACCCGGACGCTGATCGTCCTCGACAACGCCCGCGAGGCGGCACAGGTCCGCCCGCTGCTCCCCGGCTCGGACACCTGCCTCGTTCTGGTCACCAGCAGAAACCGCATGCCCGGCCTCGTCGCGCTCGACGGCGCCGTCCCGCTCGCCCTCGACGTGCTCTCCCGCGAGGAGGCACGCGAACTGCTCGCCCGCCGCATGGGTCCCGAGGCCGTACTGGGCCAACCGGACGTGGCCGACGAGCTGATCGATCTGTGCGCCCGGCTGCCGCTGGCCCTGAACATCGCCGCCGCACGGGCGGCCGAGCGCGCCGACACCCCGCTGAGCATCTGGACACGCGAACTGCGCGACACCCGTGCCCGCTTGGACCTGCTGTCGGCCGGCGACAGCCAGGCCGACGTCCGGGCGGTGCTCTCCTGGTCCTACCACGCCCTCGCCCCGCAGGCCGCCCGCCTGTTCCGCCTGCTCGGTCTGCACCCGGGTCCGCGCATCAGCGCAGCGGCGGCCGTGAGCCTCGCAGGCCTGCCGCTCGCCGAGACCCGCCGCCTGCTGGACGAACTCCATCGCGCCCATCTGATCACCGCGGTGGACCGGGACCGGTACACCTTCCACGACCTGCTGCGCGCCTACGCCGCCGAACTGGTCGCCGCCGACTCCACCAGCACGCAGGCCGAGGCGTCACGGCGGATGCTCGACCACTACCTCTGGACCGCGCACCGGGCCGGTTCCCTCGCCTACGCCGACGACGCCTCGTGGCATCCGTTCGACCTCCCGGCGCCGGCCGTCGGGGTGACGCCCGAGGTCCTCACCGACCGCGGGCAGGCCCTCGCCTGGTACCAGGACGAACAGTCCGTGGTCGAGCAGCTCGTCCCGTGGGCCCACCGGGCGGGGTTCGACGATCACGCCTGGCAGCTCGCCGCCACGCAGGTGTCCTACCTGCAGAAGTCGGGGCTGTGGCAGCAGTGGCAGCAGGTCGGCGAGACCGCACTGGGCGCCGCCGAGCGCGCCGCGGACCTCGTCCGGCAGGCACACGCGCACCGCTGGCTCGGCCAGGTGCACCGCTCCCAGGATCGCCAACCCCAAGCGCACCTCGAACTGCGCCTCGCCTGCGACCTGTTCGGCACCCTCGGGGAGCTGACGTGTCAGGGAAGGACCCAGCTCGACATCGCCATCACCCACGGTGAGGAACACGCTTACGCAGAGGCGGTGGCCGAGGCCCACCGGGCGCTGACACTGTTCGAATCCAACGGGGACTCCTCCGGACAGGCCCTCGCCCTCAACCTCATCAGCTGGTACCTGACGCGACTCGGCCGACCCCGCGAGGCCCTTCCGTACGGACTACGCGCCCTGGAACTCGCGCGCAGCTGCGGCAGCCTGCCCGCCCAGTCCTCCATCTGGGACAGCATCGGCTACATCCACCACCACCTCGGCGAGTACGAGCAGGCGCTCCCCGCGTACCACGAGTCACTGCGCCTGCGCCAAGCGGCTGGGGACTACTTCCTCCAGGCCGAGATCCACACCCACATCGGCGACGCCCACCTCGCGCTCGGCGACGCCGAGGCCGCCCGGCACGCCTGGACCCAGAGCCTCGCCATCCTCGAACACCTGCAGCATCGCGACGCCGACGCCGTACGCGCCCGTCTGGACCCGAACACCGCCCGACGACCATGACCGGGACGCGGTCCGAGCGGGCGAACGGGGCCGCGTCCAAGGGCCGTCCTGTTCAACCGGGTCCAAGGGCTGTCCTGTTTAAGGCGAGAGCTTCATGGCTGTCATGTGCGCGGGACAGAGGAACACCATGGGCCGCAGACGCCACCGCGGCGGACGCCGTGCCCCTACGGCCGAGCCTGCTCGGCGGCGCCAGCACCTCCCCACCGGGCCGACACCCGGTGTCACGACGCCCCGGCACCGAGTCCGGGGCCAGACGGAGTAATTGGGGGAGCCCCATGCGACTCACCAGGACGACGAAGCGCGCAGTGGCCGTCACCTTCGCGGCTGCCGCGCTCGGATTGGGTGCCACAACCTCGGCCTACGCGGCCGAGGGCACCTGGACGGTCACCAACAGCGGTGGCTGCCAGGCGCTGGAGAAGGTCCAGCTCATGAGCGGCCACGACTACATGGCGAACGACCCGATCGCCAACAGCGGCGGCTGTTCCTTCGGCATCTACAGCTGGAACACCTCGAGCTGGGTGTACGGACCGACCGGCAGCGGCGCCCAGTCGCCCTGGATCTACGACGGCCCGGGCAACAGCCTGTCCGCCTGCGTGTGGTCGACGGGCAACCCGAACTGGGTGTGCGGCCCGGCCAACTGAGCAGGGTGCGGTGACGAAGCCGTAGCCATCGGCGAGGCGGGAGCGGCCCCAGGTCCGCGCCCGCCTCGCCTGCCCGTCGGAGGTCCGAGGTGCTCAGTCCGTCGGCCGGGCCGGCCCGGTCCGCCCGCCGCAGAACACCTCCGTGACGAGCCGCTGCTTCACCTTCTCGAACACCGCGGCCAGGGCGGCCCAGCCGAGCTCGGCGCCCCCGAACGTCAGCGAGCCGGTCAGGGTCCTCCGGCCGTCGGGCGTGCTGTACATCAGCGACGCCCAGCCCCAGAAGCCGCCGTTGTGCTGGAGGATGGTGCCACCGCCGTCCGTCTCCTCCACGAACACCCCCAGGCCGTAACCCATCTTGGGGTGCGGCGTGCACATCTCGGCCAGCAGCGGGGCCGGCAGGAGCCTGCCGCTCATCAGCGCGGAGAAGAAGGTGTGGAGGTCCTGGCTGGTCGAGATCATGTCGCCGGCCGCGGAGATCCAGGAGGGGGTGAAGCGGGTGGTGTCGATCACCTTCCACCGGCCGTCGTCCTCGAACCCGTAGTAGCCGTGGGCGTGCGGCCGGGGGATCTCCGGCGAGGCGCCCGGCAGCACGGTGCCGGTCAGCCCGAGCGGGCCCAGGATCAGCCGCTGCATCTCCTCGGCGCAGGACCGGCCGGTGGCCTTCGCTATCAGCAGCCCGGCCAGCACGTAGTTGGTGTTGGAGTAGTTCCAGTCCGCCCCCGGCTCGAACCGCGCCGGCTTGGACAGCGCCAGCCGCACCAGCTCCTCCGGCCGGTAGGTGCGGAACTGGTTGTCCGCCCACTCCTTGCCCACCCCGGGGACTCCGCCGGGCACGACCGTCCCGTCCTCGTAGACCTCGCCGGTGAAGCTGAACAACCCGCTGGTGTGCTGGAGCAGCATCCGCACCGTGATCCGGCGGTCGAGGCCGAACTCGGGCAGGTAGTCGTCCGCCGGGGCGTCCAACCCGATCCTGCCCTCGGCGACCAGTTGCAGCACCAGGGTCGCGATGAAGGTCTTGGTGATGCTGCCGATCCGGAAGTGCCCGTCGGTCGGCGGCTTCGCGGCCTCGCCCAGCTTGCGCACCCCGGCGGCGCCGACCCACTGCCCCTGCTCGTCGTGCACGCGCAGCTGCACCCCGGCGAAACCGGAATCGACGATCTCCTGGAGGGCCTTCCGCAGCTCGGGGCGATCCGACGCGGCAGCGGTGTTCTCGATGGTGTGGTGGGAGTCCCCCATGGTCGTTTCCTATCTCGCGACGGTGGGTGTTCGGCACGGCTCGGAAGCGCCACGGTGGCCCTGGCGGCCACCGACCCCTTCGCGGCGGCCATGGGATGAGCGTGCACGTTGACCCAAGGTCAAGGTCAACCCCGGCTGCCGGCCTCGGCGACCAGAGGGATGAGCTCCGAACGGATGCGCGCTACCCTCGCCCCTGTGATCGCCCGCAACCCGCACCTCCAGGCAAGCGCGAGGGCCGCCCACGATCCGGAGGTGCGCTGAACCGATGGCGACCGGACTCACGATCGGTCAGGCGGCCGCGTTCGCCGGTGTCACGATCAAGACGGTGCGGCACTACCACCGGCTCGGCCTGGTCCAGGAGCCGGAACGCGACGGTTCCGGCTACCGGCGCTACCGGTCGACCGACCTGCTGCGGCTGGTCCAGGCCCGGACCCTGGCCGGGGCGGGCGTGCCACTGGCCGAGATCGGCGACCTGCTCGACGCCGATCCCGAGCGGTTCGCCGCCGCCCTGGACGACGTCCGTCGCCGGCTCACCGAACGGATCGAGGATCTGGTCGCGCGCCGCGACACGCTGCACCGGCTCACCCGAGGTGACCGGGCCCTGCTGCCCGACCGGGCCTGCGCGGTCCTGGACCGACTCGCCGATCTCGACTTCAGCCCCGACTACGTGGCCACGCAACGGGAGGCCCTGGTGCTGGCCCAGGCGCTGGTCCCGGAGGTCTTCGACCCCTTCCTGACCCAGCTCGAACACTGGCTCGACGACCCCGAATGGATCGAGCTGACCAAGCGGGGCTGGGCCGCGATGTCCTGGGACCCCGACGACCCGCGGATCGACGAGCTGGCGTCCGCGCTGGCCGCCAAGCTGCTGGCGAACCGCGCACTGCTGGCGATGCCGAACGGGTTTCGGTACCAGTCCGACACCGCCTCCCGGTACGGACTGGTGAACCACCACCGGGAAGAGCAGTCGCCGTCCATCGCCCGGTTGAACTCCCTGGTCGAGGCGAAGCTGCGCGCGGCCGGCATCGACGTCCCGCGTCAATGACGGGCGCCCGATGCCCCATCTCCCCCGCGCGCCCGACAGAATGACGCCATGAGGATGATCCACACCCTGGCCGGCGTGCTGCTGCTGATCGTCGTCGTCGGCAGCATCCTGCGCACCCTGGTCGTCCCGCGCGGGCTGTACTCGGCGCTGGTCCACCGGCTCTGGCGGGTCCTGCGGACAACGCTGCGCTGGTCCGCCCTGCCCTTCGACACCTACCGCGCGCAGGACCGGGTCCAGACCTGGCTGGCCCCGCTCATCCTGGTCGGGATGCTCGCGGTGTGGCTGGGCGGCATGCTCGTCGCCTACACCCTGCTCCTGCACGGCACCTCGGACCTGAACTGGTCGGTGGCCTTCCGCGAGGCCGGGTCCAGCCTCTTCACCCTCGGCTTCGCCAGCGGCGAGCGGCTCCACCTGTCCGCGATCGACTTCCTGGCCGCCGCCAGCGGCCCGCTCGTGATCGCCCTGCAGATCGCCTACCTGCCGACGCTGTACGCCGCCTACCAGCGCCGCGAGACCGAGGTCACCCTCCTGCAGTCCCGGGCCGGCGAGCCCGCCTGGGGCCCCGAACTGCTCGCCCGGCAGTCCCTGGTCGACACCGAGACCGCCCTCCCCCAGCTCTACCGGGACTGGGAGCGGCTGGCCGCCGACATCGGCGAGAGCCACTCCAACTACCCCGTGCTGCTCTCCTTCCGCTCCCCGCAGCCCAACCGCAGCTGGGTGGTCGGCCTGATCGCGGTGATGGACGCCGCCGCCCTCCACCTCGCCCTCTGCCCCCGTTCGGCCCCGCCCGAGGCCCGGCTGCTCCTGCGCGCGGGCTTCACCGCGATGCGCGACATCGGCCGCTCGCTGCGCGTGGACTTCGACCCGGACCCGGACCCGGACGTCCCGATCCGCCTGACCTACACCGAGTACATCGGCGCCGTCGCCATGATCACCGCCGCCGGCTTCCCCCGCGAGCGCGCGGTCGAGGAGGCCTGGCCGCACTTCCACGGCTGGCGGGTCAACTACGAGACCGTGGCGTACGAACTCGCCCGCCGCAGCGACGCCGTCCCCGCCCTGTGGACCGGCCCGCGCGACTTCCACGCCCCCGTCATCCCCCCGGCCCGCCCCACCGACCGCCGCCCGTCGAACCCGCCCCACCCCACCCTGCCGCCGGCCTGACCGTCCGGCAGGCAGGACGATTTCCCCCGGGAGTATCACCCGTGGTGCGTGCAGCGGGCGGAGGCCGTGGCAATCGCCGTGGCGATAAGCGGGGCGTGACGCAGGCTCAGACCTCCACCGGCGCGCCGGTGGCCAGCGAGCGCTCGGCGCCGGCGAGGATCTCGACCACCCGCAGGCCGAAGTCGGCCCCGCAGGGGTGCGGTTCGCCGGTGCCGGCCGAGGTCTGCAGGGCGTCCAGCGCCCGGTGCAGGGCGGCGATCGGGCCCTCGCCGCGCTCGGGCAGGTGGGCCACGCCGTGCTCGCCGCGCAGCTCCATGCCGGTGCCGCCGGCCGCGACCGGCGCGGTCAGGCTGAGCGCGAGGGTGCTGGACGCGCCGGCGGCGTGCCGCACCACCAGGTGCACGGTGTCCAGCGGGCCGGCCACCGCCGTCACCTGCGTCACGTCGCCCAGCACCGGCAGCAGCACCGACAGCGCGTGCGGGCCGACGTCCCACAGCGCGCCCTTCTCCTGCCGCCACGGCGAGGCCGCGTACGGGCTGGCGCTGCCGGGGGCGAACACCGAGCCGAGCCAGTCCGAGCGGCCGGTGAACCAGCCGCCCAGCGCCGCCTGCCGCTCGATCCACGGGATCTGGTCGCCGCCGAAGCGGACGGTGAAGAAGACCACCGAGGCGACCTCGTGGGCCCGGACGGCCTCGGCCACCGCGCGTGCGTCCGGCACGGTCAGCGCCACCGGCTTGTCCAGCAGCAGGTGGCAGCCCGCCTGCGCGGCCCGCACCGCGAGGCCCGCCTGCACGGTCGGCGGCAGCGCGATCGAGACCGCGTCCACCTCGTCGAGCAGCCGGTCGAGGTCCGCGTACCCGGGGACACCGTGCGCCTCGCCGAGCGCCGCGGCCGCCTCCGGCCGACGGGCCCAGACGCCCGTGAACTCCAGCCCGGGGTGCGCGGCCAGCACGGGCGCGTGCACCCGCTCCGCCCAGGGGCCGGTGCCCAGCAGTCCGATCCGCACGATGTCTCCGTTCGTCCTCGTTGTTCTGTGGTTCAGCTCTGCACGCGGGCCAGCGTGAAGCCGTCGTAGCCCTTGCTGCCGACCGTCTGCACCGAGGTCGCGGTGACCCTCGGCTCGGCGGCGATCAGCTCGTGCAGCGCGCGGGTGCCGACGACCGCCGGGTCGGTGCTGTCCGTTTCCGCGACGGCGCCGCCGCGCACCACGTTGTCGACGATGATCAGCGAGCCCGGCCGGGTCAGCTGGAGCGCCCGCCGGAAGTACTCGGGGTTGCTGGGCTTGTCGGCGTCGATGAAGACCAGGTCGAACGGCTCCACGCCCTGCTCCACCAGCGCGGCCAGCGAGTCGGCGGCGCGGCCGAGCCGCACCTCGGCGACCTTCTCCAGCCCGGCCCGTGCCAGGTTCCCGCGGGCGACCTCGGCGTGCTTCGGGTCGATCTCCAGGGTGATCAGGGTGCCGTCCGCGGGCAGCGCCCGGGCCAGCCAGATCGCGCTGTAGCCGCCGAGCGTGCCGACCTCCAGGATCCGCCGGGCGCCCTGGGTCAGCGCCAGCAGGTGCAGCAGCTTGCCCTGGTTGGGGGCGACGGCGATCTCCGGCAGTCCGGCCGCGTCGGCGGCGACCGCCGCCGCCTCCAGGGCCGGGTCGTGCCCGACCAGCTGCTCGGAGAAGTACGCGTCCACGGCGTCCCACGTCGACTGGGTCATCGGGCCCTCCAGTGTGCAAGATCGGCAGGTACCCGCCGATGCTACTCCGGGGGCCCGACACCCCCTCCGCGGTCAGGCCCTACGATCCGTCACTCCGCGACCGGCGCCTTGGCGGCAGCAGCGGCAGCAGCCGCCTCCTCCGCCTCGATCTTGGCGTGCGTCCTGGCCGCCCGACGCTTCATCACCCACGCCGAGAGGCCGCCGACCAGCACCGCCGCGGCCAGGCCCGCCCAGGAGAACCGGGCCAGCCACGGCTCGATGCTCTTGCCGACCTTGTAGACCAGCAGCGTCGTCCCGCCGGCCCAGACCACGCCGCCCAGCACGTTGGCGACCAGGAACTTCCAGTACGGCATCTTCAACGCGCCCGCGAGCGGCCCGGCGAAGATGCGCAGCAGGGCGATGAACCGGCCGAAGAAGACCGCCCACATCCCCCACTTCTGGAAGGAGCGCTCGGCAGTGGCCAGGTGGGACGGCCCGAAGTGCTTGGGGAACTTCCGCCCGAGCTTCTCGAACAGCGGCTTGCCGCCCTTGCGCCCGATCGAGTAGCCGATCGAGTCGCCGATGATCGCTCCGAGGATCGCGCACACCGCGACCCCCGTCGGGCTCACCACACCCTTGACCGCCATCAGGGAGGCCGTGACCAGCGCGATCTCGCCGGGCAGCGGGATGCCCAGCGACTCCAGCCCGATGATCAGGGCGACCAGGGCGTACACCGCGGTCGGTGGGACGCTCTCGATCCAGGCGTCGATGTGCAAGGCCAGTACCTCCGTGGCAGGACGGGACCGGCGCGGCCCTCAGCGGTGCCGCACGCCGATCCCGGCAGTTGTCCGATGGCGGCAACGCGGCCGCTTCCCCATCAGGGCAGCCTAACGTGCCGGGCGGCCTGTCCCCCTGGCCGATCACCCGTGGTTACGACGTGCGGCGCCCCGCCGTGGTTCCAGCCCGACCAGGCTTTCCTCAAGATTCGGCAAAGAGAAGTGCGACCACGGACGGCCGCCGCTTCGCCCGGCGCACGAAGGGCAGCAGGGCACGCACCAGGCCCCGCCCGCCCTCCGGGTACACCTCTCGGGCCTCGCTCACCGCCGGGTGGGCGGTGAGCAGCTTGCCGCGCTCGTCCGCGTCCATGCCGAACGGCATCGGCGGCGCCTGGTAGTGCCGGTCGCGCAGCTTGCCCCGGACGGACCGGTCGCTGAACCAGCGCGGCACCGCGTCCAGGACGAGCGAGGCGCCGGGGAAGCGCTCGGCGCAGGCCGCGATCAGCGTGCGCACCTCGTCCGGCCGCAGGTACATCAGCAGCCCCTCGGCGCAGATCATCACCCCGCGGCCCGGGTCCACCTCCGCCATCCAGGCCGGGTCGGTGGCCGAACAGGCGAGGATCCGGTGCCGCTCATCCGGCGGGAGCAGCCGCTCCCGCAGCGCGGCGGACTCCGGCAGGTCCACCGACAGCCAGTCGGCCCGGCCGTTGTCGACCCGCCAGGCCTGGGTCTCCAGGCCGTCCCCGAGGCCGACCACGGTGCCGCGCGGGCACCGGTCGAGGAAGTCCGCCACCTCGCGGTCGAAGCAGGCCGCGCGCAGCGCCTGCAGCTGGCTGACCAGCGCGCCCTGCCCGAAGCGCGCCGCGAACGGGAAGTCGATCCGGTCGACCAGCTCGACCGCCTTCGGATCCTCCAGCACCGTGTCCGGCCGGCGTGCCTCCACCGCCCGGTGCCACAGCGTCCACAAGGCCGTCTCCGGCACCTGCGCCAACTCCGGCCGCTCCCCACCGCTCATCGTTCACTCCCTCGGACGTGCTCCGCGCTGGACGTGCTCCGCGCTCCGGCCTGAACCCGCCGATTCTGGCACCCCGGACGTGGGGAGGCTCGGGGCGACGCGCGGACCTGCGGGCGACCGCCGCAGCGCCGCCGGGCCCGGTCGGGCAGCCCGGACGAGCGGCCCGGGCAACCCGGCCTCGTCGACCGGCGTGCGGCTCAGCCGATGCTGAAGGCGCCGTCCGGCGGGGGCGGGGAGTCGGTGGCGTCGGCGTCCGTGACGGGGGCGGTCCGGCCGACCAGCGCCGTCAGGTCGGCGCCCTCGGTGAGCCGGGCCGGGAAGATGTCGCCGGCCAGCAGCCGGGTCAGCTCAGCCACCGGCAGCGGCGCCGTCGAACCGGCCAGCAGGATGTTGCCGTACCGGCGGCCGCGCAGCACCGGGGCCTCGGCGACCAGGCAGGTGTGCGGGAACACCGCGCCGACCGTCGCCGCCTGCGCCCGGGCGAAGGCGAGCGGCGGGCCGTCCGCCAGGTTGGCGGCGTAGCAGCCGCCGGGCCGCAGGGCGGCCGCGGCCAGCCGCAGGAACTCCACCGAGGTCAGGTGCGCCGGGGTGCGCGAGCCGTGGAAGACGTCCGCGATCACCAGGTCCTGGGAGCCGGCCGGGGTCTCGGCCAGGGCCGCGCGGGCGTCGCCGACGGTCGCGGTGATGTCCGCGCCCGGCCCCTGCCAGGGCAGCTGCTCGGCGACCAGGTCGAGGAGCGGCCCGTCCACCTCGACCACCCGCTGGCGGGAGCCGGGGCGGGTGGCGGCGAGGTAACGGGGCAGGGTGAGCGCGCCGCCGCCGAGGTGCAGCGCCTCCAGCGGCCGCCCGGCGGGGGCCAGGGCGTCGGCGAGGTGGCCGAGCCGCCGGGTGTACTCGAACTCCAGGTGGGTCGGGTCGGCGAGGTCGACGTAGGACTGCGGGGTGCCGTCCAGGGTGAGCAGCCAGCCGCCGTCCCGGTCGAGGTCCGGCATCAGCTTGGCGAAGCCGAGGTCGGTCTGCCGCCCGACCGGCACCGGCTCGTTCGTCATGCCTTCTCCTCCACCGGCTGCTCCCCCACCGACACGACGTCCAGGTAGGCGGCGAGCCAGCGGTCGAGTTCGGCGAAGACCTGGGTGCGGGCGGCCTCGCCGGAGAGGACCAGGTCGTGCATGCCGCCCTTGATCCGGACGACGGTGACGTGCCGGCCCAGCCGGGGGCCCTGGTCGGCGATGTCGTCGGCGCGCAGCACGGCGTCGGCGTGGTGCAGGGCGTTGTGCCACTTGGTGGTGGCGATCGACCTGGTGGAGGCCATCAGCAGCACCGGCACGTCGATCCCGAGCCCCTGCCGCAGCCGCCGGTGCCCCTGGTGGATGGCGGCCAGCCAGCCCGCGAACAGCGGGAAGCCCTCGGCGGGCTTGAGGGTGAGGTCGAAGTCCCACTCGCCCTTGTGGTCCTTGTGCAGGCTGTGCGTGTAGTGCGGGTTGAGCGTCGACGGCAGCACCCGGGTCGGCGCCAGCCGCCCGATCGCGGTCACCGCCGGGCCGCCGACCGTCCGGACGGCGGGCCCGGCCGGCATGGACAGGAACGGGCTGTTCAGGAACAGCCCGTCCACCAGGCCCCGCCCCGATCGCCGCCCGGCCCACAGCGCCCCGATCAGCCCGCCGGTGGAGTGCCCGTTCAGCAGCAGCTGCCGGTGCCCGTCCACCTCCCGGATGATCCGCACCGCCTCGTCGATCTCCTCGTCGTACTCGGCGAGGTCCCGGACGAAGTTCGGCGACTGGTGCGGGCGCAGCGAGCGGCCGTACTTGCGCAGGTCCAGGGCGTAGAAGGAGAACCCGAGCGCGGCGAAGTGGTCGGCGAGGTTGGTCTGGAAGAAGTAGTCGTTGTACCCGTGGATGTACAGCACGGCCCGCTCCGCCCCCGGCACCACCCGGCGCACCAGCGTCGCGCAGACCTCCCCCTCCTCGTCCGCCCGCAGGGTCAGCTCGGCCGCCTCGTAGGGGGCACCCAGGACGTCTTCCCGAAACTCCATCTGCGCCGCACCCGTCCTCTGCTCTGCCCGCCGACCTGGCAGGCCGCCACCGTTCCGAGCCACGACCATACCGGCCGGTAGCCCCCCACTGCGCGGCGGCGTCCGCCTCCGGGGCGCATCGGGCCGGTTCCGGGTGGGGCGGGGCTGCGCGGGTGGGGCCGGTCCGCGCCGCACCTCCTGCCCGCTCCCCGTGCGCCTGCTGTGCGCCGGTGGTCGTGTGGAACGCTTCCGGACAGATCCGACTCCGGTTGTCACGCAGGCGAGTTGAGGAGAACACATGCCGCAGGCCGGCCAGAGCCACACCGATCCGTCGCTGTACCGTTCGGCCGCTGAGGCGATCGCGGCGCCGCCGGAGCGGCTGGCGTACGTCGCCGGGTTCGACCGGGCCGGGGAGCGGCCGGACGCGCTGCTCACGGTGGACACCGACCCGGCCTCGGCGAGCTACGGGAAGGTGTTGAACTTCGCCGAACTTCCCACCTTGGGCGACGAGTTGCACCACTTCGGGTGGAACGCCTGCTCCAGTGCCCTCGCGCACGCCTGCCACGAGAACCCGGAGCGGCGGTATCTGCTGCTGCCGGGGTTGCGGTCGTCGCGGCTGCACGTGATGGACACCAGGCCCGACCCGGTGCGGCCGCGCCTGGTGAAGACCGTCGAGGCGGAGGAGCTGGCGGCCAAGGCCGGGTACTCGCGGCCGCACACGCTGCACTGCGGGCCGGACGGGGTGTTCCTGTCCTGCCTGGGCTGCGGGGACGGCACCGACGGCCCGGGCGGGGTGGCGCTGCTGGACCACACCACCTTCGAGGTGCTGCGCCCCTGGGAGACCGAGCGCGGGCCGCAGCACTTCGCGTACGACGTCTGGTGGCACCTGGGCACCAACGTCGGCGTGACCAGCGAGTGGGGCACCCCGTGGATGGTCGAGGACGGGGTGCTGCCGGAGCTGCTGCTGGGCCGCAAGTACGGGCACGCGCTGCACTTCTGGGAGCTGGACTCGGGACGCCACCTCCAGCGCGTCGACCTCGGCGACCAGTACCAGATGGTGCTGGAGCTGCGCCCGGCGCACGATCCGCAGGCGGAGTGGGGCTTCGCCGGGGTGGTGACCAACGTCGAGGACCTGTCCTCCTCGGTCTGGCTCTGGTACCGGGAGGGACCGGCGTTCACCGCGCGCAAGGTGATCGAGATCCCCGCCGAACCGGCCAAGGCCGAGGATCTGCCGCCCGCGCTGCAGCCGTTCGGCGCGGTGCCACCGCTGGTCACGGACATCAACCTGTCGGTGGACGACCGCTGGCTGTACGTGTCCGCCTGGGGCACCGGCGAGTTGTTCCAGTACGACGTCTCGGACCCGTTCCACCCCCGCCTCGCCGACTCGGTGCGCCTGGGCGGCGTCACCGCGCGCACCCCGCACCCGGCCGAGCCGGGGCGCCCGTTGAGCGGCGCACCGCAGATGGTGGAGATCAGCCGGGACGGGCGGCGGCTCTACCTCACCAACTCCCTCTACGGCGCCTGGGACGACCAGTTCTACCCGGACGGCATCGAGCCGTGGATCGTCAAGCTGGACGCCGACACCGAGGCGGGCGGGCTGCGCATCGACGAGCGCTTCTTCCCGCACGGCGCCGACTTCCGGGGCCTGCGCGTCCACCAGACCCACCTGTCGGGCGGCGACGCCTCCTCGGACTCGTACTGCTACCGGTAGAGCGCCTGGTCGTACCGGACCCGCGCCAACGGCAGCCCGGCCGCGAGGAGTTCGGAGCGGACGGAGGCGACCATGCCGACCGGGCCGCTGATGCAGGCCAGGTGCTCGCGCCAGTCCCCGGCGCCGGCGACCGCGTCGGCGAGCCGCCCGGCGGTGACCGGGGTGAGCGCCAACCAGGGCTTGTGCACGCCCAGTTCGGCGATGGCCGACCAGTCGTAGAGGTCGGTTCGGTCCCGGGCGCCGACGAACAGGTGCACCCGGCGCCCGGGCGGCCGGTGGGCGGCCTGCTGCTCGATGATGGCCTTCATCGGGGCCAGCCCCGTGCCGCCCGCGACGAGCAGCAGGTCGCGGGGGTCGTCCTCGGGCGGCAGGCCGCCGCGCGGCGGGCCGAGGCGCAGCCGGTCGCCGACGGCGGTGTGCTCGACCAGTGCCGCGCTGACCCCGTCCGGGCCGGTGCGGCGGACGTGGAACTCCAACTCGTTGTCGGTGCGCGGGGCGCAGCCCATCGAGTACTGCCGCCAGGTGTGCGGCAGCCGCGGGTGTTCGACGGTGCCGTACTGCCCCGCCCGGTACGGGTACGGCTCGCCGGTGCGCACCCGCAGCACGACCAGGTCGGGGCGGCGGCGCTCGTGGCCGGTCACCACGGCGTGCCAGTACGGGGGTTCGGTGAGGGCGGAGTCGGCGCCGGCGGTCATCGCGCCGACGGCGAAGCGCAGCATCCGCACCCAGGCGGCTTCCAGCTCCCCGCTCCACCGCTCGCCGGCCCGGTGCCGGATCGCCGCGCACAGAGCCTCCTCGAAGGCCTCGTAGTGGACCGGCCGTACGCCCAGCTTGCGGTGGTCACGGCCGAGTTGGCGGAGCATCGACTCCAGTTCGGCCGGTCGGTGCAGCTGGTCGATCAGGTGTCGGAAGATCCGCTCCAGGTGGGCCTGTTGGAAGTCCATCGAGGCGGGGAAGAGCGGGCGCAGGTAGGGGCGTTGGCTGAACATGACCGCGTAGAGGTGGTCGATCAGGTCGGCGAGCGGGGAGACCGGGCCGAGGCCGCGTCGGATCACCTGCTGGTCGGCGGCGCCGTCGTAGCCGTCGCTCCCGGTCTCGGCCTCCGACGGCGAGGCGGGGGTGAGGAGTTGGCGCCGCAGTCGCATCGCGTGGTGGCGGGCGATCAGGCGGTCGTACTCGTGTGTGCTGCTGTTGTCCATGACCTGCCCAGTCAACCGCCGTCCGCCGAAACGGTGAAGGGCCGATGGCCCCGGACGGTCCCGGGACCATCGGCCCCTCTCAGGCGCCCTGGCCGGTTTGGCCGCCCTGGCTGCCCTGGCTGCCCTGAACGGCCTGCCCGGCCCGGGTCACCCCGCCCGTCGAGCCGCCCGTCGCCCCGGCCGCCTCGGCGTGGTCGTCGGTGGCCGCCCAGCTGGCCAGCAGGCGCAGGGACTCGGCCGAGCCGGAGCCGGGCTCGGCGTGGTAGGTGACCAGCACCTGGTCGGGCTCCCCCGCCGGGCGCAGCGTCTCGTACTGGAGGCTGAGCCGGCCGACCACCGGGTGGTGCAGCTGCTTGGTTCCGTGGCCCTTGTCCTGGATGCCGTGGGCGGCCCAGAGGCGACGGAAGTCGGCGCTCTTGAGGGAGAGTTCGCCGATCAGCGAGGCGAGCCGGGGGTCGTCGGGGTCGCGTCCGGCGTCCAGCCGCAGCATGCCGACGACGTCGGTGGCCTTGCCCTCCCAGTCCTGGTACAGCTCGTGCGCGGCCGGGTCGAGGAAGACGTGCCAGGCCATGTTGCGCTGCTCGGGCGGCATCGCGGCGAAGTCGCCGAGCAGGGCGGTACCGAGCCGGTTCCAGCCGATGACGTCCAGCCGCCGGCCGATGACGTACGCGGGCACGCCCTCCATGGCGTCCAGGAGCTGCTGGAGCGCGGGCCGGACACACTGCCGGCGGGTGACGGCCCGGCCGGGGCGGCGGCGGGCGGGTTTGGTGAGCCGGCCGAGGTGCTCGCGCTCGGCGGGGCTGAGCCGCAGGACCCGGGCGATGGCGTCCAGGACGGCGGCGGAGACGCTCTCGCCGTGGCCCTGTTCGAGCCGGGTGTAGTAGGCGGTGCTGACACCGGCGAGCTGGGCCAGTTCCTCCCGGCGCAACCCGGGCACCCGCCGCCGGGTGGTGGTGCCCGGCAGCCCGACGTCCTCGGGCCGCAGCCGGGCGCGGCGGGATCGGAGGAACTCGCTCAGTTCGGTGCGCTGGTCCATGTCTGCAGTATGCGGGGGATCCGCGCGGACGGGGTGGGCCAGGGTGACACTGCCATGCGTACGCTCCCTGGTCGTACGTCCGGGTTCCCTACGTCCGGGGTTCGTACGAAGACCTCTGGACTGGTTGGCCGCTCCGCGCCGCTGCAGGCTGGAAGCATGACGAACACGACGACGAACGCAACGACGACGAGCACCACCGAGGTCGCCACCGAGGGCACCACCCGCACGGTCGCCGCCTACGCCGCGGCGCGGCCGGACGCCCCGCTGGAGAAGACCACCATCACCCGCCGGGCGGTGGGCGAGCACGACATCGTGATCGACATCAAGTTCTCCGGCATCTGTCACTCCGACATCCACCAGGTCGGCGAGGACTGGGGCTCCGGCATCTTCCCGATGGTGCCGGGCCACGAGATCGCCGGCGTGGTCCGCGAGGTCGGCCCGGGCGTCACCCGCTGGCAGGTCGGCGACCGGGTCGGGGTCGGCTGCTTCGTCGACTCCTGCCGGGAGTGCGACAACTGCCGGGCCGGCCTGCAGCAGTACTGCACCGGCCGGGGCGGCGCCGTCTTCACCTACAACGGCGTCGGCCACGACGGCCTGCCGACCTACGGCGGCTACTCCTCGGAGCTGGTCGTCGACGAGGAGTACGCGCTGCGCATCCCCGACAACCTGTCGCTGGACGCCGCCGCGCCGCTGCTGTGCGCCGGGATCACCCTGTACTCGCCGCTCGCGCACTGGGGCGCGGGCCCTGGCCGGAAGGTCGCGATCGTGGGCCTCGGCGGGCTCGGCCACATGGGTGTGAAGATCGCCCACGCCATGGGCGCGGAGGTCACGGTGCTCAGCCAGTCGCTGCGCAAGCGGGAGGACGGGCTGAAGCTCGGCGCCGACCACTACCGGGCCACCTCCGACCCGGCCACCTTCACCGAGCTCGCGGGCACCTTCGACCTGATCGTCAACACGGTCTCCGCCGACCTCGACCTGAGCGCCTACCTCGGCCTGCTGCGCACCGACGGCACCCTGGTGCAGGTCGGCGCGCCGGAGAAGCCGGTCACGGTGAACGCGCACGCACTGCTCACCGGCCGCCGCTCGCTGGCCGGCTCGATGATCGGCGGGCTGCCCGGCACCCAGGAGATGCTGGACTTCTGCGGCGAGCACGGCATCACCGCCGAGATCGAGCTGATCCGCGCCGAGCAGATCAACGAGGCCTACCAGCGGGTGCTGGCCGGCGACGTCCGGTTCCGCTTCGTGATCGACGCCGCGACGATCTGATCCCGCGGGTCGGCAGCCGGAGCCCCGACCTCCGGCGGCGCCCCGACGCCCCGTACCCGGCGACGCCCGCCCCCTGGTGCTCTCCCAACACCAGGGGGCGGGCGTCATCGCGGGCCGGGGCGTCCCAGGGCTTGTCGGACCAGCCCTACACCCCGACCTTGGCCCGGGAGGATCGGCGTTCCTGGCGCCGGTCCTCCCGCCGCTGCCGCCCCCGGCGCAGCGGCTGCTCGGGCAGCCAGCCGAAGGTGAGGCAGGAGCCCACCAGCCCGAGCAGCATCCCGATCAGGAAGCCGCCGAAGTTGGAGGTGAGCCAGCTGGCCAGCGAGGCGAGCACGCCGATGACGGAGTAGAACAGCCGCTGAGCCGGGTTGAACAGGATCAGCAGACCGCACACCACCATCACCGCCGGTACCAGGTACCCGGCCAGGCCCTGGATCCCGACGTGCAGGATGACGGGCAACGGGGCGCGCTCGATGAACAGGATCTCGGCGCCGCCGAGGAACACCAGCAGCCCGCCCCAGAACGGCCGCTTGCCCCGCCAGTCACGTTTGACCGGGCGGGTGGCGGGGGCAGGGGTGGGGGCCGTCCCCTCGGCACCCTCCGCCACGCCCTCGCCGGGGCCGGCCGGCTCCGGCACGGACTCCGCCATGGTCAGCAGCCCTTGGAGCTGAAGCTCAGCCGCAGGTTGGGCAGCTTGAACCCGACCGCCGTGCTCGCGTAGTTGTGCTGGTTGAGGTGCGTCAGCACGACGGTGTCGGCCTGCTGCCCGAAGACACCGGGGTTGCCCTTGCCCTTGTCGCCGGCCTTGGTGTACGTGCTGGCGTCGCCGCCGATCTCGATGTTGCTGAACTCCGCGTCGCCGGACAGCATGTCGGAGTCGGTGGTGAGGTCCGTGGCGCTGACGGGAGTACCGCCGTCACCCGCGTGGATCACCAGGTTGACGCCGCCGAGGTCGACGCTCTGGCACAGGTTGGTGATCTGGGCGTTCTTGATCGCCGATACCGCGACCAGGACCTGACCGCCGGTGGAGCCCTGGTTGGGGCTGTCGGGGATCATCGAGTCCAGACCGCCGAACTGCGCGAAGCCCTTGCCGTCGAGCCTGTCCGCGGTGATCGTGAACGGCATGCCGCTGATGGAGAACTGGGCGGCGAGTACGCCCTGGGCGGTGAGGGTCATCAGCACGGCGCCCGCCGCGACGGCCGGGACGGCCATCAGGGCGCTGCGCTTCAGCCGTACCCGACCTCTCCTGGCGCCGGTCGGCGTCTCCGGTGCCTCGGCCGCGGCGGCGGCCTCCTCGGACATGGCCATGTGTGCTCCCTGTAGGTGGGTGGGGTGTACAGGCACTGGCACGGTGCCCTGGCGCGGACAGCGTTCCACGGCCCGACCGGGCCGCCCGCCCCTCGGCAGCGGGGCGGGTGCGGTCGGACCGCAGGTTGAGTAACTGGGAAGCTACTGCTCAGTATTGGCCGGGTCAATACGGGTGCACGAAGGATCTTCACCAATCGGCAACCCGAGCCGACCGGCCGCTTCCGCCGCACCGAGGAAGGGCGCGAGGCAGAACATGCTCAACACCGGCAGGAGTTCCGGCAGTTGAACGGTCCGACCGGAGTCGATCCGCCGGTAGACCGCGCTGTAGACACCACCCACCACGGCATCCACCATCTCCATCAGCCGTACACCAGCGGGCGGTTGGGGCACCTCAGCGAAGAACGCCCGGAATCGGGTGAGGAGTTGGTCCCGCTCGCGGCGCCCGGCCGGGCCGACCGCCTCGATCTCGATCACCGCCATGGTCGCGAAGGCCGGTGTCCCCGCCAGCAGTTGGAGCATCGCGCCGAGGGCCTGCCGGATCCCGGCGCACCAGTCCGACTCCGCCGCGAAGGCCGCCGCCATCCGCCGGATCACCACCCCGGTACCGTGCCGGTGCGCGGCCAGGAAGGCGTCCTCCTTGCCGCTGAACAACTCGTAGAAGACCGGCCTCGTCACACCCGCGGCGCGGCAGATGTCGCTGACCGTGGCCCGCTGGTAGCCGCGCTCGGCCACCGTGTGGACCAGCCCGTCGAGCAGCCGCTCGCGCTGGGTGGCGGCGACCACGCCCGGGGGCAGCCGGCTCGGCCCGCGCTTGATCGACCGGGCCGGGTCACGGCCGGTCCGCGCGCCCGGCAGCAGGATCACGTCGGCACTTCGGAGGTGTTTCCGTTCCATCACCAACTCCTGTGACCTGTCTTGACATTGACGCAACGCCGGGTTTACAACACTGACAGGTTTCCAACCGGTGGGCGACCCTGTCACCACCGGCGGACCTCCAGGGCTCCGACGGCCCCGGGCCAACCGCCCGGGCCGCGGGACCACGAGCGGACGCAGGCCCGCGGCGGTGGCAGCCGCCGACGTGCACCCCACTGCACTGCAGCGCACGTCCGCACCTTCACACCGTTGTGCCTTCACACCGCTGTGCCGTACGAGCGGGCCCGTGGCGCCGGGCCCGCCGCACCACGGCCCCGCGGAGCCCCCGGTACGCCGGGCCACGCACGCCATGCCCACGCACCTCCCCCGCCGTGCACGCCGTCACACCCGCACCGCGGGCATCCCCCACCCGTCTCCGCACGGAGAGAGGTCACCCTCATGCGCTTTCGCCGCACCCTCGGTACCGCCGCCCTCGCCGCACTCGCCCTCACCTGCGCGGCCGTCGCACCCGCCCAGGCCGCCGGCTCCGCGGTCCTGACCACCGGCAGCTCGACCGGCCCGAACGCCGCCGTCGGCGACGTCCTCACCGCCAGCCTGGTCTCGGGCACCAACGCCACCTTCTACAACAGCGCCACCGGCTCCAGCGGCATCAGCTGCGCCAACTCCGCCTTCTCCGCCACCGTGACGGCCAACCCGGCCGCCCCCGGCAACGCGGTGGAGCAGCTCAACACCCAGACCTTCGGCTCCTGCTCCTCCAACGTCCTCGGCGTCACCGGCGTCAAGAGCATCACCGTCAACAACCTGCCGTTCACCAACACCGTCGGCGACGGCCCCGGCAACCCGGTCTCCCTCACCCCCGGCGCGGCCGGCGCGATGAAGACCACGGTGGTGCTCAACACCATCCTCGGCAGCATCAACTGCGTCTACCAGACCACCACCGGCATCTCCGGCACCACCTCGAACACCGGCAACACCATCGGCTTCTCCAGCCAGCCGTTCAGCCTGGTCTCCGGCTCCGGCCTGTGCTTCTCGACCGGCTACTTCAGCGCCACCTACGGCCCGGTCACCGACAGCTCGGTGGCGGGCAGCCCGCTCATCTTCGTCAACTGACGGTCGATCGACGCCCCCGGGCGGGCCGGAACGAACGAGCGGCGTACGGCGACCCGGGGTCGCCGTACGCCGCTTCGTCAGGTCCAGGGCCTACGGGGCGAGCCAGACGCAGTACACCGCCACCATCACGGCAGCGGCCAGGAAGATCTGACCCACCATCGTCGGCGGCCAGGTCCTGTCCTCCGACTCCCCCTTGCGCTTCGCCTCCATCAACCGCCGGGCCAGCTCCTTGCGTTGGCCGATGGCACCCAGCGGGAATACCAGCACCACCGACGTGTACATCGCCAGGACGGTGGCCTCCTCCATCTGCTTCGCCGCGTAACTGCCCAGCGCGAAGACCGCCATGGCGAGCGGCGCCTGGGCACGCACCTCGCCGCGAATCGTCAGACCCGCCCTAACCACGCACCGGAGAGGCGACCGCGCCACCCCCGCGACAGCGAAGTGACCGGCGGGTAGGGTGCTGCCGCACGGACACGGCCGACAGGAACGGGGCGGGGCATGGGCAGCGGCGACGGCGACGGCACGGGCTTCTTCGCATCGGTGGCGGACACCGCCGACCAGCTGGCCGCCACCGGCTACCTGGCCTCCACCGCCGTCGCCACCACCGTCTTCCTCGCCGACCGGCTCGGCAAGCCGCTGCTGGTCGAGGGCCCGGCCGGCGTCGGCAAGACCGAACTCGCCAAGGCGGTGGCCGCGGTCGGCCGGGCCCGGCTGGTCCGGCTGCAGTGCTACGAGGGCATCGACGAGGCCCGCGCGCTCTACGAGTGGAACCACGCCAAGCAGCTGCTACGGATCACCGCCGGCCGCGACGAGGGCTGGGACCAGGCCCGCACCGACATCTTCGGCGAGGAGTTCCTGCTCACCCGCCCCCTGCTCACCGCCATCCGCGGCGACGAGCCCACGGTGCTGCTGATCGACGAGATGGACAAGGCCGACGTCGAGGTGGAGGCGCTGCTGCTGGAGGTGCTCAGCGACTTCCAGGTCACCGTGCCCGAGCTCGGCACCATCACCGCGAGCCGACGGCCGTTCGTCCTGCTCACCTCCAACGCCACCCGCGAGCTGTCCGAGGCGCTGCGCCGCCGCTGCCTCTTCCTCCACCTCGACTACCCGGACGCCGAGTTGGAGCGCCAGATCGTCCGGCTCAAGGTGCCCGGCCTGGACGACACACTGGCCGCCTCGCTGGTCCGGGTGGTCGGCGCGCTGCGCGCGATGGAACTGCGCAAGGCGCCGTCCGTCGCGGAGACCATCGACTGGGCCCGCACCCTGCTCGCGCTCGGCGCGGACACCCTCGACGAGGCGGTCGTCCAGGACACCCTCGGGGTGATCCTCAAGCACCAGGACGACATCCGGAAGGCCGCGCAGAAGCTCACCGTCGCATGACCACCGCCCCGCCACCCGCCGACACCGCCACCCGGCTCACCGGCCTGGTCCGCGCGCTGCGCGGGCACGGCCTGCGGATCGGCCCGGCCGAGACCGTGGACGCGGCGGCCGTCCTCGACGTCCTCGGGCTCGCCGACCGCGAGCAGATGCGGGCCGGTCTGGCCGCCGCGCTGCTGCGCTCGGACGGCCAACGGGCCGTCTTCGACGCCACCTTCGACCTGTTCTTCCCGCTCGGCGTCGGCACTCCCGAGGCCCTGCGCACCCACCCGGCCGAACACTCGGACGAGCACCCGGACGGGAGCCCGCCCAGGAACCCGGACGACTCCCCGCCACCGCGCTTCGGCCGGCCCGACCCGCTCCGCGACGACCTGCGCGAACGCCTCGCCGCCGCCCTCGCGGCCGACGACCGGACCGCCCAGTCCCGGCTGGCCCGCGAGGTGGTGGAGGCCTTCGGCCGGTACGGCACCGGCAACACGCCGACCTCGGACGGCTGGTCGGCCCACCAGGCCCTCGGCCGGCTCGCCCCCGAGACGCTGCTCGCCCGGATCCTCGCCGCCCTGCGCGAGCAGGCCGGCGCACCGGACCTCTCCGACCGGGTGCTCGCCGACGAGATCCGCCGTCGCATCCAGGAATTCCGCGCCCGGGTCACCACCGAGGCCCGCCGCCGGGTCGCCGAGCTGCGCGGCGCCGAGCGGATCGCCGAGCGCGCCGTCGCCCCCACCGCCGACCGGATCGACTTCCTCGCCGCCGGACGCGACCAGCTGGCCGAACTGCGCCGCACCGTCCACCCGTTGGCCCGCAAGCTGGCCACCCGGCTGGCCACCCGGCGCCGCCGCGCCGCACGCGGGCAGATCGACCTGCGCCGCACTCTGCGCCGCTCGCTGTCCACCGGCGGGGTACCGCTGCGCCCGGCGTACCGGCGGCGCCGCCCGGCCCGGCCGGAACTGGTGCTGCTGTGCGACGTCTCCGGCTCGGTCGCCGGGTTCGCCGACTTCACCATGCTGCTGGTGCAGGCGATGAGCGAGCAGTTCAGCAAGGTGCGGGTGTTCGCCTTCGTCAACCGCACCGCCGAGGTGACGGCCCTGCTGTCGCGCGGCGGCGCCGACCCGGCCCGGATCGCCGCCCGGATCCTCACCGAGGCCAGGGTGATGGGCCACCACGGCAACAGCGACTACGGCTCCGCCCTGGGCGAGTTCGCCGAGCGGCACCTCGACGCGGTCGGCCCGCGCACCAGCGTGCTGATCCTCGGCGACGCCCGCAACAACCACCGCGACCCGAACCTGGACGCGCTGCGCCGGATCTCCGGCCGCGCCCGGCGGGTCTACTGGCTCAACCCCGAGCAGCCCGCCCTCTGGCCGACCGGCGACTCCGCCGCCCCCGCCTACGCGGACGTCGTCGAGATGCACTCCTGCCGCAACGCCCGCCGCCTCACCGAACTGATCGCCCGCCTGCTGCCGGTCTAGGCGTGTCAGGAGGTGAGGACGGAGATGCCGTCTCCGAGCAGCTTCAACCCGAGAACGAAGAACAGGGCCGCCATCACAGCGACATTGTGCCGGGCCGCCCAGTCCTTCCAACCGCCGAGCGTGGTTCTCGCTCGCTCTCCTCCGAGGAGGAAGACTCCCAGTGGGGCCAGCAGGCCGAGGGAGGCGATCAGGACGAAGATTGCCAGCGACGCGATCTGCTGCCCGACCGGTAGTCCGGCTGAACCGATCGCGGCACCTGCGGCGATGGTCAGCGGGGCGTTCTTGGCGTTGAGCGCGGCCAGGGCCGTTCCGAGTCCGAACACCTTGACCGGCGTGAGGCGGTCGATCGCGCCCATCCACTTCGGCAGCTGAGCTTGCGAGGGATCCACCGGGCGCCGGTGCCACTGCCGGGCGCCGAAGAGGACGAGAAGCACGCCCAGAGCGAGCTTGAGAACCCCCACCCAGGTGGCCGGGTGGTCGTGGGCGGAGGCACCTGCGGGGGAGGCGATCGCCAGCATCACCGCGCCCAGTGCGGAGAGTCCCAGGATCCAGCCGACGGCGAAGAGCGATCCGTTGAGACGTCCCCGAGGCGTGGCGAGGGTGAGGATGATGGCGATGATCGGGAGCGGGCTGATCGCGACACCGGCCGCAAGCCCCAGCACGTCACCGAGGACTTTGCCCATGCGTGCCTCCAGCTGAGGGGTCGGGTGGCGATCGAGTCGAGCAAGGCCGGCGGGGAGTGCGTGCCCCGACCGCCGGCACGCGGCGCGACGGGACTGCCGTGGACGTGTCCGGGGCGTGTGGAGAGGATCCGCAGCTCCCCGTTCCATGGTCCTGCGCCGTTCCGCATATGTCCTCCGGAGCTTCTCGGAGCGCTCTCCCGAAGCCACTCCCGGTCACCACATCGCCTCGGGCCGGACGTGCGAGGCGGCGCGTAGGCGGCCAGGATTGAGGGTGAGGGCGATGGCGCCCCGTTTCGGGTGCCTGGCGTCCCTCGCGCCGATCCGTGGCAGGAGGATCTCACGATGACCGCAACGGCAGGAGCAGCCCAGTCGGCTCAACCCGAGCGTCCGGGCAGGAAAGACGGGGTCTGTGGCGAGTTCACGGTGTTCACCAAGATCAAGCCGGGCCATGCGGATGCGCTGCGTGAGGATCTCGCCAAGATCGCCGACACGGCGGACAACGAGGGGAACCGTGCGGCGTTGCGCCAGATCGGCACCCTGCACGACGCACGCCATGTGATATTCGACAACGACACCCGGTTCATGTTCGCCAGCGTCTTCGACGGCTCCTGGGACACCTATATCGACGACTTCGGCAAGACGGCGGTCGGAGCGAACTTCGAGAGGATCTTCGCACACAGCGAGGGGTTCCCCGGCGTCAGCGATCCAGGGGCGAAGGACTGGTTCGTCGCTCACCAGGAACCCGCGGGTGTCTTCGTCAGCTCCTATCCCGATCTGACCGTTCAGCAGATCTGGAAGGACCAGCACGTGAACGAGGCGTTCCAGGCGGTGCTGGACACCCCTGAGTTCCGGGCGGCACTGGAGAACCCGGCCAACGCGGAGCTGCTGGCGACGCCTGCCTTCCAGAAGCTGCTGGAGGAAGCCGCGGCCTAGCACCCGGACACGATCAACCCTCACAGCCGGCCCGACACCGTTGGCCCCGCGCGGGCGGTGGTCGGCCGGCTGCGGCTGGGCTGTCCGGACAGAGACCGATACAGAGACCGATACGGAGGCAGAAGCACACATGAATACGGCGGACAGCGGCAGCGCAGCCGACGTGGGCGTTGAGATCGACGACGTCCAGAGTGGCGCGCTGCGTCCACGGCCAGTTCCGTACCAGGGAAAGTTCGTCTTCCTGCGCGTCGACGACCGCCACGCCGGGCGTGCCCTGCTGCAGCGGCTGCTTCCGTTGACCTCGGGTGGTCTGCCCAACGTGGACTCGGACCAGGGCGCCTGGGTGGCGGTGGCGTTCACGTACCAGGGACTGAGGGCCCTGGGGGTGCCGCAGAAATCGCTGGACAGCTTTCCGCGGGCGTTTCGTGAGGGCATGGCCGCTCGGGCGGAGCTGATCGGTGACGTGGGCGAGAGCGGCCCGGCCCACTGGGAGGCACCGTTCGGAACGGGCGATGTTCATATCGCGTTGAGCGCCCTCTCCTCCGATGCGGCGCAGTTGGACCAGGAGCTGGAGCGGGCCCGGGTCGCCTTCCAGGACACGCCCGGTGTCCAGGTGATCTGGCAGCAGGAGGTCCATCAACTTCCGACCGGGCGCACCACCTTCGGCTTCCGCGACGGCATCAGCCATCCGAACATCGAAGGCGTCGGACTGCCCGGTTCCAACCCGCGGGAAACCCCCATCAAGGCCGGCGAGTTCATCCTCGGCTACCCCGACGAAACCGGCAATCTGCCGCCCATGCCCAGCCCCGAGGTGCTGGGGCGCAATGGCACCTACGCGGCCGTGCGCAAGGTCCACACCAACGTGGCGGCCTGGCGCCGGTACCTGCGCGCGAACAGCTCCAGCGCCGAGGAGGAGGCACTCCTGGCGGCGAAGATGGTCGGGCGCTGGCCCAGCGGGGCGCCACTGGCGCTGACGCCGGAGCGCGATGATCCGGAGCTGGCGGCCGATCCGCACCGCGTCAACGACTTCCTGTACCGGGAGAACGATGATCGTGGCTTCCGGTGCCCCGCCGGTGCGCACATCCGGCGCACCAACCCCCGCGATGCCACCATCATCGGCGATGCCCGGATGCACCGCCTCATCCGCCGCGGCACCACCTACGGCCCGCCGCTGCCCGAGGGCGTGCTGGAGGACGACGGCGCCGACCGGGGCCTGGTCGGAGTCTTCCTCGGGGCCCATCTGGAACGGCAGTTCGAGTTCATCAAGGCCGAGTGGGTCAACGACGGCAACTTCATCGGCTACCCCGGCGAGCAGGACCCGGTAGCGGGGCATCACGGCGGAACCGGCAGCGTCACCATCCCGGAGAAGCCGGTCCGGCGTCGTCTGCGGAACCTGCCCAGCTTCGTGGTCACCCGGGGCGGTGAGTACTGCTTCGTGCCGGGTCTGCGCGCCCTGCGCTGGCTCGCGGAACTGGAGGGCTGAGGCGGATTTCCGCCCCCTCAGACCCCACTAGGCTCCGAGGAGAGGTCGAAGCCATGGCAGCACAGTTCGTCCCCTACACGCCGGATGTCGAAGACGATGATCCGCATTTCGACCGCACCCTGCAGACGGTGATCGAAAGGACCGAGAGCTACATCAGCGAGTCGGTCAGCGCCGGTGGCACCGGCCGGGCCCTCCGCGACGCCCATGCCAAGGGCTACGGGCTGGTCCGAGGGCAGGTGGAGATCCTGGACGGGCTTCCTCCCGAGTACGCCCAGGGCATCTACGCGACTCCGGGAACCCACGACGCGCTCATCCGCTTCTCCAACGGTTCGCCTCACGCCGGAGCCGACGCGCGACTGGGCAGCGCCACCGGACTGGCGCTGAAGATTTTCGACATCGCCGGCCCGACCCTGCTGGAGGACGAACCGGACACCGGCACCTTCGACTACGCCAACATCAACGCGCCGGTTTTCTTCTGCAACACGGTCGAGCACTACCTGTTCATCCAGGAATTGTTCCTGAACGCGCCGGCCTACTTCTCCCGGGGCCGACCCGGAGCACATCGTTTCTTCACCGATTTCGTGACCGGAAAGGGAACGCTGGACCAGGACGACTGGGCGTGGGACGAGTTCCTGGCCTTCGTGCGGCTGTCGAAGATCGCCCCGGTCAACGTCCTGCTGTCGAGTTACTGGACCATGGGAGCGGTCAGGCACGGGGACTACATCGCAAAGGTGCGCATCGCCCCCGACCCGCGCTTCGCCGCTGCGGTGGTTCGGCGCGCCATCGACCCGGCCTCCGCGGCGGAGGTCTTCCGACCGGCCCTGCAAGCCGAGCTGCAGGAACGCCCCTACTCCTTCGACATCCAGGTCCAGCTCTGTACCGACCTGGAGCGCATGCCGGTGGAGGACACCACCGTGGAGTGGCCCGAGCAGCTCTCGCCATCCGTCACCGTGGCCAAGCTGCGGCTACCACAGCAGGACATCTCCGGCCCGGAAAACCTCGAGGCGATGGATGCACTGTCCTTCACGCCCTGGCGGGTCACCGCCGAGCACGCACCCCTGGGCAACATCATGCGGGCCCGCAAGGAGGTCTACCGGCATTCCTCCATCGAGCGCCACAAGCTCAACCGGCAGCCGCGCACGGAGCCGCGCAGCATCGACGAGGTACTCGGCCCGGCGCGCCACGGCTAGGTCCACTCACCCGATCACCCGCAGGCGGCTTGACCCGCCCGGCAGCGGCCGCCGGAGGGGCGGTGGTTCACGTGGTGGCGCCGGCCCGGCGCAGCAGGTACGCCCCGGAGGCGGCGGCCAGGAGGGCCATGCACACGGCGACGACCAGACCGGCGTCGGCCAGGCCGATCAGTTCGGCGAGCAGCCCGACCCCGAGGACCGGGATCGAGATGCCGAGGTAGGCGACGACGAAGAGCGCCGAGAGGACGCCGCCGCGGTGCTCGGCGGGAGCCGCGACGGCGACCTCGCCCACCGCGCCGCGCAGGCCCATGCCCTGGCCCGCGCCGCCGATCAGGGCGCTGAGCACCAGGGGTGGCAGGGTGGTCGAGGCGAGCGAGGCGGCCATCAGGGCCAGCCCGGCGATGAGCACCAGGCAGCCCAGCGGGATCGCCCGTGCGGTGCCCAGCCGGGGCACCAGGAGCTGGCCGAGGGTGGAACCGAGGAAGGCCGTGAAGACGATGAGGCCGACGACGGCGGTGTCGTGCACGTGCAGGACCCTGGCGAGGAAGGCGGGGCTGACCGCGGTGAACGCGCCCAGCAGGGAGAAGCCGGCGAACGCGGCGACCCCGGCCGGGACGAACACCCCGCGGACCTCCGGCGGCAGGGACGGCAGGCGCGGCCGGGCGGTGCGCAGCCGGCGGGCGTCGGCGACCGTCTCCGGCAGGAACCAGGTCACCGCGAACGACACGGCGAGCAGCCCCAGGTGCACGACGAAGGGCAGGACCAGGGGGCCGGGCGCGTACCGGGCGAGCACTCCCGACAGCAGCGGTCCGCAGCCCAGGCCGCCCATGTTGGCGGCGGTCGCGGCGAAGCCCGCCCGGCTCCGCTCCCCGGGCGGGGCGAGCTCCAGCACGTACGCGGTGGCGGTGCCGGTGAACAGGCCCGCCGACAGGCCGGACAGCAGGCGGCCCAGGGACAGCAGGGGCAGGCCGCCCTCGGCCAGGAAGGCGACGGCGCTCGCGGCCGAGAGCACCAGCCCGCACAGCAGGACGGGCCGGCGTCCGACGGAGTCGGAGACGTTGCCGCCGAGCAGCAGGACACCGATCACACCGACGGCGTAGATCGCGAACACGACCGTCACCATCAGTTCGGAGAAGCCGATCTCCTCCTGGTACAGCCCGTACAGCGGGGTGGGCAGGGTGGTCCCCGCCATGGCGACGGCGAAGGCGCCGGCGGCTCCGAGGTAGCCCGCCCGGCCTGCGGCGGGCCGCGTGGTCCGACGATCGGTCATCCGCCCACGGTAGGCGCCCGCCCGGGCCGGGCCCGCGACGCGCGGAGCCGGCTGCACCGAATGGCCGTCACCTGCCGCTTGAGGAGGGCGGGACGCCGCGGCCGCCGGCGGCGGGCACGGGTGTCCGGTCGGTTCGAACTGGTGTGGACGGCGCGTCGGGGTGCGGACACGCCGTGGCAGTGATCCGGTCGGGCAGCGCGCGCCCTACCAGCGGCCACGGGCCGCGGTGATGATGAGCGGACCACGCGTGATCCAGACGGCTCCGCAGGCCCGCCCGCCACGGGCGGACGTGCGGTGGAAGGAGTCCACGTTGTTGCTTCTCATCTCCCCGGACAGCGTCGAGGAGGCCCTCGACTGCGCCAAGGCGGCGGAACACCTCGACATCGTCGACGTCAAGAAGCCCGACGAGGGCTCGCTCGGCGCGAACTTCCCGTGGGTCATCCGGGAGATCCGCGACGCCGTCCCGGCGGACAAGCCGGTGTCCGCCACCGTGGGGGACGTGCCGTACAAGCCCGGTACGGTGGCCCAGGCAGCGCTCGGCGCGGCCGTCTCCGGGGCCACGTACATCAAGGTCGGCCTCTACGGGTGCACGACGCCCGAACAGGCCGTCGACGTGATGCGGGGGGTCGTCCGGGCGGTGAAGGACTACCGGCCGGACGCCTTCGTCGTCGCCTCGGGCTACGCCGACGCCCACCGGATCGGCTGCATCAACCCGCTCGCGCTGCCCGACGTCGCCCTCCGCTCCGGCGCCGACGCGGCCATGCTCGACACCGCGATCAAGGACGGGACGCGGCTGTTCGACCACGTCCGGCCGGACGTCTGCGCGGAGTTCGTCCGGCTGGCCCACGAGGCCGACCTGCTCGCCGCCCTCGCGGGCAGCGTCAAGGCGGCGGACCTCGGCGAGCTGACCCGCATCGGCACCGACATCGTGGGCGTGCGCGGGGCGGTCTGCGAGGGCGGCGACCGCACCACCGGACGGATCCGGCCGCACCTGGTGGCCGCCTTCCGGGCGGAGATGGACCGGCACGCCCGGGAGCACTCGGCCGCCGCCGCCGCGAGCTGACCGCCGGCATGCCGACACGTCAGCCCCGCCGCGCACCGCTGGCCGGCGCGGGTCGCCTCGCCGTCCTCGATCCGGCCACGGGTGAGGCCTTCGACGAGGCTCCCGACCAGTCGCCGGACGAGGTGGACGCCGTCGTCGACCGGGCCCGCGCGGCCTGGTGCGGCTGGCGGGCCGACCCCGTCGCCCGCACCACCGCCCTGCTCGCGGCGGCCGACGCCGTGGAGGCGGCCGGGGCCGACCTCGCTCCGCTGCTCACCCGGGAACAGGGCAAACCCCTGGCCGAGTCGTCCGCGGAGGTCGCCCGGACGGCGGCCCGCCTGCGCTACTTCGCCACACTGGACCCCGGGCCCCGGCCGATCACGGACGGCCGGCCGGTGCGCAGCGAGGTCCGCTGGCGGCCGCTCGGGCCCGTCGCCGCGATCGTCCCGTGGAACTTCCCCCTCCAGCTCGCGGCGGCGAAGTTCGCACCGGCGCTCGCCGCGGGCAACACGATGGTGCTCAAGCCCTCCCCGTTCACGCCCCTCGCCACCCGGCTGCTGGGGTCCGTCCTCTCCGCCGCCCTCCCCGAGGGCGTCCTGACGATCGTCACCGGTCGCGAACCGCTCGGTGCCCGCCTCGTGTCCCATCCGGGCATCCGCCATGTGACCTTCACCGGTTCGATCCCCACCGGACGGGCCGTCGCGGAGGGCGCGGCGGCCTCGCTCGCCCGGGTCACCCTGGAGCTGGGCGGCAACGACGCCGCCATCCTGCTGGAGGACGTGGAGGTGGACCGGATCGCGGACCGGCTGTTCTGGGCGGCGTTCCGCAACTGCGGTCAGGTCTGCATGGCGGTCAAGCGCGTCTACGCCCCGGCCCGGCTCTACTCCCAGGTGGTGGAGGCCCTCGCCCAGCGCGCTAGGTCCGTCGTCGTCGGAGCCGGGCTCGATCCCGGTACCCAGCTGGGGCCGGTCAACAACGGGCCCCAACTGGCCCGGGTCGAGCGGTACACGGCCCGGGCCCTGGCGGACGGCGCCCGGGCCGCGGCCGGCGGCCACCGGCTGGACCGGCCGGGCTACTTCTTCGCCCCGACGGTCCTCGTCGACGTCCCGCCCGACAGCCCGGTGGTGACGGAGGAACAGTTCGGACCGGTCCTGCCGGTGCTGCCCTACGAGGACCTGGACGACGCCGTCGAGGCGGCCAACGACACCGGTTTCGGGCTGGGCGGCTCGGTCTGGGGCAGCGACCTCGACCGGGCCGAGGCGGTGGCCGACCGGCTGGAGTGCGGGACGGCGTGGATCAACCACCACGCCGAGCTGTCCCTCGCCCAGCCCTTCGCGGGCACCAAGGAGAGCGGTGTCGGCGTCGCGGGCGGGCCGTGGGGGCTCTACGGGAACCTCAGTCCGTTCGTCGTGCACCGCCCGGAGGAGGCGTGACCGTGAAATTCACCGCGGCGGTGCTGCGTTCGTACGAGAGCCGGTTCGCCGTCGAGGAGGTGCGCCTGGACGCGGGGCCGGCCGACGGCGAGGTCCTGGTCAGGATCGCGGGCTGCGGGATGTGCCGGACGGATCTCGCGGTCCGGCGCTCGGCGGGCCGCTCGCCGCTGCCGGCGGTGCTCGGTCACGAGGGGGCCGGGGTCGTGGTGGAGGCGGGCGGCCCGGACACCGGCCTGAGCATCGGCGACCACGTCGTGCTGAGCTTCGACTCCTGTGGGCGCTGCCGGAACTGCCTGGGCGCGGCCCCCGCCTACTGCGACACCTTCGCCCCGCTCAACCTCTTCGGAGGCCGCGAGGAGAACGCCGCGCGGTTCACCGACGCGGCCGGGGGCGCACTGGCGCCCCGGTGGTTCGGACAGTCCTCGTTCGCCGAGTACGCGATGGTCGCCGCCCGCAACGCCGTCCGGGTCGACCCCGACCTGCCCGTCGAGCTGCTCGGACCGCTCGGCTGCGGCTTCCTCACCGGCGCCGGGGCCGTCCTGAACTCCTTCGGCGTCGGCCCCGGCGACACCGTCGCGGTCTTCGGCGCGGGGGCGGTGGGACTGGCCGCGGTGCTGGCGGCCACCACCGCCGGGGCGGTGACCGTGGCCGTCGACCGGCAGCCCGAACGCCTGGCCCTCGCCGAGCGGTTCGGCGCGGTCCCACTGCACGCCGCTTCGGCGGACCTGCCCGGGCGCATCCGGCGGCGGACCGGCGGCGGCGCGCAGTACGCGCTGGACACCACGGGCTCCGCCCGGCTGATCAACGACGCACTCCGGGCGCTGCGCCCGACCGGCCACCTCGGACTGGTCGCGCGGCTCCACACCGCGCTGGCGCTCGAACCGGGGACGCTGGACCGGGGCCGGCGGATCTCCCACATCTGCGAGGGGGACGCGGTGCCGGGGCTGCTGATCCCGCGGCTCACCGGGCTGTGGCGGGCCGGGCGGTTCCCCTTCGACCAGCTGATCCGCACGTACCCGCTCGCCGACATCAACGAGGCGGAACGGGACTGCGAGGCGGGCCGGGTGGTCAAGCCCGTCCTGGTTCCGGAGGGGCCGGGGCGGTGAACGGAGGCTCCGTCCCCGCCGCCGGGCCGGCTGACAACGGCGTTACGGGAGCGGCTCGTCGAGAGGCTTGTCAACGGGCTCGTCGAGGGGCTTGTTCGCGAACACCCACCGGTTGCCCGCCAGCGCGTCGTTCGGCTCGGGCAGCGGGCCCCGTCCGTGCCGGTGGGTGAACTCGAAGGGGGTGTGCACCGAGGTGGACCAACCCCGGTCCACGAGGTCGCCCGCGGAGTCGGGGCGCGGCTCCCGGTCGAACAGGTTGAGCAGGTCGATGCCGATCTGCTGCTTCGTCGAGGTGTAGAGCGGGCTGTCGCGGTACTCCAGCAGGTCCTTGTCGAGCTTGACCTCGAAGGCCAGGGCGCTTCCCGCCGGGCTCAGCCGGTCCACCGTGTCGATGAGGGACGTCTCGACGGCGCTGGGCAGGTAGAACATCAGGCCCTCGGCCAGCCAGACGCTCGGTGCGGCGGTGTCGAAGCCGGCGGCGGTCAGCGCTTCGATCCAGTCGGCGCGCAGATCGGTCGGGACCGGTACGCGCGCCGCCGTCGGGGCGGCCGACAGCCCGCCGAGCACCCCGTGCTTGAACGCCAGCACGCCCGCCCGGTCGATCTCGAACACCACGCAGCCGGGCGGCCAGTCGAGTCGGAACGCCCGGGTGTCCAACCCCGCGCCGAGCAGGACCACTTGGCGGGCTCCGGCGTGCGCCGACCGGAGGAGGAAGTCGTCGAGGACCCTCGTCCGCAGGCCGAAGTAGCGCGCGAACCGCCCCCACAGCGGGTCCGCGTCCCCGTCCGCCACCTCCTGGATGCGGACCGGCCAGGCCGCGGACGCCGGAGCGGCGAGCACGAAGTGCTCCGCGTAGACGTCCTGCGCCAGGCTGTCGTGGCGGTGGGTCTCGATCGCCCGGGCCGCGGCGACCAGGAGGGCGGTCAGGCCGACTCCCCCCTCCACGCCTTCCACACCGGTGCTCGGATGTGCTGTGCCGACCATGTGTCCTCCCTTGGGGCGAGTCGAGACCACGAACAGCGATGCGGGTCGGTGCCCGGTCGTCACCTCGACCGGCGATCGGGCGCCGAGGCGGCGCGGCGTCGAAGCGCCGAACCGTCGAGGGCGTCCAGGTCCGTGCGGTCGTGGCCGATCGGGTTGGTCGACGCCGTGGGAGTCGGCCGTTCAGGACGATCCCGTCGCCGTCCGGGCCGCCTCCCGGGACCCCTCACTATCCAGCCGACGATCGGCCCCCGCAGGCAAAGGCCAACGGCGTTCACCTGAAAGGGTGAACACCGTTGGCGCCGCAGGTCAGACGTCCAGGTGCGTGGGGGCGAACATCCGCAGCACGGCGGGCAGGACCAGCACGTTGGGGCCCGGTGCGGCGAGCGCGGCGGCCAGGTCGTCGGCGAGGTCGTCGGGCGTGGTCAGGGCGGCCGGGACCCCGAAGGCCTCGGCCAGGCGGACGAAATCCGGGCGGGCCAGCTCGGTGCCGGTGGCCTCGCCGAAGGTGTCCGTCATGTACTCCCGCAGGATGCCGTAGCCGCCGTCGTCCACGATCAACCAGGTCACGTCGAGCCCGAGTTGGCGGGCGCTGGCGAGCTCGGCGAGCGAGTACATCGCGCCGCCGTCGCCGGAGACGGCGAGCACCGGGCGGCCGTCCGTGGCCACGGCGGCGCCGAGCGCGGCGGGGTAGCCGTACCCGAGTCCGCCGGCGCCCTGGGCTGAGTGCATCGCCCCCGGGTGGCGGGCATCGAAGGCGGACCAGGCCCAGTAGCCGAGGATCGTCATGTCGAAGAAGACCGGCGAGTCGTCCGGCAGCGCACGGCGAACGGATTCCAACAGGCCTTGTTCGAGCTCCAGCCCCTGGCCGTCGATCCGTTCCCGCACCCGCTTGAGCAGTTCGGCGGCCACCGCTTCGGCCCGACCGTCCGGCGCGGCGGCGGGTACCGAGTCGGCGAGGGCGGACAGGGCCAGCCGGGCGTCGGCGTGGATGCCGAAGGCCGGGTGGTTGGCCTCCAGCTTGCCCGCGTCGGCCTCGATCTGGACGATCCGGCCGCGCGGCGCCAGGGTGTGGTAGTTGCTGGACAGTTCGCCCAGGCCGGAGCCGACGACGAGCAGGACGTCGGCGTCCTCCAGCAGGTCGGTGGTGTGGCGGTCCTCCAGCCAGGACCGCAGGGACAGCGGGTGCTCCCACGGGAAGGCCCCCTTGGCGCCGAAGGTGCAGGCCACCGGGGCGCGCAACAACTCGGCCAACCGCAGCAGTTCGCCACTGGCTCCGGCTCGGACCACGCCGCCGCCGGCCAGGATCACCGGGCGCTCGGCCTCGGCGAGCAGCACCGCCGCCTCGGCGATCAGCTCCGGGCGGGGAACCGGCGGCCGGGGTTCGGCGCGCAGCCCGGTGACCGGCGGCACGGTGACCGGCGCGAGCAGGACGTCCTGCGGGATCTCCACCCACACCGGCCCGTACGGCGCACTGAGCGCCGACTCCCAGGCGGCGGCCAGCGCGGAGGGGATCTGCGCGGCGGTGCGCGCGGTGTGCACGGACTTCACCACGTCCCGGAAACTGGCCTGCTGGTCGACGAGTTCGTGCAGGTAGCCGCGCCGCCGCCCGCCCAGCCCGGCCGAGGGGATCTGGCTGGAGACCGCGAGCACCGGCACCGAGGCGGCGGCGGCCTCCTGGAGCGCGGCCAGCGAGGTGAGCGCGCCGGGCCCGGTGGACAGGAACAGCGGGGCGACCGTCCCGGCGGTACGGGCGTAGCCGTCGGCGGCGAAGCCGGCGTTGTTCTCCACCCGCAGCCCGACGTAGCGCAGGGCGGAGCGGCGCAGCGCGTCGAACAGGCCGAGCGCGTGCTGGCCGGGCAGGCCGAAGACGCACCGGGCGCCGAGCGTGGCGAGCGACTCGACCACCAGGTCGCCGCCGTTGCGGACGTGGGTCATGCGCGCACCTCACCGGCGGCGTCGCGGACCTCGGCGCGGGTGCCGGCGTGGCCGTCCGCGGTGGCCTGGGGGCCGGACTCGGAACGGGCAGCGGCGATCTGACGTGACATCAGCGTGGTCAGCTCGTAAGCGGTGTGCGAGGCGGCCACGGCGGTGATCTCGGCATGGTCGTACGCGGGCGCGACCTCGACCACGTCGGCGGAGACCAGCCGGCAGTCGCTCAGGCCGCGCAGGATCTCCAGCAGCTCGCGCGAGGTGAGTCCGCCGGCCTCCGGGGTGCCGGTGCCGGGGGCGTGCGCCGGGTCGAGCACGTCGATGTCGATGGAGATGTACAACGGCCGGTCGCCGATCCGCTCGCGCAGTTGCTGGGCGACCTCGTCCACGCCGCGCCGCATGACGTCGGCGGAGGTGACGATGCCGAAGCCGAGCTTCTCGTCGTCGGTGAGGTCCTGCTTGCCGTAGAGCGGCCCGCGGGTGCCGACGTGGGAGAGCGCGGAGGTGTCCAGGAGCCCCTCCTCGACGGCCCGGCGGAACGGCGTGCCGTGCGTGTACTCGGCGCCGAAGTAGGTGTCCCAGGTGTCCAGATGGGCGTCGAAGTGCAGCAGCGCGACCGGCCCGTGCCGGCGGGCGACGGCGCGCAGCAGCGGCAGCGCGATGGTGTGGTCGCCGCCGAGGGTCATCAGCCGGGCGCCGGTGTCCAGCAGCTCGCCGGCGGCGGCCTCGACGGTGTCGACCGCCTCGGGGATGTTGAACGGGTTGGCGGCGATGTCCCCCGCGTCGGCGACCTGGGCGAGCGCGAACGGCGAGGCGTCCTGGGCCGGGTTGTACGGACGCAGCAGCCGGCTGGCCTCGCGGATCGCGTTGCCGCCGAAGCGGGCGCCGGGTCGGTAGGAGACGCCGGTGTCGAAGGGCACGCCGACCACCGCGACGTCCGCACGCGGCACCTGGTCGATCCGCGGGAGCCGGGCGAAGGTGGCGGGCCCGGCGTAGCGCGGCACGCGGGAGGAGTCGGTGGGACCGAGGGGGCGGTGGGGGGTGGGGGCGGTGCTCATGGGGACTCCTGGAGCTGGTCGGTCGGGAGGTCGGAGGGCGGAGGGCGGAGGGCGGTCGGTCCGTCGGGCCGACGGGGTCAGTCCGCGTGGTCGGGGGCGATCCGGTCGGCCAGGCGCAGCAGGGCGGCCCAGGCCAGTTCGGCGGCCTGGTCGTCCTGGAGGTCGGAGCCGTGGTCCTGGCCGGTGAGCTGGCGGGCGGTGAGCTCGGCGGTCTCGCGGGAGGGCAGCACGAGTGGGCCGCCGCCGGCTTGGGCGGCGATCTGGATCTCGCAGGCCTTGTCCAGGTAGTACATCCGCAGGAAGGCCTCTCCGGGCGTGCGGCCGACGGTCAGCAGGCCGTGGTTGCGCAGGATCAGTGCCGGGTGCCCGCCGAGGTCGGCGACCAGCCGCTCCTGCTCGGCCAGGTTGAGCGCGACGCCCTCGTAGTCGTGGTAGCCGACCCGGTCGTGGAATTCCATCGAGATCTGGTTGAGCGGCAGCAGCCCGTCCCGCTGGGCGGCGACCGCGCAGCCGGCCCGGGTGTGGGTGTGCAGCACGCAGTGGGCGTCCGGGCGGGCCGCGTGGACGGCGCTGTGGATCACGAAACCGGCCGGGTTGACCGGGTACGGGGTCGGCTCCACCGGGTTCCCGGCCAGGTCGATCTTGACCAGTCCGGAGGCGGTGATCTCCTCGAACAGCAGGCCGTACGGGTTGATCAGGAAGTGCTGCTCGGGGCCGGGGACCCGGACCGAGATGTGGGTGAAGATCAGGTCGGTCATCCGGAAGTGGGCGACCAGCCGGTAGACGGCGGCGAGTTCGCGGCGCAGCCGGGCCTCGGCTCGGGCGGGCGGGGCCGCCGGCGGCGCGGCGCAGGTGGCGGGTGCGGCGGGCAGGGCCATGGGTTTCCTCTCAGACCGCGGCGGTGGCCGGGACGGTGGCGGCGGGCGCGGCCGGGGTCTCGGTCTGCCCGGCGAGCCGGCCGCGCCAGCGCTCCAGCACGGTGGCGTCGGTCGGGCGGGTGGCCAGGCTGACGACCAGGTAGACCACGAGGCTCACCGCGAGGCCGAAGTAGATCGGCTCGTTGGCCAGGACACCCTTGACGGCCATCAGCACGATCACCGTGCCGCCGCCGGCGATCATCGCGGCGAGCGCGCCGGGCAGGTTGCCCCGCCGCCAGACCAGCCCGCCGAGGATCGGCACCAGCAGGCCGCCGACCAGCAGGTTGTACGCGAGGGTGAGCGCCGAGATCACGTCGTCCAGCGCACAGGCGACGCCGATCGACACCACGCCGAGGGCCACGATCGCCAGCCGGTTGGACCGCACCTCGTCATGGTCCGCGGCCGGGGCACCGGGCCCGCCCCGCCCGAGGAGCGTGCGGACCCGGGCCCAGATGTCGTTGTTGGCCACCGTGGCGGAGGCGATCAGCGCGCCGCTCGCGGTCGACATCATCGCCGACAGCGCCGCCGCCAGCACCAGGCCGCGCACCCCGGCCGGCAGGGTGCTCTTGACGATGGTCGCGAACGCGCTGTCGGCGCTGGCCAGGTGCGGGTAGAGCGCCTTGGTCGCCATCCCGATCACCGCGCCGGCGATCGCGTAGACCAGGCAGTACGCGCCGGCCACCGTGCCGCCGTAGGCGGCCACCCGGTCGGTGCGGGCGGTGAACACCCGCTGCCAGATGTCCTGGCCGATCAGCATGCCGAAGGTGTAGATCAGCACGTAGGTGAAGATGGTGTCGCCGCCGATCGAGCCGAACGAGAAGTAGCCGGACGGCAGTTCGGCCTTGAGCCGGGCGAAGCCGCCGGCCTTCACCAGCGCGATCGGCAGCAGCAGGAACAGCACCCCGATGCTCTTCACCACGAACTGCACCATGTCGGTGAGGGTGATCGACCACATGCCGCCGAGCGCCGAGTAGCCGACCACGATGGTGCCGCCGATCACCACGGCCGCCCACCGGGGAACGTCGAACAGCACGTCGAAGACGCTGGCGTAGGCGATCGTCGAGGTCACCGCGAGCATCAGGGTGTAGATCCACATCACCACGCCGGAGATCACGCTCGCCGCCCCGCCGTAGCGCAGCGACAGCATTTCGGCCACGGTGTACACACGCAGCCGGGCGATCCGGGCGGAGAAGAGGATGCTCAGCGCCAGCAGGCCGAGGCCGATCGCGAACACCATCCAGGCGCCCGAGAGGCCGTAGGTGTAGCCGAGCCGCACCCCGCCGATGGTGGAGGCGCCGCCGAGCACGACGGCGGCCATCGTGCCGGTGTACATCAGCGGGCCGAGACGGCGGCCGGCGACCAGGAAGTCGGCCTTCGAGGAGGCGCGCCGCTTGCCCCACCAGCCGACGCCGACGATGCCCAACAGGTAGCCGATCATCACGACGTAGTCGAGGGTCATGGGGGGTCCTCCGATCCGGCCGGACGCTCCGGGGGGAGCGGCCGGGGCCAGGGCTGTGGGTGGGGGGAGCGGGGGGAAGCGGGGCAGGCAGGGAAGGCGGGGAGCGAACGGCCGGGGCCGGGGGTGCCCGAGGGGGAGTGCCGTGCGCCGAACCTAACCGCCCCGTCTGGCCTGCAGAAGTATCGGTTTCGTCCAATATGGTGGTGACCGGTGTGCAAAACCTCTGACGAAAGGCGGCCGGTGTGTCGAACCCGTCCCCTTCCCCCGGCGGCCCCGGCGTCCCGCTGGCCGCACTGCTCGCCGATCCCGTTCTCGGGCTGCGCCAGATCGCCGGACCGGTCGACGCCCGGCTGATCGGCACCGTCGGCACCACCGAGGTCGAGAACCCCGGGCCCTACCTGCTCGGCGGGGAACTGCTGCTCACCGCCGGCGTCCGCCTCCCGGAGAGCCCGGAGGGCATCGACGCCTACGTCCGCTGCGTGGTCGAGGCGGGCGCCGCCGCGCTCGGCTTCGGCGTCGCACCGGTCTACGAGGAGGTGCCGCCCGACCTGGTCGCCGCCTGCGAACGGCACGCCCTGCCCCTGCTGCGGGTGCCCGACGGCACCCCGTTCGTGGCCGTCGGCCGGGCGGCCTACTCGGCGATGGCCGAGGCCGCCCACCGCAACCTCCGGCAGATCTCCGAGGCCCAGTCCGCGCTCGCCTCCGCCGCCGCCCGCCCGGACGCGCTGCGCGCCGTCGTCCAGCAGCTCGCCGTGCACCTGGGCGGCTGGACGGCGCTGCTGGACGGGCGCGGCGCCGAACTGTTCAGCGCCGGACCGCGCCCGCCCGCGCCGGTGCCGGCCGAACTGCGCGCCCTCGCAGCCCGGACCACCACGCGCGCCGCCGGCCGTGCCCAGCCGCCCACCGCGGCCGCCCAGCACCACGCCGGGCGGCACCTGACCGTACGAACCCTGCCCGGCTCGGACGGCCCCGGCGGCCCGCTCGCACTCGTCACCGCCGCCCAGGAGCCGCCCACGGCCGTCCACCGGTCCGTGGCCGGGGTCGCGGTCGTGCTGCTCTCGCTGCTCACCAGCCCGCGGCACGCGCTCGGCGCGGACGCCCGCAGTTCGGGCGCACTCGTCCGGTTGCTGCTCGGCGCCACGCCGGACGAGGCAGCGGCCACCCTGCTGCCGGCGGACGGGACCTGGCTGGTCGTGCACGGCCGGCTGACCGGCCGGGCGGGCGGCGGCGGGGAGGCCGTCCAGCTCGCCGCCCTCGGCACCGCGCTCGGCACGCCGTACCTGGACCTGGACGGAACCCGGCTGCGGGCGCTGCTACCCGGCCCGGCGGCTCCGGGCCGGGTCGTGGACGCCGAACCCGTCACCCGGCTCGGCTGGACGCTCGGCGTCAGCGCGCCCGTCGCCACGGCCGGCCTGAGGACCGCAGACGCCCAGGCCGACCGCGCCCTGCGCCACGCGCTCGGCACCGGCGCCGCCGCCGTCCACCACCGCGAGGCCGTCGGGCCGAGCGTCCACACCCTGGTCGACGCCGAGGACGCCACGGCCCTCGCCCGCACCCGCCTCGCTCCGCTCTCCGCCGCCGGCACCCCCGGCCCGGCGGTGCTCCGGGAGACCCTGCGCACCTGGCTCGCCCTGCACGGCAGCTGGGACCGCACCGCCGCGGCGCTCCAGCTCCACCGCAACACCGTGCGCCAACGCATCGCCCGGGTCGGCGAGTTGCTGGAGCTCGACCTCGGCGACGCGGACGTCCGGATGGAGCTCTGGTTCGCACTGCGCTGGCTTCCGCCCGCCCCGGACTGACCGCCGGGCCGGCCCGGCGGCACTCACATGAGGGGCGCGCTGCGGGGGCGTCGGAGCGGGGCCCTGAGGCGGTGGGCCAGGGCGCTGGCGGCCACGCAGAGGCCCAGACCGGCCCACAGCTGCGGGGGGTTGTGCAGGCCCAGGCCGATGACGGCGGGCCCGACGGCGTAGGACACGGTCCAGGTCACCTGGAACAGGGACATGTACGGTCCTTCGTCGCCGGTGGGGGCCATCGTCACCGCCTCCGCGGCGGCGGTCGGTTTCGACGCGAGTTCCGCCAGGGCCAGGACCGCCGCCACCAGGACGGCGAGCGGCCCTTGCAGGGCGTGCGGGGCCCCGGAGATCGTCGCGGTCAGGGCGATGGCCCCGGCCACCACGCCGATCGAGAGGCGCAGGACCTGCGACCGGGTCCAGCCGGCCAGACGGCGGCTGACCCGCATCTGCAGGCAGGCGATGGTGGCGTAGCGGACGGCGACCACGGCGGTCGGCCAGTAGGCGGGCTGGTCGAGGGACTGGACCAGGTAGACGGGGAAGGCCACCGTCGGAATCAGCCAGGCCGCCGACAGGAGCGTCTGCGACACGACCAGCGACAGGAAGAGCCGGTCGCCGATCGCGCCTCGGATGCTGGACCTCGCCGCCCTCGCGTCCTGCGGTCCGGATGCCGGTGCCGTGACCCCGAGGAGGAGGAAGGCGGAGAGCAGGGAGCTCGCACTGTTCAGGGCCAGCGCGATCTCCAGGCCGCGCCCGCCGGCCAGGGCCATCAGCGCGGTCGCCCCCAGGGTGCCGGCGCCGAGGCAGGTCGTCCTGAGGGCGCTGATCGAGGAGAACCACTGGGTGAGCTCCCCCGGTTCCGCGAGCCGCGCGAGCAGCGTCGGCCAGGCGGCTCCGTAGAGGCGGTCGGCGACCATGACGACGAAGGCGGCGGCCGCCACGACGAACAGGTCTCCGGCCGCGAAGTACAGGGCGTATCCGCACGCGGTGAACACGTTGCTGATGAGGAGGCAGGATTTCGGCCCGGCGGCCTGGACGATCCTGCCGCAGACCGGCACGACGGCGAAGGAGGCGATCGATCCCGCCGTCACGGCGGTACCTGCGGCCGCCGCCGAGAAGTGCTGGACGGTGACGAAGAACAGCAGCGACAGGGGCATGAAGACACCGGCGCCGACCGTGTCGATCCCGACGGCGAGGAAGAGCCTCCGCTGCCGGCGCAACTGCTCGGCGCCTATCACTCCACCCCCCACCCCGGAACGGATCTGCTGCGCAGACGTCGACGCCGCGGCTGCGCCGGTCGCACAACAGGCGTGCGCCGGCGCGCTTTTGGGGCGCACCTGCCATGACCACTTATAGGTCTAGACCATGACTGTCGCAAGCGGTTCGAGGGCGGAGCGATGTTTTGTGACGCCGGTCACGTGGTTCGACGGTGGCGTTTGGGCGAGTGCGCCGGGATTCACGGGCGCATGGCGGCATTCCGGGGGTGCGCGGCCGGTTTTGGCGCGGTCGTGGCGGACACCGCCCGCCCGGGCCCATCGAAGGGCGGGGTCGGGCGGCCCGCACCGAACACCCGCCCGCCGTGGCCGCATCGGCACAGTGGACCGGGACCGAAGAAACGGACTCGCAAGTCCGGAGAAGTCGGCCGCGCGGCGGTCAGACCGCGGGCACGGGCCGTAGCCGGTAGGCGCCCCCGTGCGTGACCACGCGGCCGGCGGTGGGCGGCGCGAAGTGGGTGCCGAGGACGAGGGTGTCCGTGTCGGCGACGGAGGCGAGCAGCGCGCGACGGGAGGCCTCGGACCGCCTTGGGTCGATGTCGACGCAGGCGCCGATCGCAGGGTGGGCGAGCTGGACCGGGTGGTGGATGCAGTCTCCGGTGATCAGCGCCACCTCACCCCGGCTGGTCAGTTCGACGGCGACGTGGCCGGGGGTGTGGCCGGGCGTGGGGACCAGGCGCAGACCAGGGGCTATCGCGACGCCCCCGGCCGGGACGTCGACGGCGTCCAGCAGTCCCGCCCGCTCGACCGGGATGACGGAGTCGCGGAACATCTGCGCACGCGCCTCGTCCATGGCGTACCCGGCCCAGAACTCCCGCTCGGCACGGGCGGTGAGGTAGCGGGCGTTGCCGAAGGTGGGGATCCACTCGCCGTTCACCTCCCGCGTGTTCCAGCCGACGTGGTCGGCGTGCAGGTGGGTGAGGATCACCAGGTCGACGGAGTCCGGCGGGAAGCCGCCGGCGGTGAGGCGCTCCAGGAAGTCGGTCCTCAGGTTGTGCCAGGCCGGGTTGGCCCGCTCCTTGCCGTTGCCGATGCCGGTGTCGACCAGGACCCGCAGGCCGTCCACGACGAACGCGAAGCTGTGGCTGGCGAGGCGCAGGGCGCTGTCGTGGTCGGTGAAGTGGGGGCGCAGCCAGTCCTGGCCGGCCACCACCTCGGGGGTGGCGTCGGGCAGCAGCCACCGTCCGGTCGCGGGCGGCAGGAGGGCCTCGTCGACCCGGTGGACGACGACGTCGCCCACGGCCCAGGAGGGAATGGGGGCGGCGGGGGAAGTCTGCATGATCCGTCGTTCCTTTGCTCTCGGCGGCCGCTCTCGGCGGCGCAGGCGGTTGCCTGCGGGGCGCGGGCAGGTCGACACATCCCGCTGGACGCGCGAGCCCACCCCGCAAACGCAAGGCATTTGCGTTAAGCCACGGTAGAACCTACAGTCCACCTAAAGCAAACCATTAGCTTTTGGAGCGAGGGCCATCTCGCTCCAGCCCCGACCAGGCCCCGACCAGGAGAGATCCCCCATGCCCCCCGCTGACCTGACACCGCCCGAGGCCGCCCGCTGGGCCGCCCGCGCCGGACTCCCGCTGCCCGCCGACCGCCACACCGCGGTCGCGGCCACCGCCAACCACCTCCACTCCGTCGTCGCCCTCCTTCGGGAGCTCGACTTCGGGGACACCCCGCCCGCCGGCTTCTACCGCGCCGGAGAGGAGCAGCACGATGCGACCGTATGAGCTCTCCCTCGCCGCCGCCGCGGAGGCGATCCGGGCCCGGCGGCTCTCCCCCGTCGAGCTGGTGGACTCGGTCCTCGACCGCATCGAGCAGGTCGAACCGCAGCTCGGCGCCTACGTCACGGTCACCGCGGAGCAGGCCCGACGGGCCGCGCGCGAGGCCGAGCGCGAAGCAGCGCAGGGCCGGGACCGGGGGCCGCTGCACGGCGTCCCGGCCGGGCTCAAGGACCTGATCGACGTCGCCGGGCTCCCCACCACGGCCAGCTCCCGGGTCCGCGCCAACCACCGCGCACGGGCCGACAGCACGGTCGCCGCGCGCCTGACGGCGGCCGGCGCGGTCCTGGTCGGCAAGACGCACACCCACGAGTTCGCCTACGGCCTGACCACCCCGCAGACCGGCAACGCCTGGGACCGCGGTCGGGTCGCCGGCGGCTCCAGCGGCGGATCCGCCGTCGCCGTCGCCTCGGGCACGGCGACCTTCGCCCTGGGCACCGACACCGGAGGCTCGATCCGCGTACCCGCCGCGCTCAACGGGGTCGTCGGCCTCAAGCCGACCTACGGCCTGGTCCCCCGCCACGGCGTCACGTCCCTGTCCTGGTCGCTGGACCACGTCGGTCCGATCACCCGCACCGTCGAGGACGCGGCCGTCGTCCTGAACGCCCTCGCCGGGCACGACCCGCGCGACCCCGCCTCGCTGGCCACCCCCGCCGTCGACCACCGGCCCGGCGCGGACCCGGATCTGACGGGGCTGCGCGTCGGCGTGCCGCGCACCTACTACTTCGACCACGTCGACGCCCAGGTGGAGGCCGCCGTCCGGCGCGCCATCGGGCAGCTGGAGGCGCTCGGCGCACGGCTCGTCGAGGTCGACATCCCGATGACCCGCTACATCCAGGCCACCCTGTGGGGCCTGGTGGCGCCGGAGGCCAGCGCCTACCACGAGGCCGACCTGCGGACGGCCCCCGAGCTGTACCAGGCGGACGTGCGCGTCCTCCTGGAGGCCGGCGAGCTGATGACCGCCGGCGACTACCTGCGCGCCCAGCGCTCCCGGACGCTGATGCGGAGCGAGTGGGGCCGCATGCTGGCGGAGGTCGACGTGATCGCCGCCCCGACCGTCCCGATCACCGCGGTGAGGGCCGGCGAGGAGACGGTCAGCTGGCCCGACGGCACGGCCGAGAGCGTCTCCGACGCCCTCGTACGCCTTTCCGCCCCCGCCAACATCACCGGGGTGCCCGCCCTGTCCGTCCCGGTCGGCCACGACACGGCGGGCCTGCCGATCGGCATGCAACTGCTCGGCCGCCCACTCGGGGAACGCACACTGCTACGGGTCGGCCACGCCTACGAGCAGACCCAGCCCGCCCGGGCACTCGCGCCGGCCGCCGCCCACTAAGACCGACCGGCACATGGTGGGCGGTCTAAACGCAAGGAATATGTTTTAAGATGATTCCATGAGCCGCAAACCGATGGTGCGCCCCGGCGGCCGCAGCGCCCGGGTCCAGGCGTCGGTGCACACCGCCGTCCGCGAACTCCTGGCCGAGGTGGGCCGCGACGCACTGACGGTGCCGCTCGTCGCCCACCGCGCAGGAGTCACCCCGTCGACCGTCTACCGCCGCTGGGGCGACCTGCAGGAGCTGCTGTCGGACGTCGCGGTGGAGCGCCTGCGCCCCGACACGGCGCCGGAGGACCACGGCGACCTGAGGTCCGACCTGACGGCCTGGGCCGAACAGTTCCTCGACGAGATGGCGTCCCCCTCGGGCCGCGCCTACATCCGCGACGCCCTGCTCGGCGACCCGGACGGCGGCAACGCCGGCCAGTGCTCGGCCTACGCGGCCGAACAGATCGACGCCGTCCTCACCCGCGCGATCGACCGCCAGGAGAACACCCCCGCCGTCGAGACGGTCATGGACGGCGTCGTCGCCCCCCTGATGTACCGCATCCTCTTCCGCCCGGCAGGCCTCTCCCCCGCCTACGCACGCCGCCTCGTCGCCGAGCTCCTCGACCCCCGCGAGGGCCGCACGGCGTGACCCGCGGTACCGGGTGATCGCTCGCCAACCGGCCTGCGGAGCAACCGGATCCGGTTCCGCGACCGGCTGCCCGGCCGACGGCTCCGCCCTCGGCCGGGCCGGGGCGTCGTCAGGCCGGAGGCTGTCCCTGAGGTGCGGCATCACGCGGCACCTCGGGGGACGCCGGCGCGGCGGCGGGCGCCACCGCGGCGAGGGGGGCCCGGCTCCGCTCGGCCGCCAGCTGGGCGGCCCTGACGGCGATCGGGTTGACGTCGGCCCGGCGCGCCTGCTGCATGGCCGTCAGCCGGTGCACCACCACGATCGCCGCCACGGCCGCCACCAGCCGCAGCGCCGCCCCGGCCGCCTCCACCCGAACCGCACTGCGCAGTTCCTCCAGGTTGCCGTCCACCGCTGCGTACGCGGACTTCAGGACGGAGTCGGCGTACCGGCCGACCAGGAGCGAGCCGATCCAGGTGGACCACCACAGGACCAGAACCCGCTGCGACAGCGTGCGCCGCCGTCCGTCGGCGTCGAGTGGGGCGCTCGCCTGCCAGCAGTCCACCATCAACTGCCAGGGGAACCACAGCAGGACGATCGGGGTGAACCAGGAGCCGATGGTCCAGCCGCGCCCGAGGCGGTGCCCGTTCGGCACCAGCAGATCGGCGTTCCCGCGGACACGGTGGAACCAGAGGATGAACACCACGGCGGTGGCCAGCATCACCACGATCGAGAACGTGTTCACCCCGGTCGCCAGAGTGTGCAGCGAGGCGACCTCGTCGGCGCCGACGTCGCCCGCCCCGTCCAGAAGCCGACCGAGGATCGTGTCGCTCCAGAGGTCGATCACGACCACCCATGCCGACACCGCGGCGCTCAGCCCCAGCAGGACGAAGGCCGCCACCGCGCGGCCGTTCGCCGAGCGGTATGCCGCCAGCCAGCCCGGAGTCGCCTCCGCGCAGCCGAAGCAGCGCCCGCTCTCGGTCCCCACGGGACGCGCCCCGCACGCCACACACACCATCAGATCGTCAACTCCTGGATTTGCCGCGCGCCCGGACATCCGCGCTGGTCACGCCGAGGCCCCGACTGGGGCAGGCTCGCCGACCTTAGGGGGTCCACGACCTCTTCGGCCAGTGGGAATTCACGGCTCGGCGACGGTATCCCCACATAGCCGACAGATCGTCCGGGCGTCGGGCCGCCCGGGGTGAAACGCCTCCGGCGCGGCACCTCCGGCGAGCGCGGGCCGGCCGATGGAACACGACGTGCCGACGGACGGAATCCCTGAACCCGCCCCGATTCGGCTCCGCCCCGGGCGCCTTCGTACGCTGGGAGGACATCAGGGGGCGCCCGGTCTGCCGGACACCGGCCGGAACCAGCCGAAACCGCGCGGTCCGCACCACGCGCCGCCGGCATCCAGCATCCTGGACCCGCCCCTTCCCGGCCGTTGGCCGGGATCGCGCTTGGGAGGAACCGCCGTGGGGAAGAAGATCCCGGTCCGGACCGGATGTCAGAACTGCTCGCGATGCACCGGCTCGATCGGCGGCAACGCGGCCCGCAAGGCGGCGCGGGGTACCGGGGTGACGGTGGGAGCACTCGTCACCGTCGGGGTGAGCCTGCTGTTCATCCGGAAGTGCCGCGCGTGTGACCACCCCATGGGCAGCCACCACCACCGCTGACCACGGACCTCGACGGGCCCGTCCGACCCCCGTCGGATCCGGACCGGCCCGTCGGCCGGCTGCTCAGGCCGCCTGGTCGTCCAGGTGCTTCAGGAAGTCCAGCAGCGCCTCGTTCACCTCGGCCGGGCGCTCCTGCTGCGTCCAGTGCCCGGTCTCCGGCAGCCGGACATGGCGGTGCAGCCGGGGCACCCGGCCCAGCAGGTGCGCCAGCACGTCCGGCGGGACGAGCGCGTTCACCAGGTCCAGCTCTCCGGCCACGTACAGCGCCGGGACCTGCACCGTCAGGCCGTCGAAGGCGGTCAGCAGTTCGGCGTTGCGGTCGATGTTGCGGTACCAGTTGAGCCCGCCGGTGAAGGCGTGCTCGCCGTGCCGGGCGTAGTCGGCCGCGAAGGCGTCGATGTCCGCCTCGGTGAGCCAGTCCGGCAGCCGCTCCGGCTCCGGGACGGTGTCCAGCAGGGTCTTGCCCTCGGGCACGACCCACGCCCGTGGCTTGCCGTCGGGGTGGGTGCCCCCGAGGATCCGGCGGAAGCTCGACTTGATGTCGGCCGCCAGCTCGGCGTCGGCCCGGCCGGGCTGCTGGAAGTAGATCTGGTAGAAGCCCTCGCCGAACCTCTCCCGGGACTCGCTCGTCGGCCGCAGCCCGTTCACGCCCACCGGCGGGACGCTCAACCCGGCGACGCCGCGTACCAGGTCCGGCCGCAGCGTGGCGGCGGCCCAGGCGACCGGGGCGCCCCAGTCGTGCCCGACCACGACGGCCCGCTCCTCGCCGAGCGCGCCGATCAGCGCCGTCACGTCGCCGACCAGGTGCAGCAGGCTGTACGCGTCCACGGACTCGGGCTGCTCGCTGCGGGCGTACCCGCGCTGGTCGGGGGCGACGACCCGGTAACCGGCCTCCGCGAGGGGGCCGAACTGGTGCCGCCAGGAGTACCAGCTCTCCGGGAAGCCGTGCAGCAGCAGGACCAGGGGGCCCTCGCCCTGTTCCGCCAGGTGCAGCCGTACGCCGTTCACCTCGACGTGGCTGTGCTTGATCGCGTCGTTCAACTCCCGCTCCCGGTCCGCTCCGAAGGTCCGGGGCGTCGGCCGCCCCGGTTCTGCCCGCCCCAACACCCCCGGAGCCCCGGGCATTCCCCGCCCCGCACGCAACGCGGCCGAGGCCGCCCCGGAACTCCGGGACGGCCTCGGACTCATGGCGGTGCGTCAGTTCACCGTGTAGCTGTACGGGATCGCCGCGAGCACCGAACCGGTGGTGCTCAGGACGTTGTTGGCGGTCGCCAGCGAGGTGGGGCCGGACACCAGGTACAGCACACCGTGGACGGTGCTGCCCTTCGGGCCGGTCGGGGTGACGGTCACCTGCAGCGAGCCGCTGGCACCCGGCTGGACGGTCACCGGGTTGGCGGCCGGGGCCGTGGCGTCGACCGCGCGGGCGTACGGGTCACCGGTGCTGGAGGCCAGCGCCGGGTCGAACGCCTGGGTGTGTGCGGTCGCCGTGATGGTGGCGGTGCCGGTCGGGGCCCCGGCGGTGCCGAACGGACCGATCTGCTGCAGGAAGGTGCCCCACACGCCGGGGAGGATCGGCTGGGCCTGGCTGCCGGTGTCGGTCACGACCGAGATGGTCGAACCGTCCTGGGCCTTCTTCAGGTCACCGAAGAGGTCCGGCGAGCCGGTGGTGCCGGACAGCTCCAGGTGGGCCGGCGTCGAGGAGGCCGCCACCGCCTTCAGCTGGTCGGTGCCCGGCGGGACGAGGAAGGACGGCACCGCGGAGGTGAGGCTCAGCGGCAGGCTGACCGTCGCGGAGGCGCCCTGCGGCACCAGCGGGAGGTCCGCCCGGCGGTCCAGGCGACCGTCGGCCGAGATGTTCTGCGGGGCGACGGTGTTGTTGGTGTAGTTCACCTGGACGGTGACCGGCTTGCCGGCCGCCAGCTTGGTGCGCGCGTCGTTCGGCAGGCCGGCGGCGGTGGCGCGGTTCTGGTTGAACGCGACGGTGCCGGTGAAGTCCTGGGCGAGCTCCTGGCCGCTGACCGGGCCGAGCACGTTCAGGACGAACCGCCAGCGGCCGGCGGCCGGGTTGACGGTGGTGGCCGAGACGCCCCCGGTGGTGCCGGTCAGGTTGCCCTGCGCGTCGAGCAGGCCGTTGCCCTCGATGTCGATCGGGGTGCCGTTCGGGCTGATCAGCGCGCCCTGCATGAGCAGCTTCGAGTCCTTGGCGACGGTGAGACCGACGCGCAGGTCCTTCTGGCCCTTCGGGACGTCGAAGGCGTACGCGAAGCTCTGCGTCGGCGAGGAGCCGCGGCCGTTGCCACCGGTGATGGTGCCGGTGAAGGTGCCGGTGCCCTGGTTGACCGGGACGAGGCTGCGCAGCACGACCGGGACGCTGGTGGTGGTGCCGTTGGAGCCGGCCACGGTGATCGACTCGCTGGAGTCGCCGCTGGTCGCCGGGGTGGTGAGCTGGACCTTCAGGGTCTTGGTCTCACCCGGCTTCAGGTCCGCGACGGTCGGGCTGACGGCGCCGGCCGGCACCGCGCGCTGGGTGGCGGTGCCCAGCTGGACCGGGCCGTTGTAGCCGGCCTTGCCCGCCGGGGTGTACAGGATGGCGGTCCACTCGCCGGCCACCGGGTGCGGGACGTCCACCAGGCCGAAGTTCGCCGAGGTGGCGCCGCCCTGCGGACGGGTGTTGGTCTCGAAGCGGCCCGACGGGTCGAGCAGCGTCATGCGGACCACCGGGCCGTTGGCGACCGGGCTGGCCGCACCCTGCCAGGCGATCGACGCCGCGAGGCGGTCGGCGCCGGCCGGGACGGTGAACTTGACCTGCTTCTGCACCCAGGTGGCGCCGTTGGTGGCGTACTTGAAGGTGTCGGTCGAGGCCGTGTCCAGCTGGACGGTCTGCTGGTTGCTCGCCTGCGGGACGAAGGTGCGGGTCGCACCGCTGACCGTCTGGGTGGCGCCACTCGTGTTGGTGACGGTCACGTCGGCGGTGTGGGTCGAGCCGGGGGTGCCGGCGATGTCGACCTGACCGGAGGTGACGACGACGGTCTTGCTGTCGGACGAGCCGGAGCCGCCCTGGTAGCCGCGCGCGGCCTCGACGGCCGCGCGGACGTTCAGCAGACCGGCGCCCTGCTCCTCGGCCGGCACGCCGAGGTCCTGGGCGGTGCCGGTGATGAACTTCTTCACCAGCGCCGGGGCGGGCGACTGGCCGTGGTGGGTGTCGCGGTAGGCCTGGATGACCAGGGCCGCGGCGCCGGTGACGAACGGCGCGGCCTGGCTGGTGCCGCCGAACGACTGGATCGGCGAACCCTGGCCGCTGAAGCCCGTGCAGTCGGTGTACTTGCTGGTGTCGGGCGAGCAGAGCGCCCAGTCCGACTCGCCCGGCGCGACCAGGTCGACCGTGCGGCCGGCCTGGGTGAAGCCGCCTGAGGAGAGCGCGGAGATGCGGTTGTTGCTCCAGGTCTTGTTGGAGAACTGGGCGGCCGCGTAACCGGTCTGCTGGTAGTTCTGGTTGTCCGTGGAGGCACCGACCGCGATCACGTTCGGGTCGGTGGCCGGGGTGCCGATGGTGCCGCTGATGCCCGCGTCACCGGAGGAGACGGAGACGGTGACACCGGCCTTGACGGCCTGGTCGTTGAAGAGCGAGATGGTGTCGTGCGCGCCGCTGTCCGGGGTGACGTTGCCACCGAAGGACTCGTTCAGCACGTCGACCTTCGCGACCGAGACCGCGTAGTCGATGGACTGCAGGATCGACGAGTTCGACATGATCTCGCCGCCGGCCCGCAGGGCGACCAGCGAGGCGTCCGGGGCGAGGCCGCGGATGCGGATGTTGCAGCCGGCCGGCAGGGCGTGCGAGGGGTTGACGAACTTCGCGACGTCGTACACCTGGCGGCCCTGGGCGATGACCGCCGAGGCGTCGCCGAAGGCCTCCGCGCCACCGGTCGGCGCGTCCACGCCGTCACCCGCGAAGTCCTGGTAGTCGACGACCGCGTGCGAGCCGTCGGCCCGGATGAAGTCCGGGTTGTTCGGGTCGAGGCCGTCCGCGATGTAGGCGACCTTGACGCCCTTGCCGGTGGCCAGGTCGGCCGCGCCGGGCTTGCCGTCGGCGCCGACGGCGTGCGTGGAGTAGAGGCCCTCCGGCTCCAGCAGCGGCTGGGACGGGTCGGACGGGCAGACCGTGTTGGTGGCGTTCTGCTCCGCGCCCTGGCTGCCGTTGCTGCCCGAAACGGCCTGCGGGGCGGCGGCGGCCTTGGGCGCCTTGGCGCCGGCCGTGGTGTCCGCGGCGTCCTTCTTGGCCGCGCCGGCGGCCGGCGGCGCGACGGCGACCTGCTCGTCCGCCACCACCGAGGCGACGGCCGGGTCGGCCAGCAGCGCGGCGCGCAGCGCCGGGCTGACGGTGGCCGAGAACGCGTTCCCGACCACGAAGCTCTTGATGTTGGTGCCGCCGTTGGCCTTGACCTTGTCCAGCAGCGGCGCCTGGGCGTTCGCGGCCTTCTGCTTACGGGCGCCGAGGTGGCCGTTGTCGGCCGGGGCGTCCGCTATCTGGTCCTTGAGAATCACGATCACCGGCACCGGCGCCCCGTCCGCGGACGCCACGGGGGCGTTCTGCGAGTCGGGGACCGGAGTCGCGTTGGCGCTGGACCCGAAGGTCAGGACCATGGACGCGGCGGTGACCGTGACGGCAGCTGCTAGCTGGGATTTCCGCCAGCCGATCAATGGACATCCTTTCGTCTGATGAGACGTCAGGTTGCGCAGCCCAGCGTACGCGGATCCTGTCGGACGCGTGGTTGCTCCGGACCGCGCGTCCCGACAGCGGTCGCATTCCAGCGCATCCGACACGACCGCGACAAGGGGGGAAATCCCCATTAGAAAGTAAAAAAGACCATCAGAAAGTAAAATTCACAGCAGAAATCGGGCCATGTCCGCCCCTTTTCCCCTGACCAGGCCCGGTCGGATCCGTTCGATCCCGGTCGGAAAATATCGGTGGCGAACTCTGGACACTGGCGAACCCCCGCCACCTGCGACGCATCGTCAACACCGCCACACACCCTTCCCCGCACGCCCGCGCCGAAACCGGACATGACAGAGTCGGCGGCCGCGGGAGGGCGGCCGGAAAGCCCGGCCGCCAGAGCCGCAAGGGCGGGATCAGGAGGCCGCGAAACGCTCCTGGGCGTCCGCCAGATCCTCGGGGGTGGGCGCGTCGTCCTGGGTCAACCGGTGGCGCCAGTACCCGGTGAAGTCGATCGACGGCTTCGGCACCCCGCGCTCCTCCACCAGATGCCGGCGCAGTGCCCGCACCGCGCCCGCCTCGCCGGCCAGCCAGGCGAACGGCGTGCCGCCCGGCAGCCCGGCGGCCCGGACGGCCCCGGCCAGCGCCTCCCCCGGAGCCCGCCCGCACCGGGGCAGCCAGTGCACGGCCAGCTCGGCACCGCTCTCCAGCGGCTGCCGCTCGGCCTCGTCCGCGACCTCGACGAACGCCACCGCCCGCACTCCGGCGGGCAGCGCCGCGACCAGCGTCGCGATCGCCGGCAGCGCCGTCTCGTCCCCGGCCAGCAGCACCCAGTCGGCAGCGGCGGCGGCCTCGGCGAACGGGACCGTCGGGGCGTACAGCGCCGACGGACCGACCATGCCGAGCCGCTGCCCGGGCGCGGCGCGGTCCGCCCAGGCCGCGGCCGGACCGCTGTCGCCGTGCAGGACGAAGTCGATCTCGACCAGCCGGGTGCCGGGCCGACGGCGGCGGAGGGTGAAGCTGCGCAGCAGCGGGCGCGCGGCCTCGGGGATCGCCAGGTACGCCTGGTACCAGCTCATCGGATCGTCGCTCTGCGCCGGCAGTTCGGGCTCCGCCTGCCCGGGGCGGGGGAAGCACAGCTTGACCTGCTGGTCGGGCGCCGCGCCCACGGAGTCCGCCAGGGCCCCGGCCTCGAAGGTGACCCGGGCGGTGCGCGGCGTGATCCGGCGGACCTCGACGACCTCGACGAAGGTGACGGGCAGTGTCATCGCGAAACCCCTTCGGTTGATAACCTTACGGCATAAAGAGTTGCCGTGACCGAGGTTACTTTACGCCATAAGGAGTTGCTGCATGGTCGTCTACGCGGGACAGGGCGACGCCCACCGGTCCCTGTCCCTGCTCTGGGGCGCGACACCGGAACCGGGCACCGGGCGTACCGGGCGCAGCGGCCCCAAACCGGGCCTCAGCGTGGACGCGATCGTGTCCGCCGGCATCGCGGTGGCCGACACGGACGGCATGGCCGCGCTCTCGATGCGCGCCGTCGGCGAGCGGCTCGGCCGGACCGCGATGGCCCTCTACACCTACGTGCCGGGCAAGGCCGAACTCCTCGACCTGATGCACGACCGGGCACTCGCCGAACTCCCGGCCGCCCCCCCGGTCGCGGACGGCTGGCGATCGGCCGTCACCGCCTGGGCCGGGGAACTGTACGCCTGCTACCTGCGCCACCCCTGGATGCTCCAGGTGTCCCAGGCCCGCCCGGTCCTCGGCCCGGCCGAACTGGCCGCCATGGAAAGCCTGTTGCGCGCCCTGCGGCCGGCCGCCCTCGCCCCGGGGCGGCTGCCCGGCGTGGTCGCGGCACTCTGGCAGCTCGTCCGCGGCATGGCGGCGGTGGCCGCCGAATCGCGCGGCGCGGCCGCCGCGACCGGCGTCGCCGACGAGGACTGGTGGACCGCCCGATCCGCCCGACTCGCCGAACTGGCACCGGACTTCCCCGAGCGCTTCCCCCTGCTGACCGCACTGCAGGGCGCCGCCGACGGTACCCCGCAGGACCGCGACCAGGAGGCCTTCCGCACCGGCCTCGCCGTCCTTCTCGACGGCGTGGCGGCCTCCGCCGCTGCCGCTGGTTAGGGCTTGGCGGACGTCACCGAGTCGCCGACCGGGTGGGCGATGGCCTCGGCGATCCGCGCCGGGTCAGCCGAGCGCCCGGTCGAGGTTGAACGCCGCGCTGATCAGCGAGAGGTGGGTGAACGCCTGGGGGAAGTTGCCCAGTTGTTCACCGGTCGGGCCGATCTCCTCGGCGTAGAGGCCGAGGTGGTTGGCATAGGTGAGCATCTTCTCGAAGGCCAGCTGGGCCTCCTCCAGGCGGCCGGCGCGGGCGAGCGCCTCGACGTACCAGAAGGAGCAGATCGAGAAGGTGCCCTCGGTTCCCCGCAGGCCGTCCGGGCTGGCCTGCGGGTCGTAGCGGTAGACCAGCGAGTCCGACACCAGGTCCGTGGTGAGCGCGTCCAGGGTCGAGAGCCATTTGGGGTCGGTGGGCGAGATGAACTTGGCCATCGGCATCATCAGCAGGGAGGCGTCGAGTACGTCGCTGTCCAGGCCCTGGGCGAACGTTCCCCGCTCGGCCGACCAGCCGCGCCGCATGATCTGTCGGTAGATCGCGTCACGGCTCTGCCGCCAGCGGGGGAGGTCGGCGGGCAGGCCGCGCCGGTTCGCCATCCGGATGGCCCGTTCGATCGCCACCCAGCACATCAGCCGCGAGTACAGGAAGTTCCGTCGACCCCCTCGGGTCTCCCAGATGCCTTCGTCGGGCTGGTCCCAGTGACCGCAGAGCCAGTCCACCACGGCACCGACCTCGTCCCACCGGTCGCTGCTGATCGGCTGTCCCCACTTGTCGTACAGGTAGACGGAGTCGATCAGCGCTCCGTAGATGTCCAGCTGGAGCTGGCCGGTGGCGGCGTTCCCCACCCGCACCGGAGCGGATCCCAGGTATCCCTCCAGGTGGGACAGCTCGTACTCGGGCAGGTCGTCGCGTCCGTCGATGCCGTACATGATCTGCAGCGGGCCCGTATCGGCGATGCCCTGGCCGGAGCCCTGCATGCCCCGCTCGTCGAGGAAGGCCATGAACGCCTCCGCCTCCGAGGTGAAGCCCAGCCGGAGCATGGCGTAGATGCAGAAGGCGGCGTCGCGGACCCACACGTACCGGTAGTCCCAGTTGCGCTCGCCGCCGATCTGCTCGGGCAGGCTGGTCGTGGGCGCGGCCACGATCGCGCCGGTCGGCGCATAGGTGAGCAGCTTCAACACCAGCGCGGAGCGGTGCACCGTCTCCCGCCACCGACCGTGGTAGCGCGAGCCGGCCAGCCAGCGCCGCCAGAACCTGACCGTCGCCTCGAACTGCTCCTCCGCCTCGGCCCGGGGGCAGGCCCGGGGAACGACGTCGTCGCCGATCTGGTCGAGGGCGAACACCGCGGTCTCGCCTTCGAGGAGCTTGAAGTGCGACCACACGTCCTGGTCGTCGCACTCGAGCGTCGCGGTGGCCGTCAGCGCGAGCGCCATCGACCGGGACCGGAAGAGCGCCTCGTGGCCCCGCAGCTCCACGGTGTGCGGTTCGGCCCCGTAGCCGAAGCGGGGAGCGATCCGTGCCCGGAACGGGAGCGTCCCCCGCACACAGATCACCCGTCGGATCAGCCGGTGCCGGGCCGCCTCGCGCGACTCGTCGACGACCGGCATGAAGTCCTGGATCTCCGCCACACCGTCGGAGGCGAAGAACCGCGTGATCAGCACGTTGGTGTCGGGGAAGTAGAACTGTCGCGTGCGGGTCGGTACATCGGCGGCCAGTTCGAACGATCCGCCCCGGTCGGCGTCGAGGATGGACGCGAACACGCTGGGTGCGTCGAAGCGCGGGCAGCAGTACCAGTCGATGGTGCCGTTGGTGCCCACGAGTGCGGCGGTACGGAGGTCACCGATCAGGCCGTGCTCGGAGATCGGCAGGTAGCGGGCGCCGTCCACGCCTCCGAGACAAGCATTCCCGAACGCCATGTCGGCCTCCCTACCACTGCGGCCCGGGCACCGAAGAATGTCCCTTTCATGGTAGTCGGCCCGGACCGCGACCACCCGCCCCGCAGGAGGCCACGCGCTACCGGTATGCCCTCTGACCAGGCCGGATGAGGTCTCCGGGAGGGCGAGGTCACCGGCTCGCAGCCGATCATCTCGTCGACCGGAGGCGGCCCTGGCGGGCGGCGCGCGTCCGGGGCGGATGATCACCGATCCGCAGGTGGAGCGCGGCCAGCCGGACGGAGCAGCAGGCGCGGCGGCCCGGCGGCGGCCCGGGTACGTTCGCCGTGTGCAGCAGAAGTCACAGCAGGTCAGCAGGATGGCGGCGGCCGCCGCGGTGTCCGCCCTGGCGCTCGGTGCCGGCGTCCCGACCGCCGACGGCGATCCGACGGCCGTCGGTGCCCCGCCGGCCTTCGGGAAGGACTCCACCGGCGCGGTCGGCGGGGAGCGGCTCGGCCGATCGGCCGTCCAGGTCGCGCCGCTGGCCGGGGCGCCCGAGCTCCCGCGCGCGTTGACCGGGCGGTCCTGGCTGATCGCCGACGCCGGCAGCGGCGAGGTGCTCGCGGCCCGCAACGCCCACCTGCCGCTGGCCCCGGCCAGCACCCTGAAGATGCTCTTCGCGGACACCGTGCTGCCCAAGTTCGACCGCGCGACGGAGCACCAGGTGACCGCGGCGGAACTGGCCGACGTCGGTGTCGGCAGCAGCCTGGTCGGCGTCAAGGAGAACCTGCCGTACCGCGTCGAGGACCTCTGGCGCGGCGTCTTCCTCAGCTCCGGCAACGACGCCGTCCACGTCCTCGCGCACATGAACGGCGGCCTCCAGCAGACCGTCGCGCAGATGCAGGCCCGCGCCAAGGCGCTACAGGCCGGCGACACCAAGGTGGTCTCCCCCGACGGCTACGACATGGACGGCCAGGTCTCCTCCGCCTACGACCTCACCCTGTTCGCCCGCGCGGGGCTGCGCAACGCCGACTTCCGCTCCTACTGCTCGACCCGCACCGCGCGCTTCCCCGGCGGGCTGGACAAGCTCACCGGGCAACGCATCAGCTTCGACATCGCCAACACCGACCGACTGCTCGGCAAGTACCCGGGCCTGATCGGCGTCAAGAACGGCTACACCACCAACGCGGGCGCCACCTTCACCGGCGCCGCCCAGCGCGGCGGCCGCACCCTGCTGGTGACGGTGATGCACCCCGAGGCGCAGGCCAAGGTCTACGACGAGGCGGCCGACCTGCTCGACTGGGGCTTCGCGGCGACCGGCAAGGTCCAGCCGGTCGGGCAGCTGGTGGAGGACACCTCCGCCGCCTCCGCGAGCCCGGCCCCCGTGCGCGGCGGGTCCGCCTCCGACCCCACCGCGAAGGTGGACCCGCAGGCCGTCCAGGACAGCGGACCCGACCTCGGCCCGGCCGCCTGGACGGCCGCGGCCCTCGGCGCCGCACTCGCGCTCTGGGCCGCCTGGCGCGCCGCCGCCCGCCGCCTCGGCGCACCCGCCGACCCGGCCCCCGCCGCGCCGCCGGCCGAGCTCCCCCGCCCGGGCGCCGGCGCCGTCGGCTCCACCGGTGTCGGCGGGCGCGGCCGGCTGACCCGCCGGGCCCGCGCCCTGGCCGTCACCGCCCGCACCCGCCTGCACCGCTGAGCCCCCGGCCACGGCCGCGACCGGCCGGCCAGCGGTGATCGGGGCGGGGCCCAGGGCCCTAGACTTCCGGCCATGACCACGCCCGACCCCGCCTCGCCGGACCGGCTCGCCCGGATCATCAGCCTCTCCGCCGGGAGCTACCTGCTCGTCAGCACCTACAAGAAGGACGGCACCGCCGTACCGACCCCGGTGTGGGTGGTCCGCGACGGCGAGGCGCTCGGCGTCTGGACCGTCGCGGACTCCTGGAAGGTCAAGCGGATCCGCAACCGCGCGGACGTCCTGGTCGGCCCGTGCGACGTCAAGGGCCGGCCGACCGGCGAGCAGTACCCGGCCACCGCCGAACTCCTCGGCCCCGAGCGCACCGCCGCCTACCGCACCCTGCTGCGGCAGAAGTACGGCCTGCTCGGCGTGCTCACCCTGCTCGGCAGCCGGCTGCGCCGCGGCGAGCGCGGCACCGTCGGCATCCGGATCACGCTGACCTGACGCCCCGCCGCCGCCCGGCCTGCCCGGTGGGCGGAGCGGGAGCAGCCCGGGCCGTGGCAGGCTTGGCGGCCATGGGAGTCAAGGACGCGGCCGGGGCCCGGGACGGGCTGTCGCTGCTGGTGGTGGACGGTGCCAACGTGGTCGGGTCGGTGCCCGACGGGTGGTGGCGGGACCGGCGCGGCGCCGCCGAGCGGCTGCGGGACGAGCTGGTCGCCGTCGCCGGGCAGGGCCTGCCGGAGCGGCCGGGGCCGCTGGAGGTGGTGCTGGTCGTGGAGGGCGCGGCCCGGGGCGTGAGCGAGGTGCCCGAGGTACGGGTGGTCGCCGCGACCGGCAGCGGTGACGACCTGATCGTCGAGCTGGTCCGGGCGGCCAGGGCCGATCAGCCTGACCGGGACTGCCTGGTCGTCACCGCCGACCGCGAACTGCGGGCCCGGGTCGGCGCGCTGGGCGCAGCGGTCACCGGGCCGCGCAGCGTGCGGCGCTAGCGCTCGTCTCACTGTTCCCGCCGCGCGCTGACGGCACGCGAGTGGTGGGACAAGCCCAGGGACTACCCCGGTGGCGTCAGTCCGCCTGGGTGGCGTACATGCCCCAGTGGATCGCCTGGTCGGAGGCGGTGACGGTGAACTCCAGGTCCCGGCCGGGCCTGGCGGGGATCTCCACCGAGCCGACGCCGATGGTGTCCACCGGGCACTGGACCGCGAAGTCGGCCGGGGCCAGGCCGGCGACGTGGACCTGCACCGAGCCGCCGCCCTGGCAGCCGACCGTCACGGTGAAGGGCATCGAGGGGTTCACGGAGGCTGACACGGCGCCGCCGTCGCCGATCCATTCCGGGATCCAGATCAGGCCCTGCTCCCCCGGGTGCGGCAGGATCTCCCCCGTGCCCGGACCGCTCTGGACCGCGGCCGTGCCCGGCTGCGCCGAGGCCGTCCCGGCGACCGCCAGCACCGTCCCCAGCGCGGCTGCCGCCCCGGCCAGCATCCGCTTCTTCGTCCTTGTCATCGCCACTCCCCGCTGCGTTGACCGTCCGCCCGGCCGCACGACGTCGCGCAGCCGGTCGGCGTGCCGGTCTTCGGCACACGAAGTGATCCTATGACAAGCCGATTCGGCGCCGGGCGCATGCACCGGCAGCCGGACTCAGTACCGGACGGCCTTGACCACCACAGGCAGCAGCCGTTGCTGTGCCGGGGTGCGGCTGAACGCGATCGGGGTGGCCTGCTCCCCCACCGGGACGTGCTCGGCACCGACCACCGCGCTGTCCACGGCCCTTCCGTCGGTGTCGGTGAAGTCCACCTGCACCGCGTAGGAGGCCTCGTTGATGCCCTGGTTCTTGATGGTGGCCACGACCGCGGGCAGCCCACCGGAATCACTCAGCGGCACCGGGGTGAGGGTGACCGAGCCGAGGGCGTTGCCGCCGCCGGGCAGATCGGCGAGCACCGAGGCGGCCTTGGCCTGGGTCTGGGCCTCCTGGGCGGAGACCGAGGCGGCGAACGAGGCTGCCACCGACGCGTCGGCCGTGGGGAGCACGGACGGCGACCCGGCCGGTGACGGGGAGGCGGTGCCCTCGGAGGCGGTGGCCGACTCGGACGGCGTCGGCGCCGAGGCGGCGACCGAGGGGTTGGTCGACGAGCTGCTGCAGGCTGCCAGCACCCCGGCGGCCGCGAGGGCCGCCAGCAGGGCGGCCGCCCGACGGCGGGGACGGAGCAGGGGACGGCGGCTCCGCCGACGGCTGGTGGCCGAGGGACTGGGAAGGCTGTGGAGTTCGCGCACCGGGGTTCTCTCTTCTCGCTCGGCGTCCGGCGGCCGGAGGCCCGTATGCACCCCATGCTTCGGGGTGCCCCGGGGCGGGGGCGAGAGCTGCACACCCGTTCGAGTGGATGGGATGACGACGAGCGGGAACAGCTCGGACTCCGGCTCCCGGACGCACCCCAGATGGTGGGCGGCGGACGGCGTGGGCGATGGAGGGCGCCTCCCGGGATCACCAACGGGCACCGGCAGCTCTTCTGACGGGAAGTAGCCGGGCCCAGCACAGCGGGAGGCGCCGTCCCGGACGCTACCCGCTCCGTTCGGGCTCGTCATCTGAATAAAACCGCTGGTGGTTCGAACCGTACGGGAACCAACCGCCTCCGCCGTCCGACTGCTGGGGGGTGAGTGCGAAGTCGCCGGGTGTCCGGCCGTTGAGTGTGCTGGCGGGGTTCGCCCTGCTGCTGGTGGTGGTGTTCGTGGCGGCGTATGCCGTGGGACGGCAGGCGGGGCCGGTGTCCCCCGGGCTGAGGCCCGGGAACCAGGGCAGCGACTCGCCCGGGATGGGCGGGCACGACATGGGCGGGATGCGGTGAGCCCGGTCGCGGGGGCCGAGGCCGGGGCCCTGGTGAGCACCGATCTGGCGGTCGGCGGGATGACCTGCGCGGCCTGCGTGGGCCGGGTGGAGAAACGGCTGGCCCGGATCGACGGGGTGAGCGCCGGGGTGAACCTGGCGACCGGTCGGGCCCGGGTGCTGCATCCCGCCGCGGTGCCGGTCGCGGAGCTGGTGGCGGCGGTCGAACGCGCCGGCTACACCGCAGAGCCCGCGCCCGAGGGGGTGGGCGTCGGAGTGCCGGACGAGGAGCCGGCGGAGCGGTGGCGGCTGCTGGTGACGGCCCTGCTGGCCGTCCCGGTGGTGGTGCTGTCGATGGTGCCGTCGCTGCAGTTCCCCGCCTGGCAGTGGGTCTGCTTCGCGCTGGCCGTCCCGGTGGTGACCTGGGGGTCGGCCGGGTTCCACCGCCGGGCCTGGCAGGGGCTGCGGCACGCGGCCGCCACCATGGACACCCTGGTCAGCCTGGGGGTGGTGGCGTCCTTCGGCTGGTCGGCGTACGCGCTGGTGTTCGGCGGCGCCGGGGAGATCGGCATGCGGATGCCGTTCTCGCTGACCGCGGACGGCGGCGGCGTGGCGCACGTCTACCTGGAGGCCGCGGTCGGGGTGCCGCTGTTCGTGCTGGCCGGGCGGCTGCTGGAGGGCCGGGTGCGGCGGCGCAGCGGTTCCGCGCTGCGGGCGCTGGCCGAGCTGGGCGCGAAGCAGGTCTGCGTCCGGGACGCCGGCACCGGGGAGGAGCGCCTGGTGGCGATCGAACTGCTGCTGCCCGGGCAGGAGTTCGTGGTGCGCCCGGGCGAGCGGGTGGCCACCGACGGGGTGGTGGTCGAGGGCGGTTCTGCGCTCGACCTGAGCCTGCTGACCGGCGAGAGCGTCCCGGTGGAGGTCGGTCCCGGGGACAAGGTGGCGGGTGCGACGGTGAACGTCGGCGGCGCGCTGGTGGTGCGGGCGACGGCCGTCGGCGCGGACACCCAGCTGGCCCGGATCACCGCGCTGGTGGCGGAGGCCCAGGCCGGCAAGGCGCGCGCCCAACGGCTGGCGGACGCGGTGGCCGGGGTGTTCGTGCCCTGCGTGCTGGCGGGTGCGGTGTGCGTGCTGGGCTTCTGGCTGGGCGCGGGCGCGGCCCCCCAGGCGGCGGTGACGGCCGCGGTCGCGGTGCTGGTGGTGGCCTGCCCGTGCGCGCTGGGCCTGGCCACGCCGACGGCACTGCTGGCGGCGACCGGGCGGGGCGCGGAGCTGGGCGTGCTGGTGCGCGGCCCGGAGGTGCTGGAGAGCCTGCGCCGGGTCGACACCGTCGTCCTGGACAAGACCGGGACGCTGACCACCGGGCGGATGGAGCTGGCCGAGGTCACGGTGGCGCCGGGCCTCGACGAACGCGAGGTGCTGCGGCTGGCCGGCGCGGTGGAGCACCGCTCGGAGCATCCGATCGGGCGGGCCGTGGCGGCGGCCGCGCGGGAGCGCTGCGGCCCGCTGCCCACGGCGGACGGCTTCGCGGCCGCCACCGGGCTCGGGGTGTCCGGGGCGGTCGAGGGCCGTGCCGTCCGGGTGATCCGCCCGGACGGCACGGCGCAGCCGCTGCCCACCGCCCTGGCGGACGCCGTCGCCGTGGCTGCGGACGCGGGCCGCACGGCCGTCGTGGTGGAGCTGGACGGGCGGGCCTCGGCCGTGCTCGCGGTCGGCGACACGCTGCGCTCGGGCAGCTGGCGGGCGCTCCACCGGCTGCGCGGGATGGGCCTGGAGGCCGTGCTGGCGACCGGGGACGGTCCGGGCGCGGCCCGGGCGGTGGCGCGCGAGCTGGGCATCGAGCAGGTGCACGCCTCGGCCTCGCCGGAGCGCAAGGCCGAGGTGGTGGCCGAGCTGCGGGCCTCCGGGCGGACGATCGCGGTGGTCGGCGACGGCGTCAACGACGCGGTGGCACTGGCCTCGGCGGACCTCGGGGTGGCCCTGGCCTCGGGCAGCGACGCCGCGATCGGCGCGGCGGGGCTGACCCTGGTGCGCGGCGAGATCGAGGCGGTGGTGGACGCCGTCCGGCTGGCCCGGCAGACGCTCGCGACGATCCGGGCCAACCTGCTGTGGGCCTTCGGCTACAACGTCGTGCTGATCCCGCTGGCGGCGGTCGGACTGCTCAACCCGATGCTGGCGGCGGTGGCGATGTCGCTCAGCTCGCTGCTGGTGGTCGGCAACAGCCTGCGGCTGCGCACCTGGCAGCCGGGGCGCGGCACCTCGACAGCCCGGAAGGCCTGGAAGGGGGCGCGGCGATGAGCGCGATCGAGCGGCTGCGGACGGTCGGCCCGCCGGTGGGCGCGGCGGCGCTGACGCTGGCGCTGCTGACCGGGTGGACGGCGGCCGGCGGAGCCGGGCGGCCCCGGCCGGTAGAGGCTGGAGCGGGCTGGCTGCTGCTGCCGACGGCGGGCGCGGCCCCGGCCACGGCGGCGTTCTTCACGATCCGCAACCCGGGCGACGTGCCGGACGAACTGACCAGTGCCAGCTGGGAGTTCGGTGGTCGGATCACCCTGAAGCGGCACCTGCACCAGGGCGCCGCAGGACGCTGGGAGCCGGTGAGCGCGCTCCCGGTACCGGGCCGCGGCGAGCTGGCGATGTCCCCGGAGGACGCCGACCTGATGATCGCCGACCCGCCGCCGCTGCGGGCCGGCCAGTGGGTGGAGTTCACCCTCGGCTTCCGGCACAGCCCGGAGCTGCGGCTCAGGGCCCAGGTGTTGACGCCGGGATCCCGCCCGCGCTGAGCGGGCCCGCGACCGGCCGGCCGGGGACGCCGCCGTCCCCGGCCGGCCCCCGTCAGGTCGCCGCGCCCGCCGCGGACCCGGAGGAGCCGGCGGCCACCGGCTGCTGCTGGGTGGAGCAGTGGATGCCACCGCCGCCGGCGGCGATCGCGTTGATGCTCACCGGCACGATCTCGCGCCCGGGGTGGAGGTCGCCCAGGATGCCCGCCGCCCGGTCGTCGGAGGTCTTGTCCCCGAACTGGGGCACGATCACGGCTCCGTTGACGACGTAGTAGTTGAGGTAGGTGGCCAGGAAGTCCTTGCCCCGGTCCGGCTGTCCGCTGAGGTCGGGCTCGACGAGTTCCACGACGCGCGGTCTCCGGCCCTGGGCGTCGGTGGCGCCGTGGAGCACCTGCAGGGCCTGGTCGGAGGCGCGGGACCAGATGTCCGGCGGGGTGTCCGGGCCGGGGCGGTGGATGACGACCACGCCCGGCTCGGCGAAGCGGGCCAGTGCGTCGACGTGGCAGTCGGTGATGTCCTGCCCGGACACGCCGGCGAACCAGATGACCTTCCGGACGCCGAGCAGGTCCATCAGGGCGGCCTCGATCTGGCCCCGGTCCTTGCCCGGGTTGCGGTTCCCGTTGACCCACGAGCTCTCGGTGGCCATCAGGGTGCCCTCGCCGTCGACCTCGATCGCGCCGCCCTCGCCGGTGACCGGTGCCTGGATGCGCCGGATCCCGTAGTGGTCGAGGAGCTTGCGGGCGACCTGGCTGTCGTTGTCGTGGTTCTGCTTGTCGCCCCAGCCGTTGAAGTTGAGGTCGACGCCGGCCAGCGCGCCCGGCCCGGTGACGAAGGTGGGGCCGGTGTCGCGGGCCCACAGGTCGTCCACCATGAGGTCGATGACCTCGACGGCGGAACCGCACTGCTGCCGGGCCCCGGCACTCTGGTCCGGGCGGGCCATCAGGACCACCGGCTCGAACCGGGCGACGGCCTGCGCCACGTGCGCGATGTCCTGGCGGACGGCGGGCAGCTGGTCGCCCCACACCTGGTCGAGGGCCGGCCAGGCCATGAACGTCCGGGTGTGCGGGAGCCACTCGGCCGGCATCGCGAGCGGGCCCGGGGCCGTCGTGGCGGCGGGAGGTACCGAGGACTCCTCCTCCCCGGGCGGGGTCGCGTCCGAGCCGCAGCCCTCCAGTACCGCCAGCGCGGCGGCGACGGCTCCGGATCGCAGCAGGGCCCGGCGGGACAGGGCGGGTTCTCTCATGGCACGTCCCCTCGTGGTCGGATTCACCCGGAAACGGGCGAATCCGACAGTAGGGCTCGTCTCACCATTCGGGTCGCATCAGCGCGCGGCGGGAACGGTGGGACAAGCCCGGTGGGCGGACGGGGGCAGGTCGGTGAACCCGCGCGCCGCCGATCGGGGGAATCGGGTCCGGGCCGCCGCCGTGGGGGCGTCGACGACCCGGACCCGGGTCAGGGGCCGCCGCGTTACAGCGCCCGGCGGGCGGCCGCGATGGACCGCGGGTCCCAGCCCGGTCGGGGCACGGAGTCCAGCAGCAGCCTGGTGTAGTCGTGCTGCGGGTGGGCGAGGACCTCGGCGGTGGGCCCGGACTCGACGATCCGGCCGTGCCGCATCACCACGACGTCGTCGGTGACGCACCGGACGACGCCGAGGTCGTGGGTGATGAACAGGTAGCCGATGCCGGTCCGGGCGCGGATGTCGGCCAGCAGGTTGAGGATCTGCGCCTGCACGGAGACGTCGAGGGCGGCCACCGCCTCGTCGAGGACGAGCACGGCCGGTTCGACCGCCAGCGCGCGGGCGATGGCGACGCGCTGGCGCTGGCCGCCGGACAGCTGCCGGGGCAGTGCGTCGGCCTCACGCTCGCCGAGACCGACCTGGTCGAGGAGTTCGGCGATCCGCCGCGGGTGGTCCGCGTCGGGGAAGTGCAGCCGAAGGGTCTCGCGCAGCGCGGCGCCGACGGTGGTGCGCGGGTCCAGGGACAGGTACGGGTCCTGGAAGACCAGTTGGACCTCCCGGGCCCGGGCGAGCCGGTGGGCCCGGCCGCGCCGGTGCTCGGTGCGGTCCCGGCGGTGGACCAGGACCTGCCCGGCGTCCGCCCGTTCCAGCCCGACCACGATCCGGGCGGTGGTGGTCTTCCCGGAGCCGGACTCGCCGACGATGCCCAGCGACCCGCCCTCGGCCAGGGTGAAGGAGACGTCGTCCACCGCCCGCACCCCGCCGAACGCGCGGTGCAGGCCGACGACCTCCAGCACGGTCCTGCGCACCGCGGGCGCTCCCTTCGGATCGACGGTGTCCTCCCGGTTCAGGTCAGGCATCGGCGTTCCCCTCCCCCGTCCGGTCGCTGTGGTGGCAGGCGGTGTGGCGGCCCGGCTCGGCCTCGATCGGCAGCAGGGCGGGCGCCCGTTCGGTGCACAGTTCGGTGGCGATCGGGCAGCGCGGCGCGAACGGGCACCCCGTCAGCTCCTCGCGCAGGCCGGGCGGCCGGCCCTCGATGGCGGCCAGCCGGCCCTGCGGGGCGTCCAGGCGCGGGGTCGAGGCGAGCAGTGCCGCCGTGTACGGGTGGCGCGGCCGGTCGAACAGGTCCTCGGCGGAGCCGGTCTCGACGATCCGGCCCGCGTACATCACGGACACCCGGTCGCCGATGGCGGCGGCGAGGCCCAGGTCGTGGGTGACGAACAGCAGACCGGTGCCGAAGCGCTCCTGGAGGTCGCCCAGCAGCGCGACCACCTCGGCCTGGGTGGTGACGTCCAGGGCGGTGGTGGGCTCGTCGGCGAGGATCAGCGCCGGGTCGCCCATCAGGGCGGCCGCGATCATCACGCGTTGCAGCATGCCGCCGGACACCTGCCCCGGGTACCGGTCCAGGACGGCGGCGGGCAGCCCCACCGCGTCCAGCATCTCGGCGGCCCGCTCGGCGGCCGCCGCGGCGGCGAGCCGGCCGTTGAGGCGCACGCTCTCGGTGAGGAAGTCGCCGAGGCGGCGCAGCGGGTTGATGGCGGCGCGGGGGTCCTGGAAGACCATCGCGGCGGTGCCGGTGCGCAGGTCGCGCAGCCGCTCGGGCGTCATGGTGAGGACGTCCTCGCCGTTGACCCGTACGGTGCCCTCGGTGGTCGCGCCGTCGGGAAGCAGCCCGAGGACGCTGCGGGAGGTGAGGCTCTTGCCCGAACCGGACTCCCCGACCAGGGCGACCGTCTCCCCGGCCCGGACGGTGAGGTCGACGCCGTCGAGGACGGGCCGGGCGGTGTCCGGCAGGCGCAGGCGGTAGGCCTGGATGTCGAGGGTGTTCATCGGTCCCTCCTGGCGACCTGGTCGGCCCAGCGTTCGCCGACGACGTTGAAGGCGACGACGGTCAGCACGATCGCCAGGCAGGGCAGGATCGCGGACAGCGGGTAGCCGTGCTGGACGGCGGACTGGCCGTCGAAGACCATGCGGCCCCAGTCGGGGGTCAGGGCGGGGACGCCGAGCCCGAGGAAGGAGAGGCCGGCCAGGTCGATCAGGGCGTAGCCGAAGTTGACCGTCGCCTGGGCGAGGACCACCGGGGCGATGCCGGGGATGACGTGGCGCAGGCAGATCTGCAGGCCGGAGTGGCCCTGCACCTGGTAGGCCTCGACGTGGGGACGGGAGCGTTCGGCGAGGACGAGGGAGCGGGTGAGGCGGCTGACGTAGGGCAGGTAGGCGATCGCGAGGGCGACGACGGGGGCGATCAGGCCCTCGCCGTACACGGAGACGATCAGGATGGCCAGCAGCAGACCGGGGAAGGCGAAGACCAGTTCGGTGCCGCGGGAGAGGACGGAGTCCAGCCAGCCGCCCCGCCAGGCGGCGGTGACGCCGACGGCGATGCCGGCCAGCGTGGAGAAGACGACCACGCCGAGTGGTCCGAGCAGGGAAGTGCGGGCCCCGGCCACCAGCCGGGCCAGGGTGTCGCGGCCGGAGGCGTCGACGCCGAGCGGGTGGTCTCCGGACGGGCCGGCGAGGGCGTTGCCCAGGTCGACGGCGTTCGGGTCGTGGGGCGCGAGCCAGGGTGCGAGCAGCGCGGCGAGGACGACCAGGGCGACGAAGCCGAGGCAGATCCGGTGCAGCGGGGCGCGGGAGGTGCGCAGCCGGGCGAGGCCGGGCCGGCGCAGGAGGGTGGCGCTCATCCGGCGGCCCTCCCGGCTCCGAGCGTGACCCGGGGGTCGACCAGGGGGTGGAGCAGGTCGACGACCAGGTTCACGGCCATGAACAGGCCGACCAGGATCAGGGAGATGGCCTGCACGGTGGGGAAGTCCTTGGTGGTGGTGGACAGTTCGAGGAGCTGCCCGACGCCGCCGACGCTGAACGCGGTCTCCACCAGGACGGTGCACACCAGCAGGGTGGAGACGATCAGTCCGCCGGTGGTCAGTACGGTGCCCAGGGCGTTGCGGAAGACGTGACGGCGGATCACCTGGTGCCCGGTGACGCCGCGGCTGCGGGCGACGGTGACGTGCTCCTGCCCGAGGACCTCGACCATCGCGGCGCGGGTGACCCGGGCGAGCATGCCGATCAGGTAGAGGGCGAGGGCCAGCGCGGGCAGCACGAGGTGCCAGAGCATCGACCCGAGGCCGTCCCCGGTGCCGCCGGTCGGGAACCAGCCCAGCTTCACCGCGAACAGCCCCTGCAGCAGGACGGCCGCGACGAAGGACGGGGTGCCGAGCGCGACGGTGGTGCCGATCAGGATGGTGGAGTCGGCGGCGCCGCCCCGGACGGCGCCGATCCAGCCGAGCAGCAGGCCGAGGGCGACGACGAGGACGAGCGCCATCGCGACCAGCAGCAGCGTGGCGGGCAGGCGGTCGGCGAGCAGCCGGGAGACGTCCGTGCGGTAGGTGATCGAGCGGCCGAAGTCGCCGTGCAGGATCTGCCCCGCCCAGCGCAGGTACTGCACGATGAACGGGTCGTTCAGGTGGTACTGGGCGTTCACCGCCTGCAACGCCTCCGGGGTGGCCGAGCGGCCGGCGAGCAGGAAGCTCGCCGGACTGCCCGGGGCGAGGTACATCGCGCCGAAGATCACCAGCGAGGCGCCGGCCAGGGTGGCCGCCATCTCCAGGAGTCGACGGACGATGAATCTGAGGAAGCTCACCGGGCCGCCCCCACGTCGGCCGCCCACGGGTAGTAGAGGTAGGAGATGGTGGTGGGGGCGCCGGTGATCCGCTTGTTCAGGAACACCGTGGTGGGCCATTCGGCGACGGGGATCCAGAGCAGCTGCTCGGAGGCCGTCTTCTGGAGCTGGGCCTCCAGGGTGAACCGCTCGGTGCTGTCGGTGGCGGCGGTGGCCCGCTTGACCAGGTCGTCGTAGGCCGGGTCGCTGTACGAGGCGAAGTTCTGGTAGGCGCCGGTCCTGAAGTTGGCCAGGAGGTCCAGCGGGTCGGTGATGGAGTCGTAGTACGTCTCCGGGAAGAGGTCGATGCCCTCGCGTGCCTTGGGGTCGGTGAACAGGGCGGTGAAGGCGTTGGGGGCGATGGTCTTCAGCTGGACGTCCAGGCCGATCTTCGCGCCCGCCGCCTGCACGGCGGTGGCCAGCAGCGCGACGTCCTGGCCGATCGGGCTGGTGGCGACGGTGACGGTCTTCCCGGTGGCGCCCGCCTCCTTGATCAGCGCCTTGGCCTGGTCGAGGTCCGGGGCGGTGGGGGTGAGCCCCTCGAACGCCTCGGTGCGGACGTGCTCGGGAGCGGCCGCCCAGGCGGCGCGGGTGGTGAGCGAGCCGGTGGCGCTGCCGGCCCCGCCGAGGCCGGTCCGGACGAAGCCGGAGCGGTCCAGGGCGAGCGAGAGCGCCTTGCGGACCCGGACGTCGCCGAGCACGCCCTTCATGGTGGTGACGTTGACGTTGACCGTGCTGAGGCCCTCGCCGAAGTAGAGCGAGCCGTTGCCGGCCGAGCGCAGCCGGTCGTAGCTCTCGGTCGGGATGAGGTAGCCGCCGTCGGCCTCGCCGGTGAGCATGGCGTTGACCCGGGCCGAGGGGTCGGTGAGGAAGCGGAACACGGCCTTGGCCGACTTGGCCTTGGGGCCCCAGTAGTCGTCGAAACGCTGGAGCTCGACCGACTGGCCCTTGTTCCAGGTGCCGAGCCGGAACGGCCCGGTGCAGTCCAGGCTGCCGCTGGTGCCGTAGTCCTTCCCCGCCGCCTCGATCCCGGCCTTCGACGCGACGACCCCGGCCGCGGTGGCCATGTACTGGTTGAACTGCGAGTCGGGCTGGGTGAGTTTGACGGTGACCTGGAGCGGGCCGGTCTTGGTGATGCTGGCGACGTTCTGGAACTGCTGGGCCCAGGCCGCGGCGTTGTCCGGGTTGGTCTGGCGGCCGAGGCTGTAGACCACGTCGTCGGCGGTCAGCACGCCTCCGTCGTGGAAGTGGACGTCGGGGCGCAGGTCGTAGACCCAGGTCGTCGGGTCGGGGCTGCTGGCCTTCTCCGCCAGGCCCGGGGCGAGGGTGAGCTGAGGCGTCCACCGCATCAGGCTCTCGCAGACGTTGGAGAGGATGGTGTTCTGCGGGTAGTCGAACGCCGAGATGTAGTCCAGGGTCGGCGGCTCGGCGTAGACGGCCCAGGTGAAGGAGTCCAGACCGCCCTTGGCGGGCGGGGTGTCGGCGGAGAGCTTGTACGACACGCCGGATCCGCCGTCCTTCGGCGGCCCGGCACAGCCGGTGGCCAGGGAGAGGGCGAGGACGGCGACGGCGGCGGCCGGGGCCACGAAGCGGCGGCGGCGCGGGATGCGGGTTCCGGCTCCGGCCTGAGAGGTGCTCATGAGGGTTCTCTTCCGTGGGGGAGGTGCGGTCAGAGGCCGGGCCGTGCGGCGGGCACCTGCTGGGTGATGCAGTGGACGCCGCCGCCGCCGTAGGCGATGACGCGGGAGCGCACCCCGACGACCTTGCGGCCGGGCAGCGCCTCGGCGAGCACCGCGAGGGCGCCCTCGTCCTGGGGCACGCCGGCCGTCGGCACGACGACGCCGCCGTTGGCGATGTAGAAGTTGAGGTAGCCGACCTCGGTCTCCTTGCCGTCGACGTCGACGAAGGCGCTCTGCGGCAGGTCGATGATCTCCAGCGTGCGGCCCTTGGCGTCGACGGCCGCCGCCAGGACGGCCCGGTTCTCGCGCATCCGCTCGTAGTCGGGGTGCGCCGGGTCGTCCGGGAGCTGGACGACGACCTTGCCGGGGGCCACGAAGGCGCACACGCCGTCGACGTGGCCGTCGGTCTCGGTGTCCAGCAGTCCGCCGTACGGCAGCCAGATCACCGTGGTGACGCCGAGCTTGGCCTTCAGCTCGGCCTCGATCTCCGCCCGGCTCATGCCCGGGTTGCGGTTGGGGTGGAGCAGGCACTGCTCGGTGGTGATCAGGGTGCCCTCGCCGTCGACGGTGACGGCGCCGCCCTCCAGGATCATCCGGGAGTCGATGCGCTCGACGCCCAGGCGCTCCAGCAGGAGGCCCGCGATCCGGTCGTCGGTGTCGTACGGGTGGTGCTTGCCGCCCCAGGCGTTGAAGCGAAAGTCCACACCCGCCCGCCGGCCGTCGGGGTCGAGCACGAGGATCGGGCCGGAGTCGCGGAACCAGGAGTCGTCGAGGGGCAGTTCCACCACCTCGACGCCCTCGCCGCACAGGGCGCGGGCCTCCTCGCCCTGGCCGGGGCGGGCGACCATCGTCACCGGCTCGAACGCGGAGATCGCCCGGGCGACCCCGGCGTACTCCCGCTTGACCTCCTCGTAGGTCTCGCCCCAGAGCTCGGCCCGGGTGGGCCAGGCCATCAGGCAGCCCTCGTGGTGGGCCCACTCGGCGGGCATGCGGAAACCAGCGGTACTCACGATGGAACTCTTCTCTGCTCGGACGTTCGGTCGGTGCGGAAGGGCCCCCGCCCGGGCGCACGGGGCGCCTTCGGGCGGGTGGTTCGGGCCTGAGCGGCTCAGGGGGTGGGGCTCGGCGGACGGGACGGTCAGCGGACGGCGGGCACGGCCGGCTGGGACTGCGTGGCGCAGTGGATGCCACCACCGCCGGAGGCGATGGCGTCGATGTCGACCTGGACGACGGTGCGGTCCGGGTACGCGGCCTGGAGGACGGCGTAGGCGACGCCGTCCGCGTAGCCGTCGCCGAACTGCGGGACGATGACGGCGCCGTTGACGGTGTAGTAGTTGACGTAGCTGGACAGGAAGTCCTTGCCGCGGCCCCGGATCACGCTGCGGTCCGGCCCGGGGAGTTCGGTGATCCGCAGGCGTCTGCCCTGGGCATCGGTGGCACCCTGCAGCACCTGCTTGGTCGCGTTGTAGACGGCGACCCACTGGGCGTCGACGCCGGGGCCGGGCTGGTCCAGGATGACCTGGCCGGGGGCGGTGAAGCGGGCCAGGCAGTCGATGTGGCAGTCGGTGATGTCCTGGCCGGCCAGGCCCGGGACCCAGATGACCTGGTCGATCCCCAGCGACGACTTCAGCGCCTGTTCCACCTGGGCCTGGGACCGGCCGGGGTTGCGGTTGGGGTTGACCAGCGAGCTGACGGTGGCCAGCAGGGTGCCCTGGCCGTCGGTCTCCAGCGCGCCGCCCTCACCGACGAACGGGGCCTGGATCCGGTCGACGCCGTAGTCGGCGAGGAGCGTCGCGGCGGCTGCGGCGTCGTCGGCGAACGGCTGGTAGTACGGCGTGCCGGTCTTGCCCCAGCCGTTGAAGTTGGTGTCGACGCCGGCGATCGCGCCGGGCCCGACCACGAAGGTCGGCCCGAAGTCGCGGATCCACAGGTCGTCGACGGCGATCTCCAGCACCTCGATGGCGTAGTAGGCGCCGGAGCCGCAGGCGTAGCGTGCGTCGGCGGCCTGCCCGGGGCGGGCGAGGAGCACCACCGGCTCGAAGCGTGAGATCTCGTAGGCCAGGTTGGCGATGTTCCGGCGGACGCCGGGCAGTTGGTCCTGCCAGACCGAGCTCAGGGCCGGCCAGGCCATGAAGGTGCGGGTGTGCCGGTCGGTCTCCACCGGCATCCGCAGCCCGCCGCCGGCCGGCGGGGTGGCGGCGTTCGCGCTCGCGGTGAGGTCGTCGGCGTACGCGCTCGTGGGGAGGGCGGTGCCGAGGGCCGCCAACGGCAGGGCGGCCGCGCCGAACTTGAGCAAGCTGCGGCGCGAGGACGTGGGGGTGTTCATGGGGCTCCCTGGAGGGATCGGGAGGTGGGGGTGAGCACATCCTGGACCGAACTGAAAGTTCAGTCAATATTTCGGTGCGAGATACCCGTCGCCGGATCCAGCACGGCCCGCACAGCCCGCGCCGTGCGCGGACGTACCGAATCCCGGTCGCCGCCGAACCCCGGGCGGAGCAGCGGAAACGGCGGGAGGGGACGATCCTGAAGATGTGATCAGCATGTGGCCCGTCGACCGGGTCCGTGCGGGTAGAGTGAACGCCCGTGTCAGACCGTCGAACAGAGATCGTCAGAGCCGCCACCCGCGTCATCGCGCGACGCGGCGTCCGCGGGCTGCGGGTGGGGGAACTGGCGGCCGAGGCCGGAGTGTCGACCTCGCTGATCTACTACCACTTCACCGACCGCGCCGGAATCCTCCGCGAGACCCTGGAGTTCATCGGCGAGCGGGCCGACCGCTACACCGCCGAGCCGGACCGGGAGAACCCCGGGAACGACCCCAGGACGGAACTGGAGCAGGCCCTCCTGCTGGAGCTCCAGGACGCCGCCGAGGTGCGCGAGAACAGCACCGCCTGGGGCGAGTTGAGGGCGAGCGCGGTGTTCGAGTCCAGCCTGCGCGACGACCTCGCCCGGGCCACCCACAGCTGGGTGCACGAGATCGCCGGGTTGCTCGGCCGCACGCACCCGGCCGGCACCGCGCCCGCCCACGCCGCGTCCGCGGAGCGCCTCACCGCCCTCCTGGAGGGCCTCAGCGTCCGGTGGCTGAGCGGCTCACTGTCGCTCGACCAGGCCCGCAGGCTGCTCGGCGAGGCGATCGACGCGGAGCTGGCGTACGCCCGGGCCGGGCACGGCAGGAGTGACTGATATTTCAGGAGCCGAGGGCCGCGCCCACCACGACGCCGAAGCCCCCGAGCCTGCGGCTCGGGGGCGGGGGCGGGGCTGGGGCTGGGACTGTTCGCCGGTGACCGTAGGCGGCGACGCGGTCGAGGGCCGGCCGCGGGTTCACCTCGAAGAAGTGGGACTCCGGCCCGGCCGGGAGCGGGTCAGGACTCCGCCTTGCCGGGCTGGTCGTGGGTCGAGCAGTGGATCCCGCCGCCGCCGGAGGCGATGGTGTCGATCTTCACCGGGACGATGTCGCGGCCGGGGAAGTGGTCGCGCAGGATCTGCTGGGCCCGGTCGTCGGCCTTGGCGTCGCCGAAGCGCGGCAGGAACAGCGACTTGTTGGCGACGTAGAAGTTGATGTACGAGGAGACGAAGGCGTCGCCGCGCCCGGTGATCCGGTCCGGGTCGGGCTGCGGCAGGTCGATCACCTGCAGCGGCTTGCCGTGCGCGTCGGTGGCGCTCTTCAGGACCTCGCGCGCCTGGGTCGAGGACCGCGACCAGACGTCGGCGGGCGCACCCGGGAACGGCTGGTCCAGCAGGACGACCCCGGGCGCCGCGAAACGCACCAGGCAGTCCACGTGCGCATCGGTGATGTCCTGGTCGCGCACGCCGGCGAACCAGATCACCTTGGTCACGCCGAGGGCCTTCTTGAGCTCGGCCTCGATCTCGTCCCGGCTCTTGCCCGGGTTGCGGCGCTGGTTGACCACCGAGCTCTCGGTGACCATCAGCGTCCCCTGGCCGTCGGTCTCGAAGGAGCCGCCCTCGGCGACCACCGGTGTGCGGACCCGCTCGATCCCGTACTTGCCGAGGACGGCGGCGGCCAGCGCCGTGTCGTTGCCGTGCTCCTTCTGCTTGTTGCCCCAGCCGCTGAAGTTGAAGTCGACGCCCTTCACCGTGCCGCCGTCCTCGACGAACACCGGCACGGTGTCCCGGGCCCACAGGTCGTCGACGGGCAGCGGGACGACCTCGACGTCCTTGCCGCAGGCGCTCTGCGCGGCGTCCACCTGCGCGGGCCGGGCGAACATCAGCACCGGTTCGTAGCCCCCGACGGCGCGGGCCAGCCTCGCGATGTCGGCGCGGACGTCCGGGAGTTGATCGCCCCAGATGCCGGTGGACGCGGGCCAGGACATGAAGGTGCGGGCGTGGCTCTCCCACTCCGCGCCGAACCTGCGCCCAGGCGTCGCCCCCGTCGGGCCGGACGCGGCGGAGGTGCCCGGCGCCGGCGGCTGGGACCCACCCGCTGCGGGCGGCGTGGCGGAGCCCGAAGGCAGCGCCTCGTCGCCCTCCTCCGGGGAGGAACAGGCCGCGGCGCCGAGCGTCAGCAGGCCGACGCCGGCCGCGGCGCGCAGCATCGTGCGGCGGGACGGGGTGGAGCGGGGGGCGGACGGCGGGGAGGGGTTGAACACGGAACACTCCGGCTGGATGAGGGTGCAGGACTGCGCGGGTGGGCCCCGGTGTGGTCACGGGGGCGTGACGGTGTGCCTCGGCAGGGGACTGGGGCGGATCCGACGATTCGCGTCCGGCGGGAATCGTCGGACCCGCCCTAGGGAAGCGGTTCCTGCATCGTGGAGCAGTGGATGCCGCCGCCCCCGGCCATCAGGCGGTCGACGTCGAGCTGGACGACCTCGCGCCCGGGGAAGGCCTCCGCGAGGGTGCGCCGGGCGGCCTCGTCCTTGTACACGTCGCCGAACTGAGCGGCGATCACGCCGCCGTTGACCACGTGGAAGTTGAGGTACGAGTCGACGAACTTCGCATCCCGCGAGCGGACGGTGTCGGGGCCGTCCACGCGGATCACCTGGAGCCGTCGCCCCCTGGCGTCGGTGGCCCGGGAGAGGATGTCGAACTGCTCGCGGGCGTCCCGGGCCCAGACGTCGTGGCGGTCCGCCGGGGGCAGCTGCACCAGGACGACGCCGGGCCGGACGAACCGGGAGGTGACGTCGATGTGGTTGTCGGTGATGTCCTTGCCCTTGATCCCGGGGACCCAGATCATCTTGTCCGCGCCGTACGCGTCGAGGACGGCCTCCTCGATCTCGTCCCGGCTCATGCCCCGGTTGCGGTTCTTGTTGACCAGGCTGCTCTCGGTGGCCATCACCGTGCCGTCGCCGTCGGTCTCGATCGAGCCGCCCTCGCCGACGAACTCCGCGTAGGAGAAGGGGAGTCGGAGCAGCCCGGCGATGCCGCGCGCGACCTCGGCGTCGTCGCGGTGGGTCTGCTTGTTGCCCCAGCCGTTGAAGTTGAGGCCGACCGCGTCGAGCCGTCCGTAGCCGTCGCGCCGGAACACCGGGGCGATGTCCCGCATCCACAGGTCGTCGGTGGGGACGGAGTCGGTCACCGTGACGTTCGGGCCGCACAGGGGCTGCGCCTCCCGGACGCTGTAGTCGTCCGGGGCGCACATCACGACCGGCTCGAAGCGGGCGATCGTCGCCGCGATCAGCGCGATGTCCTGCTGGACGCCCGCCAGCTGCCGGCCCCAGACGGACCTGCGGGACGGCCACGACATCCAGGTACGGGCGTGCGGGACGTCGTCGCGGTCCACCCACCACTGCGGGAGCCCCGCCTCGCCGTCCCCCGCCCCGTGGGCGGGCGCCCAGCCGCCGTCCGGAACCGCCCCGTGCGGGGGCTGGGCTCCGAAGAGGCGGCCGAACAGGGAGCGGCCATCACCGTGGGTGTCGCTCATGCTGATCTCCAGAATCAAGTATTGCCCACCGGCCGAGCGGTGGCCTTGCCACGGGGGCCGGGCGGTGATCGCCCGGCGCCACACCTTCACTCTTGCATTGACTGAATTTTCAGTCAAGAAGCGAGGCGGGGATCGGCCCATCAGGGATATCGCCACACCCTCGCGGGGCACCGACAGGGGCCACAGCGGGCACGAGAAGGCCCCGGACCGCCTGAGCCCGGGGCCGAATCCGACCGGCGCCGGCCGCCCGGCCCGGTCGCTCAGCTGCTCAGCTGCTCAGCCACTCCAGCTCGCCGTCGATCGCGCCCGCCATCAACTCACGTGCGTGCTTCACCGGCAGGCTGCCGCTGAGCCAGCGGACGCTCAGCCCCTCCAGCAGCGCGGTCAGCCGCTCGGCGGAGGCGGCCAGGGCGGCGGCCCCGCTCATCGGCCGCACCTTGCCGAGCAGGTCGGCGACCTCCTGCACCCAGACCAGCGTCGCCCGGGCCAGGTCCTCGCGCAGCTCGGGGTCGAACACCGCACTCGCCCGCAACTCGCCCCAGGCCGTGCTGTTCTCCCGCACCTCGGGGGTGTCCTGGAACTCCAACAGCAGCGTCTGCTCCAGCTCGCCCCTGGCGTCCAGGGGCGGCGCGTCCGCCGCACGCTCCGTCGTGTACCGCTCGGCGCGGTCGTTGATGAACTCCAGGGTCGAGCGGAGGATCCCCGCGCGGTCCTTGAAGTGGTAGTAGATCAGCGCGGTGGAGACACCCGCCTCCGCCGCCAGTTCCTCCACGCGCAGCCCGCGCACACCGCGCCGGGCGATGACCCGCGCAGCCGCTTCCATGATCAAGGTTCGACGGTCAGCCACAAGAGATCACCCTACCCGGCGGACCGGCCGCCCGGCCGAATCGGGCCGGGCCTGACCGAAACTACAGTCGGGGTATGATCCGTGCGGTTCGGACGTCGGCGCACCCGCGGGCCCTGCCTGGTCGCCACACCCTCCCGTCCCACCCGCCCGACCCGCTGGGAGCCAGCATGACCACAGAGCCCTTCGGCGCCCCGTCGCCCTCGGCCTTCCAGGCACTGGTCCCGGACGACCCCCGCGAGATCGGCGGCTACCGGGTCTGCGCGCGGCTCGGCGCGGGCGGCATGGGCCGCGTCTACCTCGCCTACACCCCCGGCGGGCGCCCGGTCGCGCTCAAGGTGATCCGGCCCGAACTCGCCGAGGACCCCGACTTCCGGCACCGCTTCGCCCAGGAGGTCGCCAGCGCCCGCCGCATCCACGGCCTCTACACCGCCCAGGTGGTCGACGCGGGCACCGACGCAGCCACGCCCTGGCTCGCCACCGCCTTCGTACCCGGCCCGTCCCTCCAGCAGGTCGTCCAGCGGCACGGGCCACTGCCCGAACGGACCGTCCTGCTGCTCCTCGCCGGCATCGCCGAGGCCCTGCAGGCGATCCACGCCGCAGGCGTCGTCCACCGCGACCTCAAGCCCGGCAACGTCCTCGTCGCCGCCGACGGCCCCCGGGTCATCGACTTCGGCATCGCCCGCGCCGCCGACGCCAGCCCGCTCACCGGCACCGGCCTGCGCATCGGCTCGCCCGGCTACATGGCCCCCGAGCAGGCCCTCGGCCTGGCCGCCACCCCGGCCACCGACGTGTTCGCCCTGGGGGCCCTGATCGCCTCCATCGGCTCCGGCACCTCGCCGTTCGGCGACGGGCCCGAGCCCGCCGCCCTCTACCGGGCCGTACACGAGGAACCCGACCTCTCCCGGCTCCCGCACGGACTGCACGAGCTGGTCCGGCTCTGCCTGGCCAAGAACCCGGAGGACCGGCCGGACACCGCCCTGCTGATCGAGGCCGCCCGCAACCACCCCGCCACCGGCGGCGAACTCCGCTTCGCCGACGGCTGGCTGCCCCAGCCGGTGAGCAACGAGATCCACCGCCACAGCGACCTGCCGACCACGCCTCCCCCGCGCGCTGCGGCCGACGCCCCGACCGCGCACGTCCTCCCCGCCCCGGCGGCCACCAGACTGGAGCCGGCCCCCGCCCCTGCCGCTCCCGCCGGACGAAGAGCCGCGGCCCCTCCGCGCCGAGGCGCCCGCACCGTGCTGCTGACCACCGTCGCCCTCCTCGTCGGCGCCGCGGCGACCTTCGTCCTTCTCGATCCCGGTTACCTCGACGACCTCGACGACCAGAACGTCGCCACCACCGGCAGCCCGCAGCCGTCCGCCGCCGCGACCGCCGACTCCCCCACCCCCACCACGCCCGCGCAGCCGACCACCGTCCCCGGCTACACCACCGCGTACGCGAACCTCGAACTCACCTCCCCCGACCACCAGTACGAGTTCGACCTCACCACCGGGAAGGTGGCCGCCCAGGACACCGCCACCTGGTACCTGGGCCGCCACTCCGGTGAGTTCTACATCGCCGAGGACAACGAAGCCCACATCGCACCGGCCGACGGGCTCACCCTCCCCGAGTGCCTCCAGGGCATCAAGACCCAACCCGCCGCCACGCTGCCCTTCGCCACCCTGCGCCCCGGCCGCAGCTTCTGCGTCAGCTCCCCGGGCGGCCGGGACGTCGCCGTCGTCCGCGCGCTCACCACCGCCTCGGACGACGGGCCGGTCAGGGTCTCGATCACCGCCTACCACCGGGCCGGCTGACGCACCGACGCCGGTCGGATGGCCGGACGGACGTCGGCGCGTCAGCCGGGTGGGGGCAGCCCGGCGGGCGCGGGCCAGCGGCCTCGCCCGCCGGGCCGTAGGTCACCTCACCCGTGCGGGACGACCGCGACCGGGGCCTGCGCGTGGTGCAGGACGGCGTGCGCGACCCGGCCGAGGCGGGGCCCGAACTCGACCGACCGGTGGCGGCGGCCGACGACCACCAGAGCGGCCCCGGCGGAGGCCTCGACCAGGCCCCGGGCGGCGCCGAGCCGGACGTCCTCGACCACCACGGTGTCCGGGTGCCGCTCGCGCTGCCCGGCCAGGGCGAGCGAGAGCAACTTGGTTTCCAGCGCCTCCAGCTGGGCGATCTCGCCGGCCGGGACGGCGCCGCCCGCGTAGCCGAACACCGGTGGGAGGTCCCAGCCGTGGACGGCCCGCAGCCGGGCGCCGCGCAGGGCGGCCTCCTGGAAGGCGAAGGCGAGCACCTCCTCCTCCGGGGCGTGCGCGTCGACGCCGACCAGCACCTCGGGCCCGCCGTCGCCGGCCCCGCCGACGGCGCCCGGCTCGCGCACCACGACGACCGGCACGGCGCTGCGGGCGGCCGCGGCCATGCCGACCGAGCCGAGCAGCAGGCCGGTGAACCCGCCGAGGCCGCGCGAGCCGAGCACCAGCAGGGCGGCGTCCGCGGCGGCCGAGAGCAGACCGTCCACCGGTGCGTCCAGGACGGCGTCGGTGTGCACCACCAGGCCGGGGTGGCGTTCGCGGATCTCGTCGGCGGCCGCGCCCAGGACCCGCTGCGCGGCGGCGGGCAGATCGTCGGGTTCGGCGAAGGAGGCCACGCCGTCGGTCAGCCAGGGCCAAGCGTGCACCAGGCGCAGCGGCGCGCCCCGGAGCAGTGCCTCCTCGGCGGCCCAGTGGGCGGCGGCGGTGCTCTGCGGCGAGCCGTCGACCCCGACGAGAACGGCCGGCGTCATGCGCCCGCCTCGCTTCGCTCCGCGCGGGCGTTCGCCCACGCGTGCCTCTCGATGATGAGCTCGCTTCGCACGCTCATGACGGTTCCTCCACTGTGTCGGCACTCGGCAGGACGGTGCTGGGACCGGTACGCGCTGACGGCCCGTCCGCTCCACCCCCACCCTGACGGTCCCCGCCCGCCCCGCACCAGAGGCCGCAGGGCCCGCGGGGACGGGACGAAAGGCCCGCCCGACGGAGCCTACGGCCGACCCCGCCGTACCGGGCACCGACACCCGGACCGCCTCGGCCGCTCTCCCGCCCGAGCCGGGACGTCCGCTTCGCCCGGCGGACTTCCGATCCGTGCCGCCGGCAGGCCCTTCGGGCGGCCGCGTCCCGGAACGCTGGACCCCCTCTAGCAGCCACGAGTTGGCGGCACGGGCTCCGGTCGGCACCGGGTCAGACCTCGCAGGGCCACGGGTCGGCCTCCACTGGTCGGCGTGTCCGCGCCCGCGGACCGGGAGCAGCCGCAGTCCCACCCGGCTCGAAGGCCTCGTCATCCTCCGGTCTATCGTGTGAACACGGCAATCCCGCTGGTCGGACGGCACCCGAGGCGGTCCGGCGGACGGTGGGAGGCGTTCAGGGCGACACACGAGGAGGACACCGGTGGGCGGAGCTGACGGCAGCGCGGCGGTCGGCGGCGCGCGGATGCCCCGGCTGCGCCTGGACGAGCTGCTGGAGGAACTCCAGTGGCGGATCGACGCGGCGCGCGGCACCCGGGACCGGGTGCACAGCCTGCTGGAGGCGGTGCTCGCGGTCGGCCGGGAGCTGGACCTCGCCCAGGCCCTGCACCGGATCGTCGAGGCCGCCGCCGACCTGGTGGACGCCCGCTACGCCGCGCTCGGGGTGATCGGCCCGGACGGGCACTCGCTGTCGCAGTTCCTGACCGTCGGACTGTCCGAGGAGGAGCTGGCGGCGATCGGCCCGCCGCCGTGCGGCCAGGGCATCCTCGGCGAGTTGATCCGCGACCCGCAGCCGCTGCGCTGCCCGGTGCTGTCCGAGCACCCGGCCTCGGTGGGCTTCCCGCCGAACCATCCGCCGATGCACACCTTCCTGGGGGTGCCGGTGCGGGTGCACGGCGAGGTGTTCGGCAATCTGTACCTCACCGACAAGCGCGGCGGGATGGACTTCGACGCCGACGACGAGGCGGTGATCTCCACCCTGGCGGTCGCGGCCGGGGTGGCGATCGACAACGCCCGGCTGTACGAGGAGGCGCAGCTGCGCCAGCGCTGGCTGCGGGCCAGCGCGGAGATCACCCGCAGCCTGTTGTCGGGGGCGCCCCGGCTGGAGGTGGTCGAGCTGATCGCCCGCCGGGCGCGGGAGATCGCCGGCGCCGAGCTGGCGGACGTCTCGGTGGCGCTGGCCGGTCCGGAGGAGCGCGCGGACGAGCTGACGGTGGAGGTCGCGCTGGGTGGGGCCCCGGCCGCGCGGCTGGGGGTGACGGTGCCGGTGGACGGCACGCTGTCGGGCGCCGCGTACGCCTCCGGTTCGCCGGTGACCAGCGACGACCTGGCCTGCGACGCCCGCTACCCGGCGGGCCCGGCGGGGCGCTTCGACGGGCTGGGCCCGGCGGTCGCGGTGCCGCTGGGCACCGGGGCGGGGTACGGGCGGGGCGTGCTGCTGCTGGCCCGGGCGGCCGGTCAGCCCGCCTTCGGGCCGGACGAGACGGGGCCGCTGCTGGGCTTCGCGGATCAGGCGGCGCTGGCCCTGGAGCTGGCCGAGCGGCGGCGCGACGCCGATCAGCTGACCCTGCTGGAGGATCGCGACCGGATCGCCCGGGACCTGCACGACCTGGCGATCCAGCGGCTGTTCGCGACCGGGATGACGCTGCAGAGCGCGGGCCGGCTGATCGACAGTCCGGCCGCCGCCGACCGGGTCGCCCGCGCGGTGGGGGACCTGGACGAGACCATCAAGATCATCCGTTCGACGATCTTCGGGCTGCGCGCCCACAGCGAGCCGGACCGGGGGCTGCGGGCCCGGGCCACGCGCGCCGTCGCCGAGGCGCAGGGGACGCTCGGCTTCACGCCCCGGCTGAGCATGGAGGGCCTGCTGGACACCGACGTGCCGCAGGAGTTGGCCGAACACCTGGTGGCCGTCCTCGGCGAGGCGCTCAGCAATGCCGCCCGGCACGCCCGGGCCACCCGGGTGGAGGTGACCCTGCGGGCGCTCGCCGGACGGGTGGCGCTCACCGTGACCGACGACGGGGTGGGCGTGCCCGAGGGCGGGCGGCGCAGCGGGCTGCGCAACCTCGCCGAGCGCGCGGAGCGGGTGGGCGGCGCCTTCACGGTCGCGCCCGCCGAGGGCGGCGGCACCCGGATCGCCTGGGAGGCCCCGCTGGGGTCCTGACGCCACGTCACGAGCCCTGGCCCGGGCCGTCCGTCGCCACGCCCCGTCGGCGGCACGGCCCGCCGTTCACCCGCACCGCCGCGGGCCGTTGCCCGGGCCGCCGTGGCCGCCCTGCGCACCGTCCCTACCCGAACGACCGAACGGCCTTGGGCGGCTTCACACTTCACCCACGCCACCCTCGAAGAACACCCCCAACATCCATTGTCGCCACGCATGTTCGACGGTAGAGTCGCCGTTCGCCGAGCACGGATGAGCATTCGACAGCATCATTTGGGGCGGCCATGTCAATGAATCACGACACCCTCCAGGTCGTTCCCGACCTGATCGACGCGTTCACGGAAATAGCACGCCGAAATCCCCAGCACCCCGCGATCGTCCACCAGGGCCGCACCCTGAACTACGGCCGCCTCGCGGAGCTGGCGAACGCCCTGGCCGGACGCCTGGGGCCGGATCCCGGCGCGGTTGCCGTACCGGCCGTCCACACCGCCGAAACGGTGGTCGCACTTCTCGGCGTGCTGACCGCCGGGGGCGGGTACTGTCCGATCGATCCGGCATTCCCGGCGGCCCGCCGACAGGCCATGGCGGCGGCCTCGAACTGCCGGACGGCGGTAGTCGGGGAAGCTCTCGCGACACCCGAACCCGACTGCCGATTAGTCGAGTTACCCGCGCTCCCGAAATTCCCCGGGGAACCGCCGGGAACCGCCCCGGCGGACCGGACCGGAACCGGCCCGGAACAGCCGGCCTACATTCTCTTCACGTCGGGTTCGACCGGGCAGCCGAAACCCGTCGCCACTCCCCGCCGGGCCGTCGCGGCCACGGCCCACGCACTGCGCGAGCTCTTCGGCCTCACCCCCGAGGACCGGGTGCTCCAGTTCGCCTCGCTCAACTGGGACACCTGCTTCGAGGAGATCCTCCCGGCACTCACCGCCGCCGCCACGCTCGTGCTCGACCCCGATGCGCACTGCGGGTCGTTCCCGCGCTTCCTGCGGATGGTCGGACGCGAGCGGATCACCGTCCTGGACCTGCCGACGGCCTTCTGGCACGAACTCGTCCACCACCTGGTCGACGACCGGGCCCGTCTCCCGTCCTGCGTACGGCTGTTGGTGATCGGCGGCGAGCCCGTCAACCCGGCCCGGCTGGCTGACTGGGCCCGGCTCGGCACCGACCGGATCCGACTGCTGAACACCTACGGCTGCACCGAGACCACCCAGATCACCCACGCCGTCGACCTGGCCGGACCGCTCGCGCCCGGCCGGGGCGGGCCCGGCACCGGCCGCGCGCCGATCGGCCGCGCCCTGCCGCACGTCGTCGAACGCCTCGGCGAGCAGGACGAGTTGATGATCGGCGGGCCCGGCCTCGCGCTCGGCTACCTCGGCCTGCCGGAGGCCACGGCGGCGCGGTTCACCACCATCGACGGCGAGCGGTTCTTCCGCACCGGCGACCGGGTGAGCCGCGATCCGGACGGCCTGCTCACCCACCGGGGCCGCCTGGACGGCGAGTTGAAGGTCCGCGGCATCCGGGTGGACCCGGCGGAGGTCGAGGCGCACCTCACCGGCCACCCCGACGTCACCGCGGCGGCCGTCACCGGCGCCACCCTGGCCGGCCACACCACGCTGGTCGCGTACGTCGTGGCGCGGCGCGACGCCTCGCCGCAGGACCTGGACGGCGCGCTGCTGTCCTACCTGCGGGCCCGGGTGCCCGGCCACCTGGTGCCCGGGCGGATCACCGTCGTCCCCCGGCTCGTGCACACCCCGAGCGGCAAGGTCGACCGGGCCGGCTGTCACCTGCGCTACACGGCCCACGACAGGTCGAAGGAGACCTCCGTTGAGCACTGACCTCACCACCCCCGCCACCCCGCAGGCCCTGGTGGCCGTCTTCCAGCGCGTACTGGAACGCGACGACGTGGCGCCCGACTCCGACTTCTTCGACCTCGGCGGCGACTCGCTGATCGCCACCCGGGTGCTGAGCGCCATCGCCCGCGGCTACCACGTCGAGCTGACCTTCGACGAGTTCCTGCTCGCGCCCACTCCCGCCGCCCTCGCACAGAGAATCACGGCCGCATGAACGGGCCGGGCGAGAGAGCCGGGCAACCGCGCACGGCGCGTTCGGTGCCGGCCGGCCGCGGCGGGACGGTCTCGTGAACGGCCGTCGCGGACCCACCGCCGTGGTGGTCGGCGCCGGACTGGCCGGGCTCACCGCCGCGACCGGACTGACGGCGCACGGGTTCGACGTGACCGTCCTGGAGGCCCGGGACCGGGTCGGCGGGCGCACCCACGGCATCGAGGTCGCACCCGGCGCCCTGGTCGACGCCGGCGCCGCCTACCTCGGCGAGCAGCACACCGAACTCCTGAGCATGATGGACGAGTTGGGACTCAAGACCACCCCCACCACGATGACCGGCGCCAGCCGGTTCGCCCTCGGGGCCGAAACCGCGACCCGAGACGGCCGGTTCCCGCCGCTCAACGCCGTCGCACTCGGCGACCTGTTCGACCGGCTGTCCGAACTCACCGCCGCCGTACGGCCGGACGCGCCCTGGCTCTCCCCCGACGCCGGGCGGCTGGACGCCCTGACCGCCGCCGAGTGGGCCGAGCAGCACCTCACCCACCCCGACGCCCGGCTCTTCTTCCCGCTGTTCCTGGGCGAGATGACGGCCGCCGACCCGGCCGACGTCTCCGTCCTCCACCTCGCCTTCTACCTCCGCTCCGGCGGCGGTCTGCGCTACCTCAACGCCTTCGCGGGCGGCGCCCAGCAGGACCGGATCGCCGGCGGCGCCCACCAGGTCTGCGAACGGCTGGCCGAGCGGCTGGGCGAGCGGGTACGGCTGCGCGAGCCGGTCCGGGCCGTCCACCAGGACGCCGCGGCCGTCGCCGTGCACACCGACCACGGCCGGCACCGTGCGGACGTGGCCGTCCTGGCGCTGCCGCCGCTGCTCGCCGACGCGATCGACCACCGGCCCGCCCTGCCGGTGCGCCGGGCCGGCGAGCGCACCGCGCGCGGCTGCGCGATCAAGGTCCACCTGGTCCACCCCGCGCCGCTGTGGCGCGACCACGGCCTGTCCGGCTGGTCGGTCAACGACCGGGGGCCGCTGCTGTCCACGGTGGACGACTCCCCCGCCGGGAGCGGCATCGGCGTCCTGACCGGCTTCGTCACCGGCGCCGAGGCCCACCGCTTCGCCGCCCTCACCCCGCACGGGCAGCGCGCGGCCGCCGTCGCACAGGCCGCGCAGCTGTTCCCGATGCTCCCCGAGCCGACCGCCTGCCATGTCACCGACTGGCTCAACGACCCGTACAGCAAGGGCTGTTACGCCGCCCTGCTGGGTCCCGGCGACTGGCCCCGGATCGGCCCGGCGCTGACCGCGCCGCACCACCGGGTGCACTGGGCCGGCACCGAGACCAGCACCGCGTACTTCGGGCTGATGGAGGGCGCGATCCGCTCCGGCCACCGGGTCGTCGCCGAGATCCTCGCCCGCACCTGACACCACCGCCTTCCCCCTCCCCGGCGCCGGTTCCACGAGAACCCGCGCGCCCGGCACCCCACGTCCGGAGACCGCCATGAGCGAGCACAGCCCGATCGCCCCCCTTGCCGTCAGACGCCGGCTGATGACCGAACCCGACCTCGGGGCGGGCAACTTCCTCGACCACGCCCTCGCGGCCAACCCGAACCGCGCCGTCCCCTCCGTCTTCACCCACCGCACCGACCACCGCGGCGAGGTCGTCCTGCGCGGCCACAGCCTGCTCGACCTGGCCGCGCTGCGCGACCGCTACGCCGCCTGGTACCACGCCAACGGGGTGCGCCCCGGCGAGCCGGTCGGCGTCGTGGTCGGCGAGGGCCTGGAACCGCTGCTGCACTTCCTCGCGCTGACCTCGCTCGGCGCCGTCCCCGCGCTGGTCAACGACGCGATGCGGCACGACGTGATGGTGCGCTACCTGGACCACGTCGGCGTGGTCGGCGTGGTCGCCGACGACCCCACCCGGCTGGCCGCCGCCTACCGCGAGGACCCCCGGCGCCGCCCGCGCTTCCTCGCCCTGGCCGCCGAGGTGCAGGCCTTCGACGCCGACGCCGCCGCCCTGCCCGCCGACCACCCGTACCGGCACGCCCCGGACGACGTGGTGGCGCTGATCCACTCCTCCGGCACCACCGGTACCCCCAAGTCCACGATGCTGGCGCACCGCCAGTTCTGGGACGGCAAGCAGCCGCGCATGGAGCGCTTCCCCGCCGAGCCGTCCGACCGGCTGATGTCACTGATGCCGCACACCCACGCCGGCGGCCTCAGCTACTTCCTCACCGCCGTCCTGCTCGGTCTGCCCACCGTGGTGATGTCCGACTGGCGGCGCGCCGTCGTCGAACCGGTGATGGAGGCCTTCCAGCCGACCATGGTCGCCTCCTTCCCCCGCACCTTCGTCGAACTGGCCACCGGCGAGCTCCCGGTCCGGGGCGCGGCGAGGGTGCACTCCTGGTTCAACACCGGCGACAGCGCGCACCACGGGCACATCCGCCGCCTGGTGACGCTCGGCGAGCGGCCGGCCGGGCTGATCCGCCCCTGGCTGCTGCCGCAGGACAAGGCCGCGCAACCCGCCCTGCCCGGCTCGCAGTTCGTCGACGGCCTGGGCTCCTCGGAGATGGGCATGGCGCTGTTCGGCCAGGTGACCACCCCGGAGAGCGCCCGCGACGACCGCTGCGTCGGCAAGCCGCTGGAGGTGGTCCTCAAGGCCGCCGTGCTGGACCAGGACGGCACCGAACTCCCGGACGGCGCCGTCGGCTTGCTCGGCATCGTCAGCCCGTCCCGGACTCCGGGCTACTGGCACGACCAACGGCTCACCGAGAGTTTCGAGCTCGCCGGATACTGGCTCACCGGCGACGTCGCCCGCCGCGATCCCGACGGCCGCTTCTACCACCTCGACCGCACGGTGGACGTCATCGACACCGCCGACGGCCCGGTCTACAGCCTTCCGATCGAGGAGGTGCTGTTGGCCGACTGCGCCGAGCTGGTGCAGGACTGCTCGGTGGTCGGCGTGCCCGGGGCGCCCGGAGCGGGCCAACTCCCGCTCGCGGTCGTCCGGTTGCAGGCCGGGGCCGCCGAAACCGGCGCCGAGGAGGTGCGGTCGGCGGCCAACAAGGCACTGGCCGGGGCCGGTCTGGCCGCGCTCGCCGCCGTCCGGATCGCCCGCACGCCGCAGGACTTCCCGCTCGGGCCGACCGGCAAGGTACTCAAGCGCGAGCTGCGCACCCGCTTCGCCGGCCTCCTCGCCGGCCAGTAGCCGGACATGGAGCACCCCGTGATCCGCCAGCCGTACCAGTACGTGCGGACGGCGCTGGTCGAGCCCGACTGGCGGCGGCTGCCGGGCTGGCGCCGCGTCACCGAGGCGCAGTGGCGCGCCCCCCAGTGGCAGCGGGCCCACTCGGTCAAGACCGCCCGGCAGCTGCAGTCGGTCGTCGGCGACCGGCTCACCGACCGCTTCTACCAGGAACTCGCGGCCGACCAGGCCGAGTTCGCCACCATGCCGATGCTGCTTCCGCCGCAGCTGCTGAACACCATGGCCCCGGACGCGCCGGCCGATCCGCGGTCCTTCACCGAGGCGTTCCTGGCCGACCCGGTGCGCCGCTACATGCTGCCGGTGCGCACCGACCGGCTCCCGCGCTGGCCCAGCCACCCCAGGGCCGAGCGGGACTCGCTGCACGAGGCGGACATGTGGGCCGTGGAGGGCCTGACGCACCGCTACCCCACCAAGGTGCTGGCCGAGTTGACCGCCACCTGCCCGCAGTACTGCGGTCAGTGCACCCGGATGGACCTGGTCGGCACCTCCACCGTGCAGGTGGTCAAGACCCGGCTGCTGCTGCGCCCCGCCGAGCGGCAGGAGCAGATGCTCGACTACCTCAAGCGCACCCCGGCCGTGCGCGACGTGGTGGTCTCCGGCGGCGACCTCGCCAACGTCCCCTGGCCGCGCCTGGAGACCTTCCTGCTGCGGCTGCTGGACCTCGGTTCGGTCCGGGACGTCCGGCTCGCCAGCAAGGCCGTGGTGGGCCTGCCGCAGCACTGGCTGCAGCCCCGGCTGCTGGACGGCCTGGCCCGGGTCGCCGAACTGGCCGCCCGCCGCGCGGTGAACCTCGCGGTGCACACCCACGCCAACCACGTCCGGTCCGTCACCCCGCTGGTCGCCGAGGCCGCCCGGGCGCTGCTGGACGCGGGCGTGCGGGACGTCCGCAACCAGGGCGTGCTGATGCGGGGCGTCAACGACACCCCCGAGGACCTGCTGGACCTCTGCTTCGCCCTCCAGGGCGAGGCGAACATCCTGCCGTACTACTTCTACCTCTGCGACGTGATCCCGGGCGCCGAGCACTGGCGCACCCCGCTGCACCAGGCGCAGCGCCTCCAGGAGGCGATCATGGGCTACCTGCCCGGCTACGCCACCCCGCGCATCGTCTGCGACGTCCCGCACGTCGGCAAGCGCTGGGTGCACCAGGCGGTGGCCTACGACCGCGAGCGCGGCATCTCGTACTGGACCAAGAACCACCGCACCGGCCCGGCGGGCGGCGCCGACGGCCCGGACGCCCCGCTCGACCGGCGCCACCCCTACTACGACCCGGTGGACACCCTCCCGGAAGCCGGCCGCCGCTGGTGGTCCGCGCCGTCCGCCGCACCGCGAGGAGCGTGATGAGCGCGATGAGCACACCCGCCCCGCCCGGCGAACTGCGCCGCCTGTGCTGGATCTTCCCCGACCGGGAGTCCTCCCGGATGGCCGAGCTGTGGCACGGCTTCTTCTGGGACCTCTACGCCGAGAGCGCCGCCGACCTCGGCCTGAGCTGGACCAGGCACGCCCCGGACGCCGTCACGGTGGACGCCACCGGGCCCGGCCGTCCCCGGGTCTACGTGGAGGACGAGCCGGTCACCCCCGAGGACACCCTGTTCATCACCGCGCTCTACTCCCTGCCGTACCAGTCGATGGACGTCTTCAACCAGTACGCGCTGTACGCGGTGCTCGAACAGGCCGGGTTCTACCTGCCGTTCCCGCCGCAGGTCTCGCTGATCGGCAACGACAAGCTCGCCACCCTGCTGTTCCTGCGCGGCTCCCCGGTGCCGATCATCCCGACGGTGCGGATCGGCACCGGCCGGGACATCGGCAAGCACGGCTACGAGATCGCGCTCGGGGGCATGACCTACCCGGCCATCGTCAAACCCGCCGGCTGGTGCGGCGGCGGCGGGATCAACCTGGCCCGCGGCCCCGAGGACATCCGGGGGCTGGCCAGCCTCGCCCAGGGCGGCGACACGACGCTGGTCGTCCAGCCCTACCTGGGCGACGGCACGATCGACTACCGGGTGTACGTCGTCGACGGCGAGCCGTACGCGGTGATGAAGCGGACCCCGGAGCCCGGCTCGCCGGTCGCCAACGCCAGCCGGGGCGGCGCCATGGAGTTCCCCCCGGTGCCGCCCGAACTCGCCGCCGCCACCGCCTGGTTCGCCGAGCGGCTGCCGATCCCGTTCTTCTGCGTCGACTTCCTGTACGACGGCGAGCAGTACTGGTTCTCCGAGCTGGAGCCGGACGGCGTGATCGCCCCCGACCTCGCCGACCCGGACCGCACCCTCCAGCGGGACGTCACCCGCGCCCGCTTCGCCGCCTACCGCGACGGCCACGCCACATGGCTCGCCGACGGCGCCCGCCCGCTCACCCTCGACCCGACCCCTGGCCCCACCCCTGCCCCTGCCCTCACCCCCGACCACCGGACGGACCCCCGATGACCGCCTCCTTCTCCCTGTCCCCCGAAGCCGCCGAGCCCCGACTGCAGGTGGCCCGCCGCACGCTGGAGCGGCTGCGCAGCGTCCCCGCCCTGGCCCCGCGCTACGCCAGCCACGTCAACATCCACACCCTCGACCGGCTCGCCACCGTCCCGCCGCTGGCCAAGGAGGACCTCAACACCGCCCTCGCCCACCTGGAGCCCGCCGCCGAGCAGGCCGCCACCTGGCTGTTCCAGAGCGGCGGCAGCACCGGCGCCCCGCAGGTCGGCTACGCCCCCACCGGCTTCTACATGGCCGGCGTGCACGCGCACTGGCAGCCGCTCGACCGTACGGACGTCTTCGTCAACGTCTGGGGCGCCGGCCGGATGTGGGGCGCGCACTTCCTCGCCGCCGCGCTCGCCGACCTCGCCGGCTGCCGGATCATCGCGCTCGGCTCGGTCGCCCCGCAGGAGTACGGCGACTGGCTGGCCTTCCTCGCCGCGCGCCGGGTGACGGCCATCGGCGGGACGCCCAGCGTGCTGCGGCTGTGGTTCGCGCACGCCCGCGCCGCCGGGCTCCGGCTCCCCGCGCTGCGCAAGGTGCTGTGGCTCGGCGAGGCCTGGCAGCCCCAACTCGCCGAGGACCTGGCCGTGGTGGCGCCCGACGCGCGGCGCTGGGGGATGTTCGGCAGCACCGAGACCTGGGTGGTCGCCACCAACACCCCCGACTGCCCGGCCGACACCTTCCACCCGCTGCCCGACCAGCTGGTCCACGCCGACGACGACGGCCTGCTCGACTTCACCACCCTCAACCCCGAGATGCTCAACCCGGTGCTGCGCTACCGCACCGGCGATGCGGGCGAGTTGACGGCCTGCCCGTGCGGGCGCCCGGGCTCCGCGATGCGGGTGCTGGGCCGGCGCGACAGCGTCGTCCAGGTGCGCGGCCTCGGGCTGGACGTGGACGAGCTGATCGCCCGGGCCGAGCGCGCGCCGGGCGTGGCCCGGGCGCAGGTGGTGCTCACCGAGCGGCGCGGCCGGGCCACCGCGGTGGAGGTCCTGTTGCTCACCGGCGGCCAGGGCGCCGCGCCCGACGCGGAGCGGCTGCGCACGGAGCTGTTCGCCGCCACCTTCACGCTCAGCACCGCCTTCCAGCACGACCCGGAGTCCTTCCGGGTGCGGCCGGTCGAGGAACTCGTCAGCAACGGCCGCACCGGCAAGACCGCCGGCCTGGTCCTGCGGGAGGGTGCGTGACGGCCGAGCGCCCGGCGCCGCTCGGCCGCGGCTTCGACCTGTTCTGGGCCGGGCAGACCGTCAGCCTGGTCGGCGACAAGGTCACCGTGTTCGTCGTCCCGACCCTGATGATCTTCGTGCTGCACGCCTCGGCCCTCCAGGTCGGCGTGGTGGCGATGGCCCAGTACCTCGGCATCCCGCTGCTCGGGCCGATCGCCGGGGTGCTGGTCGACCGCTGGGACAAGCGCCGGACGATGCTCGGCTGCGACCTGGTCCGGCTGGTCGCGGTGGCGGCGATCCCGCTCGCGTACCGGCTCGACGCGCTGTCCACCCCGCTGCTGTTCGGCTGCGTGGCGGTGATCAGCGGCGCGACGATCTTCTTCAACGTCGGCTACCTGGTCGCCGTCCCCGCCGTGGTGCCCGAGGACGGCATGGTCCGCGCCTACTCCCGGCTGGAGGGCAGCGGCTCGGTCTCCGAGGTCGCCGGCCCCTCCATCGCCGCCGCCCTCTACGGCGCGCTCGGGGTGGCCGCCCTGCTGGTCGACGCGGCCAGCTACCTGGTCTCGGCCGTCTGCTTCCGGTACATGAGCCCGTGGGGTGAGCGGACGGTCGACCCCGGCTCGATCCGGGAGCGGCTGGCCCTGGGCTTCCGGCTCAACTGGGCCGACCCGGTGCTGCGCCGCGTGGTGCTGGCGGCCGTCACGCTCAACTGCGGCGGGCCGGTGTTCGTCACCGTGCTGCCCGTCCTCGCCTACCGCGGCCTGGGCGTGACGGTCGGCGGCTTCGGCGCGGCCATGTCGGTCGCCGCGCTCGGCGCGCTGCTCGGCGCCGTGGTCGCCCCGCGGATCAGCCGGCGGTTCGGCCTGGGCCGGACGATGGCCTGGTCGCTGCTGCTGCACTGCCTGGTCGGCCTCGGGCTGCTCGCCGCGCCCGCGCTGCCGTCCGGGCCGGTGATCGCGGTGACCATGGGCTGCTACGGCTTCTTCATGTCCTGCATCAACGTGTGCAGCGCGCCCGCCCGGCAGTCCCGGATGTCCGCCCGCAACCAGGGCGTGATGCACGCCGCCTTCCGGACCGTCACCTGGGGCGTGATCCCGCTCGCCGCACTGGTCGGCGGCCTGGCCGTCACCCTGCTCACCGGCCCGCTCGGCATCCTGGACGCGGCCCGGGCCGTGATGGCCGGCGGCACCCTGCTGGCCGCCTGCTCCTTCCTCCCGGCGCTCGGCCTCCAGCCACTGCTGGACGCCGCCGAGCGCGAGCCGGCCGCCGCGACGGAGCTCGCGGAGAGCGCGCCGTGAGCGCCGACGGCAAGGTCCTGCTGATCACCGGGACGTCCTCCGGCATCGGCCTGGCCACCGCCGTCGCGGCGGCCCGGGCCGGCTACACCACGGTGGCCACCATGCGCGAGCCCGGCCGCGCCGGGGAGCTGCGGCGGGCCGCCGAGGCCGTCGGCACCGCCGTGGACGTCCGCCGCCTCGACGTCACCGACCCCGGCTCGATCGCCGACTGCCTGGACGGCGTCGCCCGGTCGTACGGGCGGCTGGACGCCGTGGTCAACAACGCGGGCGTCGCCAACTCCGACCCGACGCTGGAGATGTCCACCGACGCGGCGCTGCGCGCCAACCTGGAGGTCAACTTCTTCGGCGTGGCCGCCGTCAGCCGGGCCGCGCTGCCGCTGCTGCGGGCCGCCGGGGGCCGCCTGGTCACCGTCGGCAGCGTGCACGGCGTGGTCGGCCAACCCTTCAACGAGGCCTACTGCGCCGCCAAGTTCGCCGTCGAGGGCTTCCTGGAGGCGCTCGCCCCGGTCGCGGCGGCGCACGGCGTCCAGGTCTCCGTGGTCGTGCCCGGGTACGTCCCGGACACCCGGTTCGGCGTCTTCCCGGACATCGACCGCACCACCGTCCACGCCGCCTCCGGCCCGTACGCACCGACCTTCGCCGGCTACCTGGACTGGGTCGGCGGCCAGGGCTGGGAGTCGGCCGGGCAGCCGGCCCGGGAGATCGCCGACGTCGTGGTGCGGACCCTGCTCGCCGACCGCCCACCGTTCCGGGTGCCCGCCAACCGCTGGGCCGCCGACTACCTGGCCGCCAAACTCGCCGACCCGGACGGCTCCACCGTCCAATCCCTCGCCCGGACCTGGCTCGGGCAGCCCGAACATTCCTCCTGAGCAAGGGAGTCGACCCCATGCCCGCCAAGCCCCTGGCCGAGCTGATCGCCTTCGCCCGCGCGAACTCACCGTTCTACGCCGAGCTGTACCGCGACCTGCCCCCCGCCGTCGACCAGCTCGACCGGCTCCCCCTCGTCGACCAGGCCGCCTTCTGGGCCGCCAACACCTGGCCCGACAACCGGGTCCTGACCGGACCGCTCAGCGACGCCGGCGTCTACAGGACCGGCGGCACCACCGGCGTCCCCAAGTTCTCGCCCTGGACCCGCACCGAGCACGCCGACTCGGTCACCGCCTTCGGTGCCGGACTCGTCCGGGCGGGCCTCAGACCCGGACACCGGGTGGCCAACCTGTTCACGGCCGGCGAACTCTACGGCGGCTTCCTCTACATCGAGAACGCCCTGCACCACGCGCCGGTGGACAACGTCCGGCTGGGCGTCGGCGGCGCCGCACCCGACCCGTACATCGCCGACCTCATCGCCGGCTTCGGCGTGCACGTGCTGGCCGGCGAGCCGATGAAGCTCAGCGCCGTCGCCGAGTGCCTGGTCCGGCGCGGGGAGACGGCCGACGGGGTGGAACTGCTGCTGTTCGGCGGCGACCTGCTCTTCGCCGACCTGCGGCCGCTCCTCGCCCGGGCCTTCCCCAGGGCGGCCGTCGCCTCGGTCGGCTACGCCTCCAACGACGCCGGGCTGGTCGGCTCGCCCGTCCCCGGCGACGACGTCCGGGTGCACGAGGCCTTCCCCCAGCGGACGGTGGTGGAGCTGGTCGACGACGTCACCGGCGAGGCGATCACCAGCCCCGGCACGCCCGGCCGGGTCGTGGTCACCAACCTGTTCCGCACCCTGATGCCGATCCTGCGCTATCCCACCGGCGACCGCGCCGAGTGGACCGACGCCCACCGCCGCCGCTTCCGCCTGCTCGGCCGCTCCACCGAGGGCGCCCGGGTCGGCACCGTCGCCCTGCCCACCGAGGAGATCCGGACCGTGCTGCTCGCCGCCGACCCGGACCGCCACATCACCGGGATGCAACTCGTCCAACGCCGTTGGGCGGGACGCGACGGCCTGATCCTGCGCCTCGGCCACACCGGGTGCCGGCCGGACCCCGAACTCGCCGACCGGCTCGTCGAGGCGGTGTACACGGCCCTGCCGCTCTACCCCGCAGAGGTCGCGCTGGGCAGCATCCACGACCTCGCGGTGGAGTGGGTGCCGCGCTCCGAGCTGGTCACCAATCCGCGCACCGGCAAGCTCCAGCAGGTCCTGGACGAGCGCCCGCAGCCCTGACCACCGCAGGCCGGCTGAACAGGGCGGGTCAGCCGGCCTGCGGCCTGCCCCCGATCGCCACGCTCTGCCCGCGGAACTCGGCGATGACCTTCCCGTCCGTCCGCCGGACCGTCACGTCGTAGATCCCGCTGCGCCCGGCCCGCGACCGCTCCACCGCCTCCGCCACCAGCTCGTCCCCGACCGCCGCCGGGGCGAGGAAGGCGACCTGCGCCGCCTGCGCGACGGTGACCGGGCCGTGGCTGTTGCAGGCGAACGCGAACGCGGCGTCGGCCAGCAGGAACAGGTAGCCGCCGTGCGCCGTCCCGTGCCCGTTCACCATCGTCGCGGCCACCGTCATCCGCGTCACCGCGCGGCCGGCGGACACCTCGTCCAGCGCGATGCCCAGCGTCCGGCAGGTCTCGTCCCGCGCGTAGAGGGCGGCGATCCCGGGGTCGATCATCCGTCCTGTCCCTCCGTCGGCGGTGTCCGGCCCAGCCTAGAGCGTGTTTGCAAAGTCCCGCCGGGTCCGCGACGCCGGGCATCCTCCCCCAGCCTCCGGCCGGGACGTACCCCCACCTGGACGCACGCCCGAATCGCCCAAGTACGTCCAGTACGAGGACGATCCGGGCGCACGCCCAGCCGGGCGCCCAACGCCGCGGCCTGGTCCGACGCGACTTTGCAAACACGCCCTAGGGCCCCGGCCGCCGTCCGGGGGAACTCCACCGCACGGCCCGCTCGCTGCTGGAGCCGTGACACCTCCTCAGGCACGGAAGGCAGGCAGCCGCTCGACGGCCCGGGCGTCGCCGTCGATCACTTCTCCTCCCCCGCCCGACCGGAAGTGCGGCGGATCGTGGCGGGATCGTGCGAGCGGATCGGGGAGAGCCGCCGGCCGACGACCAGTTCCGGGCGGATGCGGATCCGGACGGCCCCGGGCGTGCGTCCGGCGGCGGGGCCGACCTGGGCGCGGCCGAGGATGGTGACGTACCAGCCGGAGCCGTCCGCGCCGTCCACCTCGTCGGCCTCGAAGGCGATCACGGCGTCGTCCACGGCCCGCGCCAGTTCGGAGCCGGCCGGGGCCGAGAGCAGGACGCCGCCGCCGTCCGACAGGTCCAGCCGGAAGCGCACCGGCAGCACCGCCGGGAGGGCTCGGATGGTGTAGACCACCCGGCCGACCGCCGCCCGGGCCAGCAGGTCCAACGCCCGCTCCCGGTCAAGTTCGAGCAGGTCGTGATCACCGTTCATGCCCTCGATGCTCGCCCCGGCGGTGGCCTCGCCGCGAGGGCCGATGGTCCCGCCGGGGGTCCCACCCGGCCGGCAGCGGACGGGCCGTGGGAGGACGGGCCGTCAGCGCCAGCGGGACCGCGGCTGCGACGCCTGCGCGGCGGCCGACGCCTGGCGCAGCTCGGTGGCGATCAGCGCCGCCTGCACCCGCCGCTCCACGCCCAGCTTGGCGAGCAGCCGCGACACGTGGTTCTTCACCGTCTTCTCGGCGAGGTAGAGCCGCTCGCCGATCTGCCGGTTGGTCAGGCCCTCCCCGATCAGCGCCAGCACCTCCTGCTCGCGCGCGGTCAGGGCTGGCCCGGTGACGACCGGCTGGGCGGGTTCGGCGTCGTTGCGCAGGCGGTTCAGCAGCCGGGTGGCCGCACCGGGGTCGAGCATCGAGCGACCCGAGGCGACGGTCCGTACGGCGGCCACCAGGTCCGTCCCGCTGATCTGCTTCAGCACGTATCCGGCGGCGCCCGCCATCACGGCGTCGAGCAGTGCCTCCTCGTCGTCGAAGGAGGTCAGCATCAGGCAGGCCAGCCCGGGCATCCGGGACCGCAGCTCCCGGCAGACCGACACCCCGTCCCCGTCGCCCAGCCGGACGTCCAGCACCGCCACGTCGGGCCGCAGCGCGGGCACCCGGACGAGCGCCTGCTCGGCGGTGGCGGCCTCCCCGACCACCTCCAGGTCCGGTTCGCCGTCCAGCAGGTCGTGCACCCCGCGGCGCACCACCTCGTGGTCGTCCAGCAGGAACACCCGGACCGGCGCCGGCGCTCCGGCGCCCGCCGTCTTGGTCGCCATCACGCGGCTCCACCTTCGTCACCCCCGCACACTCCCGGCGGGTCCCAGCGGCATCATCCCCGGTCACCGGCCCCGGGCCCAGGGCCCAACGACCCCATTCCGGCCCGACGAACGGCCCCCGGGCCGCTCCCGCACCCCGGAGCGCAGCAGCGGCGCGGCTCCCGGAGGAGCCGCGCCGCCCGTACCGCAGGACGCCTCAGCGCCGCCGCGCGCTGCCCAGCCCCGCCAGCAGGAAGGCGAGCGCGACCACCGCCCCGCAGGCCGCCGCGAGCGCCACCCGGATGCCCTGGCCGCCCTCGCCCGACAGCAGGATCGCCACCGCGCCCAGCGAGGCGACCGCCGCACCGACGACCAGCCACCCCGCGAGGGCGACCGCGGCGGGACGCCCGGAGCGCGGCGCCGGCCCGGCGTCCAGAGCGGCCCAGTGGACGGCGGACTCCCGCTGCTCCCCGCGCCGTTCCGATCGGGCGCGGACCCGCAGCGCCGCCCCGCCGACCAGCCCGGCGAGGGCGATCTGCGCGGCGGGCCGCCAGTCGGGCTGGGCGAGCAGCAGCCCGCCGGCCAGGGCCAGGGCCGCCCACCAGAGGACGCAGGCGGCCGCGGCCGTCCGGGTGGAGCGGGGCCGGTCGGCGCCGGCCTGGAGGTCGGCGATGGCGGGCAGGTACCAGACGCAGCCGCTCGCGGTGAGGGCGGCGGTACCGATGGCGAGGACGGTGTGGGTCATGGGGCCGGCCTTCCGGGTCGCAGGGGTGGAGCCGTCCCCGCCCGCCCGGTGACGGGGGCGGCGGGCGGGCGGGGACGGCGTTCGGGGTGGACGGCGTTCGGGGGTGGGCGGCGTTCGGGGGTGGGCGGCGTTCGGGGGTGGGCGACCGCGTCAGCCGTCCGCGGCGGACCGCGCCCGCTCCGCCCGGGTGCGCGGCCGGTCGTAGGCCGCCGGGGTCACGTCGCCCAGGTGGGTGGCCGGTGCGCCGCTGTTCTCCAGGACGTCCCGCGCCGCGATGTCGGGGTGGTGCAGGTCGAAGGCCGGGGACTCGGAGCGGATCCGCGGCAGCCGGACGAAGTTGTGCCGCGGCGGCGGGCAGGAGGTGGCCCACTCCAGCGAGCGGCCGAAGCCCCACGGGTCGTCGGTCTCGACCTTCTCGCCGTACCTGGCCGTCTTCCAGACGTTGTAGAGGAACGGCAGGATCGACAGCCCGAGCAGGAAGGAGCCGATGGTGGACACGGTGTTGAGGGTGGTGAAGCCGTCCGAGGCGAGGTAGTCGGCGTAGCGGCGCGGCATGCCCTCGGCGCCGAGCCAGTGCTGGACCAGGAAGGTGGCGTGGAAGCCGATGGTGAGGGTCCAGAAGCTGATCCGGCCGAGCCGTTCGTCGAGCTTCTTGCCGGTCATCTTGGGCCACCAGAAGTGGAAGCCCGCCATCATCGCGTAGACCACCGTGCCGAACAGCGTGTAGTGGAAGTGGGCGACGACGAAGTACGAGTCGGAGACGTGGAAGTCGATCGGCGGGGCGGCGAGCAGCACGCCGGTGAGGCCGCCGAACAGGAAGGTGACCAGGAAGCCGACGGTCCACAGCATCGGTGTCTCGAAGCTGAGCGAGCCCTTCCACATGGTGCCGACCCAGTTGAAGAACTTGACCCCGGTCGGGACGGCGATCAGGAAGGTCATGAAGGAGAAGAAGGGCAGCAGCACCTGCCCGGTGACGTACATGTGGTGCGCCCACACCGTCACCGACAGGCCCGCGATGGCGACCGTGGCGGCGATCAGCCCCGCGTAGCCGAACATCGGCTTGCGGCTGAACACCGGGATGATCTCCGACACGATCCCGAAGAACGGCAGCGCCAGGATGTACACCTCGGGGTGGCCGAAGAACCAGAACAGGTGCTGCCACAGCATCGCCCCGCCGTTGGCCGGGTCGAAGACGTGCGAGCCGAACTTGCGGTCGCATTCGAGGGCGAGCAGCGCGGCGGCCAGGACGGGGAAGACCAGCAGCACCAGCACCGAGGTGAGCAGCACGTTCCAGCAGAAGATGGACATCCGGAACATGGTCAGCCCGGGGGCGCGCATGCAGATGATCGTGGTGATGAAGTTGACCGCGCCGAGGATGCTGCCGAAGCCGGAGAGCGTCACACCCATGATCCACATGTCGGCGCCGACGCCGGGCGAGTGGACGGCGTCGGACAGCGGCGCGTAGAGGAACCAGCCGAAGTCGGCGGCGCCCTGCGGGGTCGCGAAGCCGGCGGCGGCGATCAGCGAGCCGAACATGAACAGCCAGAAGGACAGCATGTTCAGTCGCGGGAAGGCGACGTCCGGAGCGCCGATCTGCAGCGGCATGATCCAGTTGGCGAAGCCGGTGAACAGCGGCATCGCGAAGAGCAGCAGCATCACCGAGCCGTGCATGGTGAAGGCCTGGTTGAACTGCTCGTTGGAGAGGATCTGGGTGCCGGGCCGGGCGAGTTCGGCGCGCATGACCAGCGCCAGGACACCGCCGATCAGGAAGAACCCGAACGCCGACACCAGGTACATGGAGCCGATCGTCTTGTGGTCGGTGGTGGTCAGCAGTCTGACCACGGCCGAACCGGGCCGTCGGGCCCGAACCGACTCCGGTGGTACGGCGGTTGGCGGTGGCGTGGGGTCGCCCTGTGCCGGGGTGGCGCTCAAGGACGCACTCCTTAAGGAACGTCGTGCGAATAGCTGGCGATCCATGATCGGGACGCACCGCACCGGCGCCCTAGGGCCGTTCGGCCCGCGCGCCCGGGGCCGCTCGGCCCGCGTTCCGGCGCCCGGACCGGGACCTCCGGTGACCTCCCGCCGACGCCCCGGCCCCTCGGGCGGCGCTCACCCCGTCGACGAGCGCCGCTGGAGAAACACCGGAAGCGCCCCGCGCCCGCGCCCCCGGACCGCCCCTGACCGGCCGTCGGCCCGCGCCCCCGCCGCCGGCCCACCACCGCACCCCGCCGCCGCCGCCCGCCCCGCCCCACCTGCCGCGACACCACACACCGTGGCGGCCGCCACCCCCTGGCGTCCGCTCCCCCGGGTGACCGACGTGTGCGGGTCGGGTGACCGAACCGGTCCGATTCCGTGCCCTACAGATCGGATCAGCTGTCAAGTAGCCTGCGCCCACGCCGCACCACCGCCGGTCACGCCCCCGCACGCCCCCACCCACGCCCCGGAGGTACGCCGATGCCCCTGGCCCAGCCCGCCGCCCCCGCCCGGCCGCGCTTCTCCGTGCTCGGCCCGCTGACCGGCGAGGTGGACGGCCGGCCGCTCGCCCTCGGCCCGCTCAAGCAGCGGCTGGTACTCGCCGTCCTGCTGAGCCGCGCCAACACGGCCGTCCCGGTCGACCTGCTCACCGACGCGGTCTGGCCCGAGGAACCGCCGCGCACCGCCCGTAAGAACCTCCAGGTCTACATCTGCGCCCTGCGCACCCTGCTCGGCCGCGGCGCCGGCCCCGACCGGCTGGCCCACACCGCCGGAGGCTACCTGCTGCGGGTCGCCGAACCCGAGCTCGACGTCCTGCAGTTCCGCGCCCTCGCCCGGGCCGGCCGGGCCGCCGCCGACGGCGGCGCGCTCGCCCCCGCCGCCCGGCTGCTGCGCCAGGCCCTCGACCTGTGGCAGGGCCCGCCGCTCGCCGACCTGCGCTGCTCGCCCGCCGTCGAGGCGGAGGCCGACCGGCTGGAGGCCCGCTGCCTCGGCGTCCACGAGGACTGGGCGGAGGCCGAGTTGGAGCTCGGCAACGCCACGGCCGTCGCCGAGGAACTCGCCGAACTGGCCGAACGCCACCCGCTGCGCGAACGCCTCCAGGCCGCCCGGATGAACGCCCTGCACCTGTCCGGCCGGCAGGCCGAGGCACTCGCCGTCTACGACGCCCACCGCCAGCTGCTCGCCCGCGAGTTGGGACTGGAACCCAGCCCGGCCCTGACCACCCGCTACCGGCAGCTGCTCGCCCGCGGCCCCGCCCGGCCCGCCACCTCCAGACCGGCCCGGGACGCCGGCCCGAACAGCGCGCTGCTACCCGCCGACACCGCCGACTTCACCGGTCGCTCTGCCGAACTGCTCGATTTGATCGACGAGTTGGGCGAAGGCGGCGAACGCGTCGCGATACTCTCCGGCCCGGCCGGCAGCGGCAAGACCACCCTGGCCGTGCACGCCGGACACCTGCTCGCCGACCGTTTCCCGGACGGCCGGCTGCTGATCCGGTTGCGCACCGAGGACGGCACCCCGCGCCCGCTCGCCGACATCCTCGCCGAACTCGCCGTCCTCACCGGCCGGTCGGGCCCCGGCCCGGCCGACCCGGCACAGGCCGCCGCCCTCTGGCGGGCCTCACTGGCCGGACGCCGGATGCTGCTGATCCTCGACGACGCCCCCGGCGAGGCCGTGGTCCGCGACCTGCTGCCGGGCTTCGGCCCGAGCGCCACCCTCGTCACCTCCCGCAGCCAACTCGCCGGGCTGGCCTCGGTGCACCGGATCACCGTCCCGCCCTTCGCCCTCGCCGAGGCCCTCGACCTGCTCGGCCGGATCGTCGGCACCGGGCGGATCGGCACCGACCGCGCGGCGGCCGCCCGGATCGCCGAGGCCTGCGGGCTGCTGCCGCTCGCCGTCCGGGTCGCCGGCACCCGGCTCGCCGTCCTGCGCCACCTGCCGCTCGCCGAGTACGCGGCCCGCCTCGCCGACCCGGCCGGCGCCCTGGACGAACTCGTCGCCGGGGACGTCACCGTCCGCGCCCGCCTCGACTCCGGCTGGCGCGACCTCACCGACCAGGGGCGCCTCGCCCTCGGCCGCCTCGCCGCCCTCCCGCTCTCCCTGCTCTTCACCCTCCCCGAGGCCGCCGCCGCCCTCGGCCGCCCCGAACGCCTCGCCCTGCGCGCCCTGGAGGCCCTCACCGACACCGGCGCCGTCACCTCCCCCACCGGCGAGGTCACCGCCCACGCCGCCCTCTACGCCCTCCCCCGCCTCACCCACCTCCACGCCCGCGAACACGCCACGACCCTCGCCGACACCCGCATCTGAAGCCGGCCCGGCCCACCGCGCCCCTCACCCCAGCGTCAGCACGTCCAGCAACTCCCCGCCCTCCAGCGCCCGCAGGGCCAACAGCACGCCCGCCGCCCCGGTGTGCAGGTCCGCCGAGAACCGCCGCAGCCGCATCCCCGGGACCAGCAGTCCCTCCGGCCGCGCCACCAGGTGCCACTGCAGCTTCCGCACCTGCCCGAGGACGCTCTCCCGGCTCGCCGCACCGCCCAGCCGGTCCAACGCCAGCAGCAGCCCGGTCCGGCCCCGGAACAGCCCCGGCTCCCGGACGAACCCGGGTGCGCACACCCGCCGCACATCGGCCAGGAACCCGTCGAACCCGCCCGCTCCGAGCGCCTGGTACTCCCGGGCGACCAGCGCGATCCCGCTGCTGCCCCGGTCGAGGTAGGCCAGCCGCCGCCCCCGGTCGAGGACCTGCACGGACCCGTCCGGCACCCGCACGCACTGCGCCATGGCCCGGGCCAGCGCCTCGCGCCCCGAGGCCAGCAGCCAGTCCTCGCCGGTCCGCCGGTACAGCCTCAGCTGCACCAGGGCGATCCCCGCGAGCCCGTACAGCAGTCCGGCCGCCGTCGGCTCGGCGAGCCCGGCGACGGCCTCGCCCCGCAGCACCGCGTCGAGCGCCCGCGCGTCGGCGAGGGCGTCCGCGAGTTCGCGCGGGCTCCCGAGGGTGTCGGCGAGCCGCAGCCGGGCGAGCGCGGTGCCGGCCCGCCCGCCGTACAGGGCGACGGTGGGCGCGGGCCGGGCCTCGCGGACCTGGGCGACCAGCTCGGCCGCCTCCTCGGCGCGCCCGATCCGGGCCAGGACCGCCGCCACCCCGAGCGGCCCGTCGTACAGGCCGCCCGCGCCCGGCCGGGGGCCGCGCCGCCGCATCGCCGCGACCAGCCAGTCCGCGTACTCCTCCGGGCAGGGCGCCCCGGCCCGGTGCAGCGCGTACAGCACGCCGGCCGCGCCGTGCGCGACGCCGGTGCCGCCGTCGGCGAATCCGGCCGGGTCGCCGGGAAAGAGCCGGTCGGGCCGGTCGGGTGTGGCCCCGGCGTGGATCCCGGCGACGAGTTCGTCGCCGACCGCGTCGAGTGCGGGCCCGGCGAGCAGTTCCCGCACCCGCCGCTCGGCGACCGATTCCACCAGCGTCACGGCACCCGGCCGCACCGGCCCCTCCTCCGACCCGAGCCCGAACCAGTCCCGGGCCCGCCGTTCCAGTCCGGCCAGCTTGCCGGGGTCGCGCTCGGCCAGTTCCATCACCGGCATCAGCAGCATCAGCCAGGTGGCCCAGAGCATGTAGCGGTCGGCGTCGGCGCCGTCGAGCCCGGGCGGGGGCTGGAGTCCGCCCGCGCCGGCGAGCGGCACCCGGCGGCCGGTGACTTCGTCCGCGTACTCGAAGTCGACGAGCACCACCGAGCCGTCCGGCCGGACGATCACGTTGGCCGGGTGCAGGTCCCCGAACCGGACGCCGCGCTCGTGCAGGGCGCCGAGCGCCTTCTCCAGCCCGGCGACGACCCCGGCCACCCACCCGGCGTACTCGGCCCGCTGCTCGGCGGTGCAGTTCTGGTGCACCAGCGGATAGCGGCGGATCGCCTCGGCGTACAGCTGGACGCCCTCGATGTGCTCCTGGACGAGGAAGGTGTGCTCCCAGACGGTGCGGACCTCGTGCAGCCGGGGCACGCAGTCCAGGCCGGCGAGCCGTTCCAGCGCCCGGCGCTCACGCCGCAGGCGGGTCACGGCATCGTCCCCGGCGGCGTCCAGCCCGGCGTACGGGCGGGCCTCGCGCAGCACCACCCGCTCCCCGGTGCTCCGGTGCTCGCCGAGGTAGATCCCGCCGGCGCTGGAGAACTGCAGCACCTCGACGATCCGGTACGGCAGGTCACCGCCGGCCGCTTCCCGGGCGGCCAGGTGCGGGCGCAGCGCCTCGGGCGGCTCGACCCAGGCGGGCAGCCGGAACACCGGGTCGCGCCGATCGGGGACGAGCGCGCCGGACGGGTCGCGCAGCGCGGGGACGGGCCGCCCGTCGCCGTCCTGGCACCACAGCTCGACGAAGGCGCCGTAGCGCGCGTACACCGGGGCCGTCCCGATCCGCAGGTCGGTGAGCACGTACGGCCCTCGGCGGCCCGCCAGCACCTCGGCCAACTCCCCGGCCACCGCGAGGAATTCCGCCTCCGACTCCGGGTAGACGGTGACGAACTTGCCGCTGCTCCCGCGCCCCGTGTACTTGCCGTTCGCGACCCGCAGCGCCGCGTCCCCGCGCAGGAACTTGAAGGTCGTCCGGCGCGCCGTGCAGATCCGCGCGACGGCCGCCAGCGTCTCCTCGGCCTCCTCCGGAACGGCCGAGACGTGGATCTTCCAGCCCTGCTCCGGCAGCCGGGCGCCGTCCGGCCGCAGCGCCGTCCACAGCCCGCGCTGCTCGCGCCGCCAGCCGGCGGGCGGCGCGCCGAGCCCCAGCGGGTACCGGTCGGCCCGGTCGCGGAGCCGGCCGGGGGTGTCGTAGTACGTCGGGTCGGCGAGGCAGTACAGCTGGGTCTCCTGGGCGCCGGCCATGGCACGCCTCCTCTTCCGGGTCGCTGGACGGTTCAGACCGCCTGGCACATGGTGAGCGGTCTCAGACGGCGGGCACCGGCGCCGGGCCGCGCCGGACCGGCGGCGCCCAGGTGACCACGGCCGCGCAGAGCGCGATGCCGAGCGCCAGCAGGGCGAAGGTCCTGGTGCCGCCGAGGGTGCCGAGCAGCGCGCCGCCCGCCAGCGGACCGAACGGCTGGACCAGGGTGGAGAGGAAGCCGGCGGCGCTCTGCACCCGGCCGATCCGGTCGGGCGGCGCGGCGAGCAGCATGCCCGAGACGAAGCCGATGCTGGCGACCGTGGACAGGCACATGCACACCGCGCAGAGCAGCCCGATCAGCACCGGCGCCCGGGTCAGCACCAGCACGCCCGCGGTGACGGCGGCCGCCCAGCAGCTGAGCGCCACCAGGCTGCCGTCGCGCGCCCTGGCGTCCAGCTTCGGGGCGAGCAGCGCACCTGCGAGGGCACCGGCCGCGGTGAAGGAGACCACGGTGCCGCCGCCGACGCCGGAGCGGCCGCCGTCGGAGGCGACGGCCAGGGTGGCGAACATCAGCGCGCTGAACGCGAAGTTCATCCCGAGCCCGAAGATCAGCAGCAGGGTGCGCAGGTAGGGCTGGCGCCAGATGAAGGTCAGCCCGGCGGTCAGCTCGCTGCGGCTGAACACCGCCCCGCTCGTGGCGGCGGGCACCGAGCGGGTGCGCATCAGCGCCACGCAGATGGTGGAGAGCAGCAGCCCGACGCCCTCCGCGAGGAAGGGCAGCACCGGGTGCCAGGCGAACAGCGCGCCGCCGCCGAGCGGCCCGATCAGCCGGGCGGCGGCGCCGCGCGCCTGCATCCGGGAGGAGGCCGCGCGGACCTGTTCGCGCGGCACCGCCGCCCGCAGCAGGCCACCGGCGGCGGGCCCGTAGGTGCTGGCGATCAGCGCCCCGGCGGCGGCCACCAGCAGGACCAGCGGCAGCGGGGTGTGGCCCCGCAGGACGGCGATCACCAGCGCGGTGACGGCGAGCAGGCTGCCGACGTCGCACACCCGCATCAGCCGGCGTCGCTCGATCCGGTCGGCGAGGACGCCGCCGGGCAGCATGGTGAGCAGCAGTGCGCCGACCGACACGGTGCCGATGGCGCCCGCCTGGGCGGCCGATCCGGTCTCCCGCAGGACCAGCAGGGGCAGGGCGATCGAGGCGAGTTGGGAGCCGAGCGAGGCCAGCAGGCCGCCGACCCAGAGCAGTCGGAAGTCCCGGTTACGGGAGAGCGGGGTGGGCGCCATGGCCGTCCTCCGGCGTGGGGGGGGTGGTGGAATCGGGCCGGGGCGGTCCCGCGTCGGCAGGACCACCCCGGAACGCCTTGCGCCGCCCGGCGGTCGGGGACGGTGGTGCGACCGCCCCCGGGCCGGACACCGCTGACCTGCCGCCGGTCAGAAGGCGGAGGTCTCGGCGGAGTTGACGTAGCTGATCAGGCTGAAGCAGTTGCCGTCGGAGGCGTCCTGAAGGACCTTCATCGCCTGCAGGTCCAGGACGTTGGCGGCGTGCGCCTCGACCTCGGGGGTCTCCTCGCCGTCCTCGCCGACGGTCTGGTCGATGTTCTCGGCCATGGCTGAACTCCCTTCGCTGGGTTGATCGGTAGGGGTTCGACGGAGGGGGGTCCGCCGTGGTGACGACCGTAGGGAGGCGGGGCTGCGCACGGCCTGGGAACCGGTACGGCGGCGGTATGGCCGCAGGTCACGGCGCCGTCGACGGCCCCCGCCGGCCCCGCGGGCCCGCCCGGCGGGCCCCCGCACCCGCTCCGAGCTGCGACCATACCGCCCGCAAGCCGGCTGCGAACCGGGCCCGAAGCCGGCCCGGGGAGCCTGGCCCGGCACGCCCGCACGCCCGGACCCGCCCCGCGCTCCCCGCACCGCGAAGGACTAGCGAAGGACTGCCGCCATGCCCTGCCCACTCTGCGCCCAACTCGCGAGCACGAACGACCAGTTCTGCCCCTCCTGCGGCACCTCCCGGGCCGCCGCCCTCGACCTGGCCGCCGAGGAGCGCAAGCTGGTCACGGTGGTCTTCTGCGACCTGGTCGACTCCACCGCCCTGTCCGGCGCGCTCGACCCGGAGACCCTGCGCGAGGTGATCCTGCGCTACTTCGAGCGGATGCACCGTCAGATCGAGGCGCACGGCGGCACCTTGGAGAAGTTCATCGGGGACGCGGTGATGGCGGTGTTCGGCGTCCCGGTGATCCGCGAGGACGACGCCCACCGGGCGCTGGCCGCCGCGCTCGCCATGCTGGAGGACCTGGAGGACCTCGACACCGAACTGGACGCCACCCTCGGGGTCCGCCTGGACGTCCGGATCGGCGTCAACACCGGCCAGGTGGTGGCGGGTTCGGACGCCTCGGCGCGCCAGGCCCTGATCTCCGGCGAGACGGTGAACATCGCCGCCCGGCTGCAGACCCGGGCCGCGCCGGGCCAGGTGCTGATCGGCCCGCAGACCCTGCGCGCGGCCGGGCCGGCCGCCCAGGTGCACGAGGTCGGCCCGCTGCGGCTCAAGGGCAAGACCGAGCCGGTCACCGCCTACCGCCTGGTCGGGCTGGACGAGGACGACCCCGAGCTGCTGCGCCGCTTCGACGTCCCGCTGGTCGGCCGCGAGCGCGAACTCGCCCGACTGGACGCTGCGTTGGTCCGGACGTCCGGCGGCCAGGGCGCCGAGCTGCTGCTCGTCGTCGGCGAGGCCGGGATCGGCAAGACCCGGCTGGTGCGCGAGTGGCAGGAGCGGGTGGGGCGGCACACCGCGCGCTGCGGCACCGGCCGCTGCCGCAGCTACGGCGAGCAGGGCGTCCTGGCCCCGCTGGCGGACGCCGTCCGGGCCCTGCTGGGCGCCCCGGGGGCGACCGCGCCCGCCGAGGCACTGGCCCGGCTGGACGCGGCCACCGCCCCGGGGGTGGGCGCCGAGGAGTCCCTGGACCGGCTGGCCGCGATCCTGCGCGGGCGCACCGTCGAGCGCCCGGCCGTGCTCGTCCTGGACGACTGCCAGTGGGCCGGCCCGGTGCTGCTGGACGCCGCCGAGCGGCTGGTCGCCGCGCTCGGCCCGGCCCCGGTGCTGCTGCTCTGCCTGACCCGCCCCGAGCTCCCGGCCTCCCGCCCGGAGCTGCCGGCGCTGCCGGTCGGCGGCCTGTCCTGGGACGAGTCGGCCCTGCTGGCCGCCCAGTTGACCGAGCTGAGCGCCCACCAGGACGCGGTGCCGACCCGCCTCCTGGAGCGCGCCGAGGGCAACCCGCTGCACCTGGAGGAACTGCTGGCCGCCCTCACCGAGGCGGACGGCCCCACCCTCGCCGACGAACTCCCGCCCACCGGCCGGGCGCTGCTCAGCGCCCGGATCGACGACCTGGAGCGGGACGAGCGCACCACACTGGACCTCGCCGCCGTCCTCGGCCGCGCCTTCACCGCCGCCGAACTCGCCGAACTCGCCCACGGCGGCGCCGACCAGGACGTCTTCGCCGACCCCGAGGACGACGTCTTCACCGGCCCGATCGACGGCCTCCCCGGCCTGCCCGAGACCGGCGACGCCACCCCGCCGCGGTTGCACGCCGCGCTCGCCCGGCTGGCCGAGCGCCGCCTGGTCGAACCGGCCGGCACCAGCTTCCGGTTCAGCAGCGGCCTGGTCCAGGAGTCGGTCTACCAGTCGATGTCCAAGCGCGCCCGCGCCGAGCGCCACGAGCGCGCCGCCGACCTGCCGGCCGTCCGCGCCGCCGGGGACGCCGCCATCGGCGGCCACCTGGAGCGCGCCCACCGCTACCGGCTCGAACTCGGCCTGCTGGACGCCCGGACGGACTCGCTGCGCACCCGCGCGGCGGCCGCGCTCGGCCTGGCCGGCGCGCAGGCCCTCGGCCACGCCGACCTGCCCGCCGCCGCCGACCTGCTGGAGCGCGCCGTCCGGCTGCACTACCCGAACGAGCGCACCGCCGGCCCCACCCTGCGCCGCCTCGGCGAGGCCCGGCTGGCGCTCGGCCGCGCCGAGGAGGCCCTGCCCGTCCTGGCGCAGGTCCGCGACTCGGCCGCCGACCCGCTGGACGCCGCGCACGCCCGGCTCGCCCTGGCCGCCCGCGGCCTGCCGCCCGGCCCGGAGCAGCCCGCCGCCACCGCCCGCGCCGTCCTGCCGCTGTTCACCGACCTCGGGGACGACCTCGGCCAGGCCCGCGCCCGGCTGCGGCTGGCCGAGGAGCACCTGCTGGCGGGGCGGCACACCGAGGCGGAGCGGCTGCTGGACGACGCCCTCGGCCACGCCGCCCGCACCGACGCCGAGTTGGACCGGGCCGCCGTGCTGGCCGCCCTGGCCGCCTCGCTGCTGGCGGGCCCCGAGCCCGTGCCGAACGCCGTCTTCCGGCTGCGGGCCCTGCTCGCCGGGCACGGCGCCGGCCACCGGACCGTCCGGGTCGCGCTGAACGGCCCGCTGGCCGTCCTGCTCGCCCTGCGCGACCGGCCCGGCGAGGCCGAACTGCTGCTGGCCGAGGCCAACGGCCTGGCGGGCGAGCTGTCGCTGGCCGACGCGATGATCTCGCTGCCGGCCCTGACCGCCCAGGCCGCGGCGGCCACCGGCCAGAGCGGGCAGGCCCTGGACCTGCTCGCCGACGCCGCCGAGGTCGCCCGCCGGCTGGGCGCCGCCGCCCCACTGCCCCGGCTCGCCCTCACCACCGCCCGCGTCCTGCTGGACACCGACCGCCCGGGCCCGGCCGCCCGCCACCTGGACGGTGTCGACGCCTCGGCGGCGCTGCCGCCGGTGCTGGCGATCGAGCTGGACGCGCTGCGCGGCCGGCTCGCCGCCGCCGGGGGCGAGACCGAGCCGGCACTGGAGCTGACCGGGTCCGCCGTCCGGGCCGCCGAGGCCACCGAGTCGCTGCTGCTGCAGGCGCTCACCGCGCTGGACCGCGCCCACGCGCTGCTGCTGCTCGACCGGCCCGCGGAGGCCGCCGTGGCGGCCGCCACCGCCCGGGACCGGTTCGCCGCCAAGGGCCACCTGCCGGGTGTGCGCCGGGCCGAGCGCCTCGGGGGCACCCGGTGAGCGGCCCGGCCGGCCTCACCTGGAGCCTGCGCGGCCGGGCCGCCGCGGACCTCCCGGTGCTCGCCGACACCGCCGCCCCGGACGGCGGGGGCACCGGCAAGGGGGTGCGGGTCTGCGTCGTGGACTCCGGCATCGAGTCGGACCACCCGCTGGTCGGCCCGCTGGACGGCTCCTGGGCGGTGGTCAAGGACCCGACCACCCGAGAGCTGGTGATCCGCCCCGACCACACCGGCGACACCTGCGGCCACGGCACCGCCTGCGCGGGCATCATCCGCCGCACCGCCCCGGACTGCGAGCTGTACAGCGTCCGGGTGCTGGGCGAGCGCTTCACCGGCACCGGCGACATGCTGATCGCCGGGCTGCGCTGGGCCGTCCAGCAGGGCTTCGACGTCGTCAACCTCAGCCTCTCCACCACCCGGACCCGCTTCCTGGAGGAGCTGCACGCGATCGCCGACGACGCGTTCTTCGCCCGCACCGCGATCGTCGCCTCCGCCCACAACACCCCGGTGGAGAGCTACCCCTGGCGGTTCTCCTCGGTCATCTCGGTCGGCAGCCACCAGGAGGACGACCCGGCCCTGCACCTGTACAATCCGGCGCCGCCGGTCGAGTTCTTCGCTCCCGGCCAGAACGTCCGGGTGCCCTGGCTCGGCGGCGCCACCATCCGCACCACCGGCAACAGCTTCGCCACCCCGTACGTCGCCGGGCTGTGCGCCCGCATCCTGTCCGGCCGCCCGAGGCTGACGACGTTCCAGCTGAAGAGCGCGCTCTACCTCACCGCGGCCAACGTCCAGGTCGGCGGCGGCACCCGCCCGTCCACCCCCACCACGGAGGCGCCCGATGACCCTCAGCACTGATCCCGCCGTCGACCCGCTGGCCCGCGAGCTGCTGCAGTCCGTGGTGGACGTGGCCCGCGCGATCTTCGGCGCCGAGGCCGGTTCGGTCTGCCTGCTCGACGAGGCGGCCGGCGAGCTGGTGTTCCAGGCCGTCTCGGGGCGCGGCGAGGAGTCCCTGGTGGGCCGCCGATTCCCGGCGGGCAGCGGCATCGCGGGCTGGGTCGCCGCCTCGGGCGAGCCGATGGTGGTCGACGACCTGGGCGCCGACCGCACCTTCGACCGGGCGTTCGCCGAGTCCACCGCGTACGTGCCGAACGCACTGATGGCGGCGCCGCTGACGCACGGCAGCAAGGTGCTGGGCGTCCTGGAGGTGCTGGACCCGGCCCCGCAGGCCCGGTCCAGCCTGCCCGAGCTGGACCTGCTCGCCCTGTTCGCCCGCCAGGCCGCCGCCGCCCTGCGGGTGATCGCCGAGCGCGCGCCCGCCCCGGCGGCGGTGCCCGACCGCGCCGCCGCGCTCGACCTGCTGGCCGATCTGGAGGAGCTGCTGCGCCGTCAGCCGTAGGTCCCGCCAGGTGCCAGCCGTACCAGCTCGCCGCGCTCCAGCGCCGCGTACACCGCGCCGTCCGGGCCGAGGGCGATGCCGTGCGGCTCGGCGCCCGGGCCGGGCAGCTCGTAGCCGTCGAACGGCACGTCGAACGACGCGTCGAGCGGCCCGCCGGTCCGGCCGTCCGGTGCGAGCACGCCGATCCGGCCCGCGCCCCACTCGGTGAACCAGAGCCGGCCGTCCGGGGCGGCCGCGATCGCGTGCGGCCGGGCCGCCCGGTCGGCCAGCGGGTACTCGGCGACCTCACCGTCCACCGTGATCCGGCCGACCAGGCCACCGCCGATGCCGACGAACCAGAGCGCACCGTCCGCCCCGGCGGTGATCCCGACCGGGGCGGTGCCCTCGGTGGGCAGCGGGTGGACGGCCACCTCGCCGTCCACGGTGATCCGGGCGACGGCGTTCGCCTGGTTGAGCGTGCACCAGAGCGCGCCGTCCGGGCCCGCCGTGATCAGCGACGGGAAGGCGCCGGTCTGCGGCAGCGGGTACTCCGTCACCTCGCCGTCCACGGTGATCCGGCCGATCCGGTCGGCGTTCAGCTCGGTGAACCACAGCGCGCCGTCGGGCCCGGCGGTGATGCCGTACGGCCCGGCGTCCCCGGTGGGCACGGCGAAGGAGCTCGCCGTGCCGTCGACGTCGATCCGGCCGATCCGGTGGTCCCGCATCCGGGTGAACCAGAGCGCCCCGTCCGGGCCGGCCGTGATCACCGAGGGCCCGCACTGCGGCGCCCCGAGCCCGTACCGCGCGACCGTGCCGTCCGCCGCCAGCCGTCCGATCTCCCCGGCGTGCACCAGCGTGAACCACACGCCCCCGTCCGGCCCCACCGCGACCCCGTACGGCCCGGCGCCCGCCTCGGCGACCGCGAACCGCTCCACACCCCGTCGTGCCATCGGAACCCCTCCACCACTATTGCGACTCTAGTCGCAATAGGATCCTCGCACGCCCGCCCCGGCCGTCGCAACCGACCCCGGACAGGCCCTACCCGCCGTTGCCCGCACGGCGGGCGGCCCGCGGGGCGGGGACGCCGCGCAGCACCGAGACGATGCCCACGCCGGCGGCGCAGACCGGGACGGCGAGCAGCGCACCGAGGATGCCCGCGATGCCGGACCCCGCCACCACGGCGACCATGATGGTGGCCGGGTGCAACTCCACCGTCCGGCTCTGGATGAGGGGTTGGAGGACGTTGCCCTCCAGTAGCTGGACCGCCAGCACCACGCCCAGCGCCCACAGCGCCGTCCCGAGCCCACCGTCGGCGAGCGCGACCAGCACGGCCGCCGCCCCGGACAGGAAGGCCCCCACGAAGGGGATGTAGGCGCCCATGAAGACCAGCGCGCCCAACCCCGGCGCGCCGGGCACCCCGAGCACCACCAGGCCGGTGGTGATGAAGGTGGCGTCGATCAGCGCGATCAGCGAGGTGCCGCGCATGAAGCCGGCCATCGCCTCGAAGGCCCGCTCCGCGCAGGCGATGACGGTGTCGGCGCTGCGCTCGGGCAGGTAGGAGCGGATCGCGTCGCCGGTGCGGTGGCCGTCGCGGAGGAAGAAGAACACCAGGGCCAGCGCCAGCACCCCGCCGGCGATCAGCTGGGTGGCCAGACCCAGGCCGGACAGCACGCCGTTGGTGACGGTCGAGACCAGCGAGTTGGTCTCCCCCTTGGCGTTGTCCAGCGCGTGCCGGATCTTCTCCCCGGTCGGGCCGAGCCACTCGGCGAGCCGGCCGCCGGCCTGCTGGAGGGACGCGGCGATCTGCGGGGCGCTGTGCACCAGCGCGTTGACCAGCAGCGCGATCACCCCGCAGACGGCCGCGACCAGCAGCACGCAGGTGAGCCCGGCGGCCAGCCCCCGGCTGACGCCCCGCCGGACCATCCACGGCACCGCCGGGTAGAGCAGCGAGGTCCCGAGCAGCGCCAGCACCACCGGCACGGTGGCGGCCCGCAGCTCGACCAGCGCGAAGACCAGCAGCGAGGCGACGGCGAGCAGCAGGATCACCGCCGCCGACCAGGCGGCCGCCTGCCGGACCACCGGCGGCAGCATCAGGTACGGCCTGCGGTGGTCCGGCGCGTAGTCCACCGGCTGCTCCGCTCGCGCACGTTCCTCATCCGCACGCTGCTCCGGCACGGCCACCTCCGCCTGGCTCGTCGACGAGTCCGAATTGCCCCATCTCAACAGACCACCCGACATCGCGCCCCTTTTCGCCGGCACCCCTGGCGGGCCCGGGCCGGCACGATGCCCGGCCCACCGCCGGGAGGGGCGCCGCCGGTCAACGGTGCAGCCGATTCAATCCGCCCCCGTACGTCGCGTACAGAGCAATCGGCGCGCCTCACCTCATCGAGCGAGCCGCCCTGCCACCGGCCTTCGAGCGCCGGACGTCAGTTCTCCCCGAAGGAGCCGCCGAGGTGGCGGACCACTGCGAGGAGCTCCAGAGTGCTGCGGGCGGGCAGGTGCTGACGGGCCGGCAGGGCGCGGCCCGGTTCCCGAGGGGTCAGCACGCTCCCCGGCGGCCGTCCAGGACGGCGCGCAGCACGTCGATCCGGTTGCTGGTGATGGAGGCGACCCCGGTGTCGCGCAGCCGGCGCATGGTGCGGCGCAGGTCGGCGGTCCAGGTGGAGACCGCGAGCCCGGCGTCCGCGGCGGCTGCGGTGAACTCGGGGGTGACGAGGCCGAACGGCGGATTGAGGTAGCGCGGGCGCAGGTCGTCGAGCAGGGCGCGGACGGGCAGCCGGGGCTGCGTCCAGGTGAGGGCGATCTCGGTGTCCGGGGTCAGCGCGCGGACGGCGAGCATGGCGGCGGCGGGGCCGCAGAAGGCGACCAGCCGTTCGGCGCCCAGGTCGGTGACGACGGACCAGGTGGCGGCGGCGGGGCCGGGGTCGTCGAGGTCGATGAGCAGCCGGGGGCCGTCGGCGGCCGCCACGACCTTGATCGCCTCGGCGAGGGTCGGGACCACGAGCGGCCCCTGGCGCAGCCCGTCGAGCTGCTCGGCGGTGACCCGGCCGATCGACCGCGGGTCTCCCCAGAGGCGTTCCAGGGTGCGGTCGTGCAGGAGGACGGGCACCCGGTCGCGGGTGAGCTGGACGTCCACCTCGACGGCGTCGGCGCCGGCGGCGAGCGCGGACTCGACCGAGGGCAGGGTGTTCTCGCGGTGGCGGTACGGGTCGCCGCGGTGGGCGACGGCGAGCACCGGGCGGCGGTCGGCGGGGGCGGTACGGTCGGCGGCGGTCATCGGATCAGCCCCGCGATCCACGGGGTGAGGTCGCGCATGCTGACGCTCTCGCGGTAGCCGGGCTCACCGGGAACGGTGACGATCATGGTGGTGGACGGCGGGAAGGTCCGCGCCTTGACGTGCACCAGGCCGCTCCAGACCGAGTCGAGGAAGGCGGGCACGCTGTCACGCTGGACGTCGAAGGCGATGCCGTCGAGCGTCACCACGGCCTCGTCGTGGGTGAACAGGCGGACGGCGATCTCGGGGCGGCCGCCGAACTCCAGCAGCGCCTCGTGCGGGATCGGGGCGGGTTCGCCGTCCCCGCCGTAGTTGCCGGCCAGGCCGGCGAAGGTCCGGTCGCGGCCGATGTCGTGCTGGGCGCGGACCTCCCGGCCGTGCCGGGCGGCCAGCTCCTCGACCGCGCGGACGGCGCTCTGGGTGGTCGGCAGGTGCGGGTGGGACATCCCTGGCGGGGCCTCTCGTTCGGAACCGGATCGGGGGGACCCGGTACGGGCGGGACTCGGTACGGGACCGGGGACGACGGACTAGCGCCGTTCGATCATCACATTGGTGGACTTGATGACCGCCGTAGCGGGTGCACCGGGGACGAGGTGCAGCTCCTCCGCCGACTCCCGGCTGATCAGCGACACCACCCGGAACGGCCCCGCCTGGATCTCCACCTGGGCGGCCACGTCGCCGAGCACCACGTTGGTGACGATCCCGGGAAAGCGGTTGCGGGCCGAGGACGGGCGGCCCTCGGCCTCGGCGTTCTCCGGCCGGGCCAGCTCACGGGCGAAGGCGGCGAGGTCGGCGCCGGGGATGATCCGGTGGCCGTGCTCGTCCCGCTCGGCCGCGACCCGCCCGGCGTCCACCCAGCGCCGCAGCGTGTCGGCGCTGACGCCGAGCAGCGCCGCGGCCTCGCCGATGCGGTACGGGTTGACCGGCGCCTCGGGCTGGCCCATGTGCGACTCCTGACACTGACTCTGGCTCTGCGGACGACACCGGCCGTGCGGCACGGGGACGGCGCACCCGGGGCGGGCCGTCGCCGTCATCCTGCCGTACCGGCGGCCGGGGCCGCCAAGCGAGCCGGGTCAGGGCTCGCCGAAGAGGTCCCGCCGCACCGCGTCCCCGGCGGTGAGGACGGCCCCGGCCAGCACCGCGCCGCCGCCCGCCGTACCGGCCCGGACCTCGGTGCGCAGCGGGGAGAGCTCGGCCAGCCGCCGTTCGACCCGGCCGGCCAGCTCGGCGCCGCCCGCCCGGCCGATCTCGCCGCCGAGCACCACGCAGCCCGGGTCGAGGACGACGCAGATGCCGGCCGCGCCGATGGCGATCCGCTCGGCCAGCGCGTCCAGGAACGGCCCGCCGGGCTCGCCCGGACCGAGTGCGGTCAGCGCCGCGCGGACGGCCGCCTCGGCGGCGGGGGCGTCCCCGGCCGCGAGGACGTCCCCGCCGGGGAGGGGCAGCGCATGGGCGCGGGCGAGGTCACAGACCGCGGCGCTGCCGGCCAGGCTGTGGAAGCCGCCGTCGCAGCCGGTGGCGCTGGGCAGGCCGCCGGTGCCGGGGACGGGCAGGAAGCCGATCTCGCCGGTGCCGCCGGAGAAGCCGCGGCGCAGCCGCCCGTCCAGGACGACGCCGGCGCCGACGCCGTGGCCGAGCCAGAGCAGCACGAAGGTGTCGCGGTCGCGGGCGGCGCCGATCCGGTACTCGGCCCGGCCGGCCAGGTTGACCTCGTTCTCCAGGATCACCTCGGTACCGGGCAGCCGCCGCAGTTCGGCGAGCAGGTCGGCGTGCCAGGCGGGGAGCTTCCCGGTGCTGTTGAGGCGCCCGGTGGCGGGGTCGACCAGCCCGGGGGCGCCGACCGCGACGGTGTGCAGCCGCTCGACCCCGACGCCGCGCGCGGTGTCCAGCAGGGTGTGCACGAGGCGCCCGGCGAGGTCGGGCGCCCCACCCTCCTCGACCGGGACCTCGGCGCCGGCGAGGGTGCGCCCGGCGAGGTCGGCGACGACCAGGCTGACGCCGCCGGAGCGCACGTCGAAGGCGGCGATGTGAGCGTGGGAGGCGACCAGCGCGTAGAGCCTGGCGTTGGGGCCGCGGCGCTGCTCGCCCCGTTCGCCGACGAGGGCGACCAGGCCGGTGCGCTGGAGGCGGTCGAGCAGGTCGGCGACGGTCGGCCGGGAGAGGCCGGTGAGGTCGCGCAACTCGGTCGCGGTCAGGGGGCCCTGTTCGAGGAGCAGGTTGAGCGCCAGCCGGTCGTTGATCGCCCGGGCTGTGCTCGGTGTGGCCGAACGCGCGGTGGTCATGGCAGCTCATCCTTCCAGAGTGTTTCTATCAGGGTCCCTTCCTGATAATTTTATCGAACCATCCGCCGGACGGCTGACTCCGCCGCGCGGACCGCACGGGGTACACGTACACCACCCACAGGGCACCGTCGCGCCCCACCACGCGCGACCCGGGAGGGACCGCCGGATGAGCACGACCGCACAGCCACTGGAGCCACTGACCGCCCCACGCCGGGCCAGGGCGAGCATCGCCCTGGTCTTCGGTGTGCACGGCGCCGTCAGCGGCAGCTTCGTCACCCGCATCCCGTGGATCCAGGACCGCCTCGACCTCTCCCCCGGCCAGCTCGGCCTGGCCCTGGTGATGCCCGCCATCGGCTCCTCCCTCGCGATGCCGCTGGCCGGCCGGTTCGTCCACCGCTACGGCGGCCGGGCGGCGGTCCGCGGACTGATCTCGCTCTGGTGCCTGGCCCTCGCCCTGCCCGCGCTCGCCCCCTCGCTGCCGGTGCTGTGCGCGGCGCTGCTCGCCTACGGCGCCACGGCCGGGATGGCGGACGTCGCGATGAACGCGCAGGGCGTGGAGATCGAGCAGCGGCTCGGCCGCTCGATCATGTCCGGGCTGCACGGGATGTGGAGCGCGGGCGGACTGCTGGCCTCCGGCTTCGGCATCCTCGCCGCCCACCTCGACCTCGACGCCCGGCTCCAGCTCGCCGTCACCGCGCTGGTGCTGCTCGCCCTGGCGCAGCCGATCTGCCGGGGCCTGCCCGACCTGCGGGCGCCGGAGGAGGAGGCGGCGCCGCCACGGTTCGCACTGCCGCCGCGCAGTTCGCTGGTGATCGGCCTGGTCGGCTTCTGCGCCGTCTTCGCCGAGGGAGCCTCGATGGACTGGAGCGGCGTCTACCTGCGGGACGTCACCGGCGCCTCGGCCACCGTCGCGGCCGCCTCCTACACCGCCTTCGCGCTCACCATGGCCGTCAGCCGCCTCGCCGGGGACGCGGTGATCCGCCGGCTCGGCGCCGTCCGCACCACCCGCCTCGGCGGCGCCGTCGCCACCGCCGGCGGCCTGCTGGTGGTGGCCGCCGACAGCCCGGCGCTCGCCATCCCCGGCTTCGCCCTGATCGGTGTCGGCATCGCGGTCACCGTCCCGCTGGCCTTCGCGGCGGCCGGACGGATCGGCAGCAATCCCAGCCAGTCCATCGCGGGCGTCGCGACCGTCACCTACACCTCCGGTCTGGTCGCCCCGGCGATCATCGGCGCCCTCGCCCAGGCGACCTCGCTGACCGTCTCCTTCGGCCTGGTCACCGCACTCGCCTTCGCCCTGCTGCTGAGCGCCGGAGCCCTGCGCCGGGCCGAACCGAATTCCACCGACACCGCCGGGAATGTGACCGCAACGTCACCGGAAAGCACTTCCAATAAAGATCTCTCCGCGATATGATCAGAGAATTCCGGGCAATTCCTCGCTAATATCGACGACTGCCGGGCGCATCCGCGTCCGGCAGTTTTCGCGATCCGCGGAGGAATGCCCGTGTGCTACGACCCCGACGCCGCCCCGCCCGCCTTCACCCCCGCGCTCTGGCCTCTGGCCGAGGCGGCGGCACTCACTCTGACCTCGGCGGACGGCACCGAGTTCGCCGCCTTCCTGGCCCGCCCGGAGATGACCACCGGGGCCGGAGTCCTGGTTCTGCCGGACAACAGGGGGATTTCCGGCTTCTACCGGCAGACCGCCGCCCGGCTCGCCGAACAGGGCCACCCCGTGCTCGTCCTCGACTATTACGGCCGCACCGCCGGAGCCGATCCGGAAAACCGCCCGGCGGAATTCGGCGAACTGCCCGGACTGCTCCCCCACCTGCTCGCGCTCACCCCCGAGGGCCTGGACGCCGACATCGCCGCCGGCCTCGACCGGCTGCGCGCCGCCGGGCCGGCCGAGGTGGTCGCGCTCGGCTTCTGCTTCGGCGGCCGCCAGGCCTTCCGCACCGCCGCACCCCGCTTCGGCCTGGCCGGCGCGGTCGGCTTCTACGGCTACCCCGACGCGATCAACGGCGCCCCGGGCCCCACCCAGCTTGCCGCCGGCCTCACCGCGCCTATCCTGGCCTTCTGGGGCGGCGCCGACGAGCACATCCCGCGCGCGAGCGTCGACGCCTTCGACGCGGCGCTCACCGCGGCCGGGCGGCCGCACGAGTTCGTCACCTATCCGGGCGCGCCGCACAACTTCTTCGAGCTCTCCGCTGTCGAATACTCCGAGGCGGCCCGGGACTCCTGGCGACGCCTGCTGGGATTCCTCGCCGACCGCACCGCATCCGCGACCCCCCGGAGGACGATCTGATGTTCCCTCGTACCCGGCTCCTCGCCGCCACCGCCGTCCTCGCCACCGCCACGGTGGCGCTCACCGCCCCACCCGCCCCGGCGGCCACCACCGACTTCGGGCCCGCCGAGATCCGCACCGGCATGTACCCGGGCCCGAACGACCTCTGCCTGGAGGTCGCCGACTGGCGCACCGACGACGGCGCCCCGGTCCGGATCTGGACGTGCACCGGCGGCGCCAACCAGCAGTGGACGCAGACCGCCCGCGGCTGGGTGAACCTGAACAGCGGCAAGTGCCTGGACATGCCGGCCTTCAGCACCACCTGGGGCACCCAGGCCGACCAGTGGACCTGCGACGGCGGCGCCAACCAGAGCTGGAGCGACCCTCCGGCCAGCCACCCCGGAACGCCCCGCCGGATCGTGAACGGCTACAGCGGCCTCGTCCTGGACGTCTCGGGCGGCGCCCTGACCAACGGCACCCCGGTGATCCAGTGGGAGTACCAGAGCGGCGCCAACCAGTTCTGGCACTACAACCCGGAGAAGCCGCCGTACAGCTGATCCCGGCGGCGGGACGCGGTCACCGGCCCCTCCGGGGAACCGGTTAGGCTCGGCCGGTGCCCGCACCCGCAACGCCCCCGCCCGTCGCCGCCGAGCCACCGCCGTCCGGCCCCGCGCCGCGTTCGCCGTGGTGGCGGTTCGCGCTGCTGGTGGTGCTGCTCGGCGCCGCGGCCGGTTCGCTGCTGCTGTGGAGCCCGACGGCGCTGCTGGACGGCGGGCTCGCCCACCGGATGCCCGGGTACTGGTTCGCCCCGTTGTTCGCCGCCGTGTACGCGCTCGGCACCCTCGCCTTCGTCCCCCGGCCCGCGCTGAACGCCGCCGCCGGGCTGCTGCTCGGCATCCAGCAGGGCGTCCTGCTGGCGGTGCTCGGCACCACGCTCGGCGCGGCCATGGCGTTCGGGCTCGGCCGGGGACTCGGACGCGAGGCGCTGCGCCCGTACCTGCGCGGGCGGGTGCTCGGCACGCTCGACCGGCGGTTCACCGAGCAGGGTTTCCGCAGCGTGCTGGTGCTGCGGCTGCTGCCGGGCATGCCGTTCCAGGCGGCCAACTACGGCGCGGCCTTCTCCGGGGTCCGCTTCCCGCCCTTCCTGTTCGCCACCGCGATCGGCGTGGTGCCGACCACCGCCGTGTACGTGACGGCGGCGGCCAGCGCGGGCGAGCCGGGCTCGGCGGCCTTCCTGGTGTCGGCCGGGGTGATCGCGCTGCTCGTGCTGGGCAGCGTGGTCGGGCTGTGGCGGGCCGCGGCGGCCCGTCGCCGCGCACAGGCCGCCTGAGGGGCGCTCGACAAATTGTTCGCGCCCACCGGTCGTCGGACGCCAGGATGGCCCGCATGACCGAACTCTCCCCGCGGATCGACCCGCCGATGGCCGCCGACGAGACCGCCATGCTCACCGCCTGGCTCGACTACCACCGCAGCACCCTCGCACTCAAGTGCGAGGGTCTGACCGACGACCAGCTGCGACTGCGCTCCGTCCCGCCGTCCGGCCTCTCGCTGCTCGGCCTCGTCCGGCACATGGCCGAGGTGGAACAGCACTGGTTCCAGGTCATCCTGTGCGGCGAGGAGCTGACCGGCGGCCACTTCTGGACGGAGGCCGACGAGGACGGCGACTTCAACGGGGTGGACACCGCCGACGTCGCGGCCGACTTCGCCGTCTGGCGCGCCGAGGTAGAGGCAGCCCGCCGCGCGAGCGCCGGCCTGTCGCTGGACACCGTCGGCAAGCGGCTGCGCCGCGGCCAGGAAGTGACGCTGCGCTGGATCCTCGTCCACATGATCGAGGAGTACGCGCGGCACAACGGCCACGCCGATCTCCTGCGCGAACTGGTGGACGGCGAGACCGGCGAGTGAAATCGTTTCCGCATTGTTGACAAAAGGTCAATTACGCAGTGACCGCGACCGATATGGTCTACGCGCGCAACCGTACGGCGCACCGCCGCGTCGCTGATGTTGCCCGGGTTCGCCCGGGCAACCGGCACGGCGCGACTCGTACGGGGGCCGCGAGCGGGCACGGGACCGGTGAACAGTGCGATACTCGGACAGTTCCGACGAGTGGATGACGTGTCAAAAAGGACACGCACCCCCGGGGGACCAGGACGGGACGAGGCAGGGAGGCGCGGCATGGGAGCACTTCGCGACGAGCACCACAACGGGTGGCTGATGCCCTCGGGGAACTACCCGGCCGCGGTGTACGACGACGAGTGGGTCGAGCAGGAGACGGTGTCGTCCGCTCCCGCGCCCGCGAAGATCGTCTCTTTGCGGCCGACCGGTTTCGAGGCGGCACGCACGGTCGGCGAGCACATCCGGGCGAGCATCCCGGTGGTCATGGACCTCACCGAGATGGAGGAGGCCGAGGCCAAGCGGATGGTGGACTTCGCCTCCGGGCTGATCTTCGGCACCCAGGGCGGCATCGAGCGGATCGCCCGCCGGGTGTTCCTGCTCACCCCGGCCGACGTCGAGGTCATGGTGATCGACCGCCCGCTCGACGAGACCGGGTTCTACAACCAGAGCTGAGACCAGCAGAGCCGGGACCGGCCGAGCCGATCCCGACAGAGCTGAACCGGCCGCGCGACCCGCGGCACCCCCGACCGGGGACGGCACCCGCCGTCCCCGGTTTTTGCCGCCCCGACTCTGGCGATCAACGCCTCATCCGAGACTCATATCGTAATTTTGAGACATCCATGTCTCATGTGACCTACACTCGCATCATGGCCACCGATCGCGACACCGTCCTGGAAGCCGCCGTCGGCGTGCTCTCGCGCCGCCCGACCGCCCACCTGGACGAGATCGCGCGTGCCGCCGGGATCAGCCGCGCGACCCTGCACCGGCTCTTCCCCGGCCGCGAGGCCCTGATCCGCGAGGTCGGCCTGCTCGGCCTGCACCGCTTCGCCGCCGCCCTGGACACCGCCGCCGTCGAGGACGGCGACGCCGAGGCCGCGCTGCGCCGACTCGTCGACGCCTCCGTCCCGGACGCCGCGCTCTGCGCCTTCCTGGCCGGCGAGAACCAGCTCTACGACGACGACAGCATCAACGACCTCTGGGAGGTCCAGATCGCCCGGCTGCACGCGCTCTTCCTGCGCGGCCAGCAACAGGGCGTGATCCGCATCGAGCTGAGCGCCGCCTGGCTGAGCGAGGCCTTCTTCGACCTGGTCGCCGGCGTCGGGTGGGCCATCCAGGACGGCCGCCTCGCCCCGCGCGACGCCGCCTTCTCGCTCGCCGAGTTGTTCCTCGGCGGCGCACTGCGCCGAGCGGACGCCGCCACTCCCCCGCCCACAGCACCTTCGGCCCGCACACCGGAAACCGATATCCCATGAGCAGTACCGTCCACGCCGCCCCCCACGGCACCCCCCGCCAGCGCTGGACCGGCCTGGCCGTCCTCGTCCTGGCCGTCACCGTGGTCGCCCTCGACGCGACCGTCCTCTCCCTCGCCATCCCCTCCATCAGCGAGACGCTGCGCCCCAGCGGCACCCAGCTGCTCTGGATCGGCGACTCCTACTCCTTCGTCCTGGCCGGCCTGCTGGTCAGCATGGGCGCGCTCAGCGACCGGATCGGGCGCAAGAAGCTGCTGCTGATCGGCGCCACCGCGTTCGGCGCCGCCTCGCTGCTGGCCGCCTACGCCCCCAGCGCGGGCTGGCTGATCGTGGCCCGTGCGCTGCTCGGCGTCGCCGGGGCGACGATCATGCCCTCGACCCTGTCGCTGATCCGCGGCCTCTTCCCGGACGACCGGGAGCGGGCCACCGCGATCGGCATCTGGGGCGCGGCCGCCACCGCCGGCGCCGCGCTCGGGCCGGTGGTCGGCGGGGTGCTGCTGGAGCACTTCTGGTGGGGCTCGGTGTTCCTGCTGAACATCCCGATCCTGCTCCTGCTGCTGGTGTTCGGCAGCTGGCTGCTGCCGGAGTCCAAGGACCCGAAGCCGGGCCGCTGGGACGTGCTCAGCGTCGCCCTGTCGATGGCCGGGGTGATCGGCACGGTCTACGCGATCAAGGAGGCCGCCGCGCACGGCGTGGCCCGCTGGGACGTCCCGGTCGCGTTCGTGCTGGGCGCCGCCGCGCTGACCGTCTTCGTCCGCCGCCAGCTGCGGCTGGAGACCCCGCTGCTGGACGTGCGGCTGTTCCGTGACCGGCGGTTCACCGCCGCCGTACTGGCCTCGCTGATCGCCCTGATCGGCCTGTCCGGGGTGGTCTTCGTGACCTCGCAGTACCTCCAGCTGGTCCGCGGCTACGAGCCGCTGCGAGCGGGCCTGGCGGAGCTGCCCGCCTTCGTCGGCGCGGTGGTCGGCGGCCTACTGACGGCCCGGCTGGTGCGGCGCACCGGCGCCCGGGCGGCGCTGACCGGCTGCCTGCTGGCCATGGGCCTCGGTGTGGGCGTGCTCGGCTGGCTCCAGCAGGACACCACCTACCTGCTGCTGGCCGCGTCCTTCCTTCTGGTCGGGACGGCCGAGGGCGTGGTCTACACGCTCGGCGCCGACCTGGTGCTGAGCGCCGCGCCCGCCGAGAAGGCCGGCGCCGCCTCGGCGGTCTCGGAGACCGCGTACGAGCTGGGCACCGCGCTCGGCATCGCGCTGGTCGGCTCGGTGGTCGGCTCGATCTACGCGGGCGGGCTCACCGTCCCGGCGGGGACGGACCCGGCGGCCGCGGCGCGGGCCGGCGAGTCGCTGGGCGCGGCGGTGGAGACCGCGCACGGGCTGCCGCAGGGCGTCGCGGAGCCGCTGCTGGCCAGCGCCAGGGAGTCCTTCGTGCACGGCATGAACAGCGCCGGCCTACTGGCCGCCGTGCTGCTGGTCGGCGCGGCCGCGATGGCCTGGCGGCTGCTGCGGGGCCTGGACACCGCGGCCGCCCCGGGCGCCCCGGTCGAGGCGCCCGCGCCGGAGAAGGCCGACGCGTAGGCACGTCCGGACACGCAAAACGCTCGGCTGGGAAACCCCAGCCGAGCGCCTGCATGAACTCATCACGGCCTGATCAAACCGCCAGGCCGGACGACGAAGTCCCGCTGGACTCCTAGTACCAGTGGTGGGTCTGCCAGAAGGCCCAGGCGGCGTTCGGGCTGCCGTAGCGGGTGTTCATGTAGTCCAGTGCCCACTTGATCTGGGTGGTCGGGTTGGTCTTCCAGTCCGCGCCCGCCGAGGCCATCTTGGAGGCCGGCAGAGCCTGGCCCAGTCCGTAGGAGCCCGAGCTCGGGTTGGTCGCGGTCACGCTCCAGCCCGACTCGTGGGAGACGATCTGGCTGAACGAGGCGAGCTGGTCCGCCGGCACGATCTGAGCGGCGATGGCCTGCGGGGAGGCGTCCGCGGCCGAGGCGACGGCGGGGACCACGGCGGCACCCAGGGCGGTCAGACCGGCGGCACCGGCCAGAACAGCGGCGGAAGTACGCATACGAAGCTTGAAAGTGGGCATGTAGAGCAGGACCTCAATCGGGTTGAGCCGGGTCGCACCCCGTTCAGACCATGGCCGGACAGGGGCCGAATTGGTCACAGGGCGGGACTTGGCAGTGAGCCGCATCCGGCGGGACAGGAGCCGGTGTGGCTTGATGCAGCAATTGTTGCCAGGTGAGGCCGGTCGCCGACAAGACCCCCTTGTTACGATCCGCCGTCGTACTTTCCGGGTGGCGACGTTGATTCGCAGGGCGGTCTGCGCGGCTGACCAACGCGCTGAGCTGCACAGATGTCACGATCGGGAGTAGCGGGCGGCGCCGGGAGCGGCCACTATCGCCCGTCGTGGACCTTTTTCAGTGTGAGTGGGCTCACTGTTTATGTCATTGTTTGTCCGATTTGTCGGTTACTGAAAGAAATGCCGTCACCGCCCTGAGTGCAGACGATCTCGCTGGACAGAGACCCGCGTCACACTCGAATGCGTGAACCGCACACGCCGCTGACCGCACAAGAGGGCGCCGCCCCCGGGGCAGGGTTCCGACCAGGGGAGACAAGGACTCCGCCGACCGGTGAGTGAGGCGGCCGCTCCCCGCCGGAGCGGCGATTCCGGCGGGGAGCGGTGCGGCTCGACGAGGGTCTGGCACCAACGCGCCCTCGGAGCCAACCGGCAGGGGGAAGGAGAGGCCCCGCCGGCGCCCGTTCGCCACCACCACGATGACGAACAGGCGTTGAATCCCGCCGCCACAGGGGGAATGAGCACTCACTGTGGCGGCGGGGGCTTGTCAGTCCGGTCCGCGGTTCGGCCACAGGCCGGAGGCGAGGTCACCCTCCCAGCCTTCCCGACAGCGGCGCGGCAGCCGTTGACCGCGACGGTCAATTCGTCACCCACCTCGGACACGTTCGGTCCCGTCGTCCGCGCCATGGCGGCAAAGCCCCCGGCCGCCAACGAGCTGACGTGCAGCCCGGCGAGCAGCATCTCCCCCGAGGTCACTCCGACCCCGGAAACATCAGCCGGCGCTGCGAGTTGCTCCCGGTGCCCGGCGCGATCTCCCTGGGGTCGCACTGCCGTAGCTGATCGGGTCTGGTCGTCCACTCCCTCCCCCCGCCGAGCGGCCGCAGGAAGGCCGCCCCGCAGAGGATTTCCATGAAGACCCCCTCCCTCGACTTGCCGTCGGCATCGCGGTGCTTCAGGTCCTGCACGACCTCGTTGGGGACGAGGTCGGGCAGCACGGATTTCGGGTCTTCGGACATGGGGGTCTCCGTAGCGCTTCGCACTTGGCGTGTCACTTGGTGTAGCCATGGTGGCGCGACAGCCCCTACGATCGGAAGGGTCTTACCTTTGACAGCAATGCCGTGTGAAGGAGCCGAAGGATCATGGCTGAAGCCGAGGTTGACGCCCAAGCATCACCGCAGGTGCGCTTTGGTCAGGAACTTCGCAGGTCACGACGGGCAAAGCGCTGGTCGCAGGCCACAACTGCCAAGCGCCTGGGGTATTCAGGCGCGCACATCTCATATGTCGAGAACGGGAAGCGTTCCCCAACACGGCCATTGGCTGTTAAGGCCGATGAGGTGTTCGAGTCAGGCCAACGGTTCTACGAGTTGTGGCGGCGATTCAGCCGCGCAGCGCTCCTTGAGGGCTTCGCCGAGTTCGCCGACGCTGAGGCACGATGCCGTCAGCTGCGGACGGTCGGGCTGATCCTCGTTCCCGGCCTGTTTCAAACCCCTGCATACGCAAAGGCGCTGGCGCAGGCAGCCGTCAGGCGCGGCACGATCACCCCCGCTGAGGCCGATGAACGCACCGACTATCTGTCCTTGCGTCAGGAGATCCTCACCCAGAAGACTCCCCCGATGTTTCACGCAGTGCTCGAAGAGGGCGTTCTCCTCCGCCCCGTCGGCGGGCCGCAGGTCATGGCCGAACAGCTCCATCACCTTGAGGAGCTGGCCCAGCGCCCGAACATCACCATGCAGGTTGCACCGTTTGCCATGGGAGAGAACCTGTCCTTCACGCTGCCGGTGGTCCTGTTGAACCTCCCTGACCACACGGTCGTGGGGTATGCGGAATCGACCGCGAGAGGCCACCTTGAGCGGTCTCGCACAACGGTTGCAGCATGGGAGAGGGACTACGATCAGATGCTGGTGGAAGCGCTGCCGCAGGCCGCATCCCAGGAGATGATCCGCAGGGCCCGAAAGGAATTCCAATCATGACCGACCGTGTAGACCTGTCCGGCGCTTCCTGGATCAAGTCCTCCCACTCCAACAACGGCGGTGACTGCGTAGAGGTCACCGCCGGCTTCCCGGGTGTACTGCCCGTCCGTGACTCCAAGGACCCCGAGGGTCCTGCCCTCGTCTTCCCCGCCGACGCCTGGTCGTCGTTCGTCGCCGCCGTCCGGGCCGGCGAGTTCGGCGAGGTCTGACGCGCACAACTCGCCCGGGCCCCACTACCCGCAGCGGGTAGTGGGGCCCGCGTGTTTCGGCCGGTGACAGTGTTTCAGCCGCGTTCACCGCATGCTCGTGCGCGGTCTTGTGCGCCGTGCGGGCGGCGACGTTGGATGTACACCATCCACTGACCGCCGCGTTCACGTCATACCCTCACGGAGCCCCAATGCCGCTGTCGTCCCTCCGCAAGGCCGCTGCCGCCTGCGCTGCCGCCGCCGTGCTCGGCACGCTCGCCACCGCCCCGGCAACGGCCGCCCCGGCCGAGACCGCCCCGGTCACCGCGCCCGCGCTGGACGTCCTCACCTACAACGTGTTCCTGATGAGCACGTCCCTCTACCCGAACTGGGGCCAGGCCCACCGCGCCCAGGCGATCGCCGCGGCGGACTTCTTCCAGGGCCACGACGTGGTCGTCCTGGAGGAGGCCTTCGACAACGCGACCTCCGACGCCCTGACCGCCAAGGCCTCGGCCGCGTACCCCTTCCACACACCGGTGGTCGGCCGTTCCACCAGCGGCTGGGACGCCACCTCCGGCAGCTACAGCTCGGCCACCCCCGAGGACGGCGGGGTGACGCTGCTCAGCAAGTGGCCGATCCTGCGCAAGGAGCAGTACGTCTTCAAGGACGCCTGCGGCTCCGACTGGTGGTCGAACAAGGGCTTCGTCTACGCCGTGCTGGACGTGAACGGCCTGCGCACCCATGTGGTCGGCACCCACCTGCAGTCCACCGACTCGGGCTGCTCCAGCGGCCAGCCGGCCGCCGTCCGGGCCAAGCAGCTCACCGCCATGCGCGACTTCCTGGACGCCAAGCGGATCCCGGCGAACGAGCCGATCGTGCTCGCCGGCGACCTCAACATCGACTCGCGCGGCTCCGAGTACCAGGCCCTGCTCGACAACGCCAACCTGGCCCCGGCCTCCGCCCGCACCGGCTGGCCGTACTCCTTCGACACGGCCGACAACTCCGTCGCCGCCTACCGCTACCCGGGCGAGCCCAAGGAGGACTTGGACTACGTGCTCTACCGCGCCGACCACGCCCGCCCGCAGCAGTACACCAACCAGGTCCTGCGCACGCACAGCGCGCCGTGGACGGTGAACAGCTGGGGCAAGAGCTACACCTACACCGACCTCTCCGACCACTACCCGCTCGTCGCGCGCTGACGGTCCGCTAGCTTGCCCCGAAGGGCAGCTCCAGCTCGGCCCAGACCACCTTGCCGTCCCTGGTCAGCCGGCTGCCCCAGCGCTGGGCCAGCTCGCTGACCAGGAACATGCCGCGCCCGCCCTCGTCCTGTTCGGCGAAGGGGCGCAGCTGCGGGGTCGGCCCGCCGGCGTCGGCGACCTCCAGGGTGAGCACCCGGTCGCGGAACAGCCGCAGCCGCCGCGGCGCCTCGGCGTGCAGCAGGGCGTTCGTGACCAGCTCGCTGACCAGCAGTTCGGCGTAGTCGGCGAGGGCGGACAGGCCCCAGGCGTCCAGGGTGGCGCGGGTGAAGCGGCGGGCCTTGCCGGGCAGGCGGCCGCCGCCGGTGAGCGGGAGGGTGGCGACCCGGTCGGCGGGCAGCGGCAGCACCCTGGCCATGATCATCGCGATGTCGTCGTCGGTGCCGTCGGTGACCAGCGCCCGGAGGACGGCGTCGCAGCTCTCCTCCAGGGTCCGGCCCGGCCCGGAGAGGGTGCGGGCCAGCACGTCGATGCCCTCGTCGAGGTCGCGGCCGCGCCGCTCGACCAGCCCGTCGGTGTAGAGGGTGACCATGCCGCCCTCGGGGAGGGTGAACTCGATCGACTCGAAGGCCACCCCGCCGACGCCCAGCGGTACGCCGGGCGGCACCTCGATCCTGCTGGCGGTGCCGTCGGGGGTGACCCAGACCGGCGGCAGGTGGCCGGCCGCGGCGATCTGGACGGTGCGCTCCAGCGGGTCGTAGACCGCGCATATGCAGGTGGCGAACTGGCCCTCGCCGATACCCGACGCGGTCTCGTCCAGCCGGGTGAGGACCTGCTCGGGCGGCAGGTCGAGCGTGGCGAGCGTCCGGGCGACGGTGCGCAGCTGGCCCATCGTGGCGGCGGCCCGGATGCCGTGGCCCATCACGTCGCCGACCACCAGGGCGACCCGGCCGCAGGACAGCGGGACGACGTCGAACCAGTCGCCGCCGACCTCGCTGACCACGCTGCTGGGCAGGTAGCGGTAGGCGATCTCCAGGCCCAGGGTGCGGTGGATCTCCTGCGGCAGCAGGCTGCGCTGCAGGGTGAGCGCGGTCTCCCGCTCGCGCCGGTAGAGCCGGGCGTTGTCGATGGCCAGCGCGGTGCGGGCGACCAGTTCCTCGGCGAGCGCCACGTCGGCGTCGCTGAACGGCTCGGGGTTGCGCATGCGGATGAACTCGGAACCGCCGAGCACCATGCCCCGGGCGGTGAGCGGCACCATCAGGTACGAGTGGATGCCCGCCGCGATGCCGGGGGCGACCCGGTCCTCGCTGGCGACCAGGCCGCGCAGCACCTCGGCGTCCACGTGGGAGCGCAGCAGGGGGCGGCCGCTGCGCAGGCACTGGGTGTAGCTGCGGTCGGGCGCGTACTCGGAGGCCTCGCCGACGGTGTCCACGGCGTGCGCGAGACCCGACTCGTAGGACTCGCCGACGGCGACGGCACGCAGGGTGATCGTCCGGTCGGCGGGGATCGCGGCGGGCTCCGCGCCGCGCAGCACCGGCTCCAGCAGGTCGACGGTGGCGAAGTCGGCGAACCGGGGGACGACGGCCTCGATCAGCTCCTCGGCGGTGCGCTGGAGGTCGAGGGTGGTGCCGATCCGGGCGGTGGCCTCGGCGATGGTGGCGAGCCGTTCCTGGGCGCGGGCCGCGCGGGCCTCGGCCTGGAAGCGCTCGGTGACGTCGATGATCGACGAACAGACCCCGAAGACCTGGCCGGTGGAGTCCTCCAGCCGGAAGTAGGACGCGGACCAGGCGCGGTCGTGTTTCGGGTCGCCGGGCACCCGGCCGTGCGAGCGGGCGTCCACCACGGGCTTGCCGGTCTTGAGCACCTGTCTCATGATCTGCTCGATCTCGACGCTGTTGATGCCGGGCAGCACCACCGAGATCCGGCGGCCGAGGTGGCCGGCGATCGTGACGCCGTTCATCCGGGCCAGCGCCTCGTTGAGCCGGACGAAGCGCAGCTCGGTGTCGTAGACGGCCATGCCGATCGGCGAGCGGCCGAAGACGCCGTCCAGGACCGCGAGGTCGGCCTCGATCGCGTGCAGGGCACGGATGTCGGAGCCGGTGGCGAGCAGCAGCAGGGTGCCGGCGGGGCCGGCGATCGGGTAGGTGCGGCACTCCAGCTCGACCCGGTGGCCGTCGCGGTGGCGGACCGGGAAGACGCCGGACCAGCCGGTGCCGGCCATGATCTCGTCGAGCAGGGCCAGCACCTCGGGGCGGTCGGAGCCGTCGGCCAGCAGCTGGGCGGCGTAACTGCCGACGGCCTCCTCGGCGGAGTAGCCGAGCAGCGCCTCGGCGTCCTCGCTCCAGTGCAGGATCAGGCCGTCGTCCTGGAGCAGGGCCGTCGCGAGCGGGACGATCCGATGGCCTTCGGGGCGTACGGGAGCGCCGCCAGGTACGGTGCCGGCGGCGTCGGTCGCGTCCCACTCGTGTCCGTGCATGATCAGGCAGCACCCCGGTTCGGCTCGTGCCCGGCCGGGTGGGACTCGCGGTCCGTGTCGGCCGGGGTTCTTCTCCAGACTGCACGGACATCGGCCGCCCGGCGACCCCTTGGTCCGGGGCCGTCCGGTCGCTCCGGTTGTACGGGCGTCATGGGCGTACCGGCCGCAGCGTACTCTCCAGAACGCCGGTCCACTGCCGGATCACCCCGGATCGTCGGACGCTGTCGTCGGTGAGCAGGTTGGCCAGGCCGAGCCCGCGGGCGAGGTCGAGGGTGGCCTGCACGGATTCGCGTACGCCCGGCCGGGTCTCGTCGGCGTCCAGGAACTCGACGGCGGCCCGGTGGGCCTCGCGGCCGACGTGCCCTTCCAGGGCGATGATCCGCTCGCGCAGCGGCTCCTCGGTGGCGGCGGCCGTCCACAGGTGCAGCGCGGCGCGGAACAGCGGGCCGGTGTAGAGGCGGACGATCATGTCCACGACGGCCCGGGTGCGGTCGGGGCCGGCGGCCGGCAGTTCGTCCGCGTGGGCGCGGACGGCTGCCAGCCGCTCGGCGGTGACGTGCTCGACGGCCGCGGTGAACAGGTCCTCGCGGGTCGGGAAGTGGTGCTGGGCGGCGCCACGGGAGACCCCGGCGCGTCCGGCGACCACGGTGACGGTGGAGCCGTGCCAGCCGAGCTCGGCCAGGCAGTCCACGGCCGCCGCGAGCAGCCGGGCCCGGGTCGCGCGGCTGCGGTCCTGCTGGGGAGTGCGGGCGGCGGGGTGGCTGGTCATGGCTGGCGGCGGTTCCTGTTCCGGTGAGGGCTCGGCGGGCCGGTCCGGCCCGGTGGGCCCGTCCTTCTCGGCGGGTCGATCTTCACAGACGGGCGCCGGTCTTCGGCCGCCGGGGCCCCGGCCGGTCAGCGGGCGGCCTCGGACGCGGCGGCGTGGCGCTCGGCCTCGCGGGCGCGCAGCTCACGGCGGAGGATCTTGCCGGCCGCGGACTTGGGGACGGCGTCGACGAACTCGACCGAGCGGACCTTCTTGTACGGGGCCACCTGCCCGGCCACGTACGCGGTGACCTCCTCCGCGCTCAGGCCGCTGCCCGGGACCCGGACCACGAACGCCTTGGGACACTCGGTGCCGTCGGCGTCCGGGACGCCGATCACGGCGGCGTCGGCGATCTGCGGATGGCCGAGCAGCACGGCCTCCAGTTCGGCGGGGGCCACCTGGTAGCCCTTGTACTTGATCAGCTCCTTCACCCGGTCGACGATGTACAGGTAGCCGCGGTCGTCGACGAAGCCGACGTCGCCGGTGTGCAGCCAGCCGTCGGCGTCGATCATGGCGGCGGTGTCGGAGGGGCGGCCGAAGTAGCCCTTCATCACCTGCGGGCCGCGGATCAGCAGCTCGCCCCGCTCGCCGGGCCCGAGGTCGTCGCCGGCGCCGTCCAGGGCGGTGACCCGCAGCTCGGTCGAGGCGATCATCCGGCCCACCGACCCGGGTGAGGGGTCGCGCTCCAGCGGGGAGACCACGTGGGAGACCGGGGAGAGCTCGGTCATGCCGTAGCCCTGGAGCAGGTGCGGCAGACCCAGGCGGCGGGCGCAGGCGGCGGCGAGCTCCGGGTCCAGCGGGGCGGCGGCGCACAGCAGGTACTCGACGGAGGAGAGGTCGAAGCGCTCCACGACCGGGTGCTTGGCGAGGGCGAGCGCGATCGGCGGGGCGACCACCAGCGCCTGCACCCGCTGCTCCTCGATGGTGCGGCAGAACTGCTCCAGGTCGAAGCGGGGCAGCACCACCACGGTGGCGCCGCAGCGCAGCGGCTGGTTGAGCAGCGCGGCCAGGCCGTAGATGTGGAAGAACGGCAGGACGGCGAGCACCCGCTCGCCCTCGGCGGGCCGGTAGACGGAGTCGACCTGGGCGAGGTTGGTGGCGATCGAGCGGTGGGTGAGCATCACGCCCTTGGGCAGGCCGGTGGTGCCGCTGGAGTAGGGCAGCACCGCGATGTCCTCGCCGGGGTCGACGGCGACCTCGGGGGCGGGGGCGGTGGCGGCCAGCAGGTCGGCGAGCGAGCGGTGGCCCTCGGCGCCGTCCAGGACGAGGATCTCGGCCAGCTGGCGGCCCTGCTCGGCGAGCAGGTCGGCGGCCTTGCGGGCGGTCGGCAGGAACGGGGAGACGGTCACCAGCCAGCGGGCGCCGCTGTCGCCGAGCTGGCCGGCCAGTTCGGCGGGCGTGGCCAGCGAGGACACCGTGGTCACGGTGGCGCCGGCCCGGGTGGCGCCGTAGAACGCCATCGGGTAGCCGATCGTGTTGGGGCTGAACAGGGCCAGTACGTCGCCGTGGCGCACCCCGGCCTCGGCCAGCCCGGCGGCGACCCGCTCGACGGCGGCGGCGAGCCGCGCGTAGCTCACGCACTCCCCGCTGACGCCGTCGATCAGGGCCGGCCGGTCGCCGTGGCGCGCGGCGCCGCCGAGCACCGCGTCATGGATCGGCAGATCGACCACGGGGACGTCGGGAAACTCGCTCCGGAACACCAAGTTGTGCCTCCACAAAGGTAGTTGACGCATGAACGGGACCGATGGCGGGTCGACCGAGGGTGTGAACAGGAGCATACGGACCGCAAAGTCCACCACTGCAAAGTTCGCCGAGATATCCCTCTGGTGACCCACCCGGAGCCCGTCCGGCACTCCCCGATGGGACAGGACCTTCGGCCGGACAGGTCTTAGACCGACCGGCCGGTCGGTCTTAGTACGACTTCGGCAGGCCGAGGGTGTGCTGGGCGACGTAGTTGAGCACCATCTCGCGGCTGACCGGGGCGACCCGGCCGACCCGGGTGGCGGCCAGCAGTGCGCCCAGCCCGTACTCCTGGGTGAGGCCGTTGCCGCCGAGGGTCTGCACCGCCTGGTCGACCGTCCGGGCGGCGGCCTCGCCGGCCGCGTACTTGGCCATGTTGGCGGCCTCCCCGGCGGCCACGTCCTCCCCCGCGTCGTAGAGCAGGCCGGCCTTCTGGGTCATCAGCCGGGCCAGCTCGATCTCCACCGCGCACTGGGCCAGCGGGTGGGCCAGTCCCTGGTGGGCGCCGATCGGGGTGGACCAGACGGTACGGGTCTTCGCGTACTCGACGGCCTTGCCGAGCGCCTGGCGGGCCAGGCCCAGGGAGAAGGCCGCGGTCAGGACCCGCTCGGGGTTGAGGCCGGCGAACAGTTGGAGCAGGCCGGCGTTCTCGTCGCCGACCAGGGCCTCGGCGGGCAGCCGGACGTCGTCCAGGAAGACCTGGAACTGCTTCTCGGGGGCGACGAGTTCCATCGGGATCGCGCGGTACTCGAAGCCGGGGGTGTCGCGCGGGACGACGAACAGGCAGGGCTTGAGCCGACCGGTGCGAGCGTCCTCGGTACGAGCGACGAACAGCACGGCGTCGGAGTGGTCGATGCCGGAGACGAAGACCTTGCGGCCGGTCAGCAGCCAGTCCTCGCCGTCGCGGCGGGCGACGGTGGAGATCCGGTGCGCGTTGGAGCCGGCGTCCGGTTCGGTGATGCCGAAGGCCATCTTGCGGCTGCCATCGGCCAGTCCGGGCAGCCAGCGCCGCTTCTGCTCCTCGGTACCGTAGCGGGCGATCACGGTGCCGCAGATCGCCGGGGAGACGATGAGCAGCAGCAACGGGCAGCCGGCCGTGCCCAACTCCTCCAGCACGATGGCCAGATCGGTGATGCCGCCGCCTCCGCCGCCGTACTCGGCGGGCAGGTTCACCCCGAGGTAGCCGGCCTTGCCGGCGTCCGCCCACAGTTCGTCGGCGGGCTCACCGGCCCGGGCCTTGGCGAGGTAGTAGGCCGAGCCGTAGCGGCGGCCGAGGTCGCCGACGGCCTGGCGCAGGGCCCGGCGTTCGGGGGTTTCCATGAGCTGACTGCCGATGGTGGACATGCTGGTCCTTCCGGGTCAGGCTGTGGCGGGTTGCACGACGGCGAGCAGGGTGCCGAGTTCGACCTGTCGGCCGGGGACGGCGCGCAGTTCGACCAGGACGCCGTCGGCGGGGGCGGTGACGCGGTGCTCCATCTTCATCGCCTCCAGGACGAGCAGCGGCTGTCCGGCGGTGACGGTGTCGCCGACGGCGGCGGTGGTGCGAACGACGGTGCCGGGCATCGGGGCGAGCAGCGCGCCGGGGTCGATCCGGGTGGCGGGGTCGGGGAAGCGTGGCAGGGCGGTGAGCGCGATGCCGCCGTTCGGGGTGTCGACGTACACCCGGTCGCCGTAGCGCGCGACGCGGTGGCCGCGCCGGACGGCGCCCTCGCGCAGCGTGACCTGCCCGGGTGCGGCGTCGACGAGTTCCGCGCCCGGGTGGCCGTCGGCCAGCAGGCCGTCGCGGGTGAGGCGGTAGCGGACCTCCACCTCGGTGCCGTCGTCGGCCCGGTAGCGCTTGGACTGCGGCTGGGAGGGCAGGTTGCGCCAGCCGGAGGGCAGGGCGCCGTGCGGCGCGGTGCGGCGGGCGGCGGCGTCGGCGAGGGCGGCGACCAGGGCGGCGCGCGCGGTCTCCTTGCCGTCCGGGGCGGTGAGGTCGGCCGCGTGCTCGGCCAGGAAGCCGGTGTGCAGGTGTTCGGCCAGGAAGGCCGGGTGCCGCAGCGCGCGGACCAGCAACTCCCGGTTGGTGGCCGGGCCGTGGATCCGGGCGCGGGCGAGCGCGTCGGCCAGGCGGCGGGCGGCGGCGGCGCGGGTCGGCGCCCAGGCGATCACCTTGGCGAGCATCGCGTCGTAGTGCGCGCCGATCTCGCCACCGGCCGCCACACCGGCGTCCAGCCGGACGCCCTGGCCGGTGAACTCCTGGTGCGGCACGGTGAGTTCGAGGTGGTGCAGGGTGCCGGTGGCGGGCTGCCAGCCCTTGGCCGGATCCTCGGCGTACAGTCTGGCCTCGATCGCGCAGCCGGTGCTCGGCGGCGGGACCGGCCCGGGCAGCCGCTCCCCCTCGGCGACGGCGAGTTGGAGCGCCACCAGGTCCAGTCCGGTGACCGCCTCGGTGACCGGGTGCTCGACCTGGAGACGGGTGTTCATCTCCAGGAAGAAGAAGCGGCCGTCCGCGGCGAGCATGAACTCCGCGGTGCCGGCGCCGGTGTAGCCGATCGCCCGGGCGGCGCTGACGGCCGCCGCGTGCAGGGCGGCGCGCACCGCGTCGGGCAGGCCTGGGGCCGGGGCCTCCTCGATCACCTTCTGGTGGCGCCGCTGCAACGAGCAGTCCCGGTCGCCGACCGCCCAGACCGTGCCGTGCGCGTCCGCCAGCAGCTGGACCTCGACGTGCCGCCCGGTGGGCAGGTAGCGCTCGCAGAACACCTCGTCCGAGCCGAAGGCCTTCGCCGCCTCGGCGCGGGCCGCGGCCAGTTCGGCGGGCAGCTCGGCCAGCGTGCGCACCACGCGCATGCCGCGGCCCCCGCCGCCGGCCGCGGCCTTGACCAGCACCGGCAGGTCGGCCTCGGCGGGCTCGGCGAGGGCGGCCAGGACGGGCACCCCGGCCTCGGCCATCAGCCGCTTGGCCGCCGTCTTGGAGCCCATCGCGGCGATCGCGGCCGGCGGCGGGCCGACCCAGACCAGCCCGGCGTCCAGCACGGCCTGCGCGAACTCGGCGTTCTCGGACAGGAATCCGTACCCGGGGTGGACGGCGTCCGCCCCCGCCTCCAGCGCGGCGCGGACGATCAGGTCGGCGCGCAGGTAGGTGTCGGCGGGCGTGGCGCCGGGCAGCCGGACGGCCGCGTCGGCCTCGTGGACGTGCGGGGCGTCGGCGTCCGGATCGGAGTGGACGGCGGTGGTCGCGATGCCCAGCGCGCGGCAGGTGCGGAAGACCCGGCGGGCGATCTCGCCCCGGTTGGCGACCAGCAGGTTGGTGATCATGTCTCTTCCCTCACAGCTCGGGCTCACATCCGGAAGACGCCGTAGCCGCGCGCGCCCTCGACCGGCGCGTTGTGGATCGCGGACAGGCAGAGGCCGAGCACCGTACGGGTGTCGCGCGGGTCGATCACGCCGTCGTCGTACAGCCGCCCGGACAGGAAGACCGGCAGCGACTCGGCCTCGATCTGCTGCTCGACCATGGCGCGGATCGCCGCGTCCGCGTCCTCGTCGTACGGCTGCCCCTTGGCGGCGGCCGACTGGCGGGCGACGATCGAGAGCACCCCGGCGAGCTGCTGCGGGCCCATCACCGCGGACTTGGCGCTCGGCCAGGCGAACAGGAAGCGCGGCTCGTACGCCCGCCCGCACATGCCGTAGTGGCCGGCGCCGTAGGAGGCGCCGAGCAGCACGGAGAGGTGCGGCACCCGGGAGTTCGCGACGGCGTTGATCATCATCGCGCCGTGCTTGATGATGCCGCCCTGTTCGTAGTCCTTGCCGACCATGTAGCCGGTGGTGTTGTGCAGGAACAGCAGCGGGACGTCCCGCTGGTTCGCCAACTGGATGAACTGGGCGGCCTTCTGGGACTCCGCGCTGAACAGCACGCCCTGCGCGTTGGCCAGGACGCCGACCGGGTAGCCGTGCAGCCGGGCCCAGCCGGTGACCAGGCTGGCGCCGTAGAGCGGCTTGAACTCGTCGAAGTCGGAGCCGTCGACGATCCGGGCGATCACCTCGCGCGGGTCGAAGGGCACCTTGAGGTCGCCCGGGACGATGCCCAGCAGCTCCTCCTCGGCGTACTTCGGCGGCTCGGCGAGCCGGTCCGGAGAGGGGCCGGGCTTGCGGTGGTCCAGCCGGGCCACGATGCGCCGGGCCAGGCGCAGCGCGTCCGCCTCGTCGGCCGCGAAGTGGTCGGCCAGGCCGGAGGTGCGGGCGTGCATCTCGGCGCCGCCCAGCGACTCGTCGTCGGCCTCCTCGCCGGTGGCCATCTTGACCAGCGGCGGGCCGCCGAGGAACACCTTGGCCCGCTCCCTGACCAGCACGGTGTGGTCCGACATGCCGGGGACGTAGGCGCCGCCGGCCGTGGAGTTGCCGAACACCACGGCCACGGTGGGGATTCCGGCGGCGGAGAGCCGGGTGAGGTCGCGGAAGAGCGCGCCGCCGGGGATGAAGATCTCCTTCTGGCTGGGCAGGTCGGCGCCGCCGGACTCCACCAGGTTCACCACCGGGAGGCGGTTGTCGAACGCGATCTCGTTGGCGCGTAGGGCCTTGCGCAGGGTCCACGGGTTGCTGGCGCCGCCGCGCACCGTCGGGTCGTTGGCGGTGATCACGCACTCCACGCCCTCGATCACCCCGATGCCGGTGACCAGCGCCGCGCCCACCGGGTAGTCGCTGCCCCAGGCGGCCAGCGGGGAGAGCTCCAGGAACGGCGAGTCCGGGTCGACCAGCAGCTCGATCCGCTCGCGCGGCAGCAGCTTGCCGCGGGCGCGGTGACGGTCCACGTACTTCGGACCGCCACCGGCCAGGGCCTTGGCGTGCTCGGCGTCCAGCTCGGCGAGCTTGCCGAGCATCGCGGCCCGGTACTCGGCGTACTCGGGCCCGACCGGGTCGACGCGGGTGGGCAGCACGGTCACAGCAGGGCCTCCGGGATGTCGAGGTGGCGGGAGCGCAGCCACTCCCCGAGGGCCTTGGCCTGCGGGTCGAAGCGGTGCTGGGCGGCGACGCCCTCGCCGAGCAGGCCGGTGAGGGTGAAGTTGACCGCGCGCAGATTCGGGAGGAGGTGCCGGGTGATCGGCAACTCGGCTGTTTCGGGCAGGAGTTCGCGCAGCTTGTCGACGGTGAGGGTGTGCGCGAGCCAGTGCCAGCCGGCCTCGGTGCGGGCCCAGACGCCGAGGTTGGCGTCGCCGCCCTTGTCGCCGCTGCGGGCGCCGGCCACCAGGCCGAGCGGGGCGCGGCGCAGCGGCCCGGCCGGGGCTTCGCCCGGGAGGTCCGGCTCCGCGTCCGCCTGCTCCTCGGCCTGGGCGGGTCGGGCGGTCACCGGCGCCGGCGGGACGGCGATCCGGCGGCCGTCCGGCAGTACGGCGGTGTGCTCGACGGCTTTGGCGTCGACGTACGCGGCGGTGAACACCCCGTACGGCGTGCCGGGGCCGGGCGGGGCGGTGAGGTGGAAGCCCGGGTAGCCGGCCAGGCCCAGCCCCACGGCGGCCTTGCCCAGTTCGCGACCGACCTTGGCCGGGTCCGGGTCGCGGGCGGTCAGCCGGAGCAGCGCTGAGGCGGCCTCCTCGGTCGCGGCGTCCGGGTGGTCGGTCCGGGCGAGCGTCCAGCGCAGTTCGGCGGGCCGGGCGGCGGGCGGCAGGGCGTCGGCGAACTGCCGTTGCACCAGGGCGGCCTTGGCCTCGATGTCCAGGCCGGTGAGGACGAACACCACCTCGTTGCGGTGGCCGCCGAGCCGGTTCAGACCCACCTTCAGCGTGGGCGGCGGCGCCTCGCCGCGCACCCCGTCGATCCGGACCCGGTCCGGGCCCTGCTCGGTGAGCCGCACCGAGTCCAGCCGGGCGGTGACGTCCGGGCCGAGGTAGCGCGCTCCGCCCGTCTCGTACAGGAGTTGGGCGGTGACGGTACCGGTGGTGACGGCGCCGCCGGTGCCCGGGTGCTTGGTGATCACGCTGGATCCGTCGGCGTGCAGTTCGGCGATCGGGAAGCCGGGGCGGGTGACGTCGTGCTCGCGGAAGAACGCGTAGTTCCCGCCGGTCGCCTGGGCGCCGCACTCCAGGACGTGCCCGGCGACCACCGCCCCGGCGAGGGCGTCGAGGTCCGCCGCCGTCCAGCCGAAGTGGGCGATCGCCGGCCCGGCCACCAGCGCCGCGTCGGTGACCCGCCCGGTGACCACCACCTCGGCGCCCGCGTCCAGGCAGGCCGCGACACCGAAGCCGCCGAGGTAGGCATGGGCGGCCAACAGCCCCTCGGGCAGGTCGAGTTCGGCGCCGCGCGGCAGCAGGTCGTCACCCTCGACGTGGGCCACGGCCACCGTGAGGCCCTGGCGCTGCGCCAGGTTCCGCAGCTCGGCGGCGAGTCGGGCCGGGTTCAGCCCGCCCGCGTTCACCACGATCCGCACCCCGCGCTCCTGGGCCAGGCCGAGACACTCCTCCATCTGCCGCAGGAACGTCCGGGCGTACCCGAGCGACGGGTCCCTGAGCCGGTCCCGGGCCAGGATGAGCATCGTCAGCTCCGCCAGGTAGTCCCCGGTGAGCACGTCCAGCGGCCCGCCGGTGAGCATCTCCCGCACCGCCGCGAAGCGGTCCCCGTAGAAGCCCGAGGCGTTGCCGATCCGCAGTACCGCACGTTCGCGCGCCAAGGCGCCTCCCCTGCCGGTGAGTTGGCGGCGCCCCACGCGAGCACCGTCGCGCAGCAGCGTGGCACCGGGCGGAGAAAAAAGCAATCATGCCTGCTTGTTTATCGCCACCGGACCGAGGATCGGACGCCCTCCGCGATGTGCCCGGAACCGAAGGTTGGCGGTCGGAACCTCGAGGTGGCGGCTCCCGAATCCCGTCACGGTGCGTCGACGTGAGCCGGGACGCGACAGGTGGAACCCGGCCACGCATGGTGGAACCAGGCGGGGGTGCGTAGCAAGACGTCGAAGCCGCGCCCCGGACCGCCGTGGCTCAGCCCAGCGCGTCCATCAGGGCGGTGACATAGGCATCCAGCCGCTCCTCCACAGCTCGCGTCGTCAGCTCCGCCCTCCCTGTCCCCCGCCATGCCTGCGCCACCAACCGCACTTCTTCCGAGCACGCAAGTGGGTCCCGCACCCGCCAGTACAGTCGCTCGCTCGCGGCCGCGGCCAGCACCCCGCCGGCCTCCTCATACGCCTCGGCGAACCGCTGCCCCCACGCCGGGCCATGCAGCAGCGCGAGATTGGTGGAGCAGTGCGCCACATCGAGATCCGCCGGGCCCCAGGAGGTGGCCGCCCAGTCGACGACGCCGGTGATCCGCGCACCCGCCGACCTTGAGGGCAGCACGTCGAACAGCACATTGCCGGGGTGGAAGTCCCGGTGCAGGAATCGCCCTTCATAGGGCGGCGCGGGCTTGCGGATCACGTCGATCGCCGCGGCCCATGCCGCCGCGTCGGCGCCCTTCGGAACCACGACGGTGTCGGCGGTCGTCAACGCCACGTACTCCCGGGGCCGCTCGGCGGGTCGCAACGCGTGGATCGCCACGAGTTGGCGGGCCAGCAACGGGACGCGCGTCTCCAATCCCTCATCATCGAGGACCGTCCGGCCCGCCAGATGTGTCATGAGGAGCGACGGATACTCGCAATGCGCGGCGGCCGGATCAACCGCGACCAGTCCAGGAGCCGGCACGCCGGTCCCCGCCAGCAGCGTCAGGGCGCCGGCCTCCCTGTTCAGCCAGTCCTCGGCGCGCTCCACGTAGAACGGGTCGACGAACGTCCGCAGCACCAGGTCACGGGTGCCTCCGTCCCGCGTGCCGATGGTCAGCCTCCGCATGTCGGCAGTGATGCCGCCGTGCAGCGCCTCGCTTCCGACGATCCGTTCGCCGACCTCCAGATGCCGGCGCACCCAAGCCAGTGTCAACGGTCGGACGAACTGCGCCCCGTCATGGTTGATCACTGTGTCACCCCATCATCCGGACGGCAGCACGCCCGCAAGCCCTCCGCGGCATGACCAGCACCTTTCCCTGGACCATCGTGAAGCGTGACCACGTGGTGCCAACAAGCGTGTCCCATCGAGCGGAAACCGCCGGCTCACCCGGCTGAGCTGGTTCCAACTGTCGTGTCCGGGCTCACAACGCGAGGCCGCGATCACACTGTGCACTTTCATTACCGCTCAGGGAGGCCAAGCTCGACACCCTGCTCGACGTGGAGGAGTCGAACTGGCCGGACGTCAAGAGCGGCGTCTACCTGCTGGATTGCCCCGGGTACGCAGACGAACCGGTCAAGGACGTCGCCCCGGGCGGAATCGGGAGCGCGTCTCACGCCGCGTACCAAGGACAGACGCGGGTCACTGTCACACGAGCAACGCCTCGAGCTCCGGAAGTCGGCCGAACAGGTCGGGGAGGCCGCGCACGCCGTTGCGCACGGACTCGTGCGACAGCGCGAGGTCAGGGCCGGTGCTCGCCTCGACACCGGCGAGGCACCGGAGGATGTTCCACCTCGTGTGCCCCAGCCAGCCGCCGATCATGAACACGAACCAGCTCGGACCTGACGGCGGCAGCGCTCCGCCCCCCGCGACATAGCCGTCGAGGACCGAGCGGAAGACGGCGGGCTTGATGTCGTCGAAGCCAGGTCCCTTCGCGAGGCTCAGCGCGGTCGAGCCGAGCTCACCGGACAGGTCGAGCATCCCCGAGAGCTCCCAGTCGAGCACCACCGGCCGACCCTCCCGAGCGAGCAGGTTCCACGGTTGGATGTCCCGATGGGTCAGCACGACGGGGCCCGGCCGTTCGCAGGTGTCGACGAAGTGGGCAATCGCGAGGAACGTCTCGACGTGCGAGGCGAGTTCGTCGGCCCACGGCTGTCCGGTTGCCGCCGCCCGCGCGGCGAGCTCGGGCCAGTCCCGTGACGTCGGTTCCTCGATCGACACCTGGGTCCACGCGACGTCGAGCGTGTGGATGCGCGCGAGGATCTCACCGATCTCGAACGCGTACGCCGCCGAGACCGGTGCTTCCGGCACCTTTTCTCCCTCGACCCATCGGTGAACGAGCATGTGGTCGCTGGCCGAGATCGGCTCCGGCATCGGGATGCCGGCGGCGAAGGCCGCCCGCTCGAACCTGAACACGTCCTCGACGCGATAGGTCCAGCGGCGGTCGACGAGGTTCAACTCCTTCACCGCGAACGACCCCTGGTCGGTGTCGAGCCGGTACATCCGGTTGGCGAACCCGCCGTGGACGCGAATCATCGGCCCGATCGGCGCGCCGAGATGGGAAAGGTTCACCCACGCATGCTAGGGGCCGGCAGTTCATCGACGCACCGGACTTTCCCGCGATGCATGCCTACGATCACCGCGGGGCCCGGGGTTCTCGAACGACCTGGCATCCGCGGAAGTCGCGATCTCGATGGAGGAAGAACCTCCGGTAGAGGGGGTCCCGGGTTCCGAGGGCGGTGCGGATCCGTACGAATCGTCGGCTACCGCCTGCGGAGTGGAGGGGTACGCGCCGCCTGCACACGGCCCGCGGGCTCAGGTGAGGGCGGCGGCCAGCAGGGTGAAGGCGGCGATGATGACGGCGACGCGGACGTAGTGGAAGCGGTCCCAGCGGTTCATCTGCTCCTTCCAGTCGGCAGGCCGGTTCTCGGGGGTCCACGTCTTGCCCCGGTTGTTGATCGGGACGAGCAGCAGGATCGACATGATCACGCTGACGATCAGCAGCCCGGCGGCGGTGACGACGAGTCCGGTGCCGGAGTGGTGCCATCCCGCGATGGCCCAGACCGCGGCGAGGACGAGCGAGCCGATGTACCAGAACGGCATCACGGCGCCGAGCATCCGGCCCCCGTGGGCGCGGCCGAGTTGGCCACTGTCGTCGGGGAGTGCGTTGAGGATCCGGTTGATGATGAAGGCGACGGAGAACTCCACCCCCACCATCACTCCGACGACCACGGTGGTGACGACCTTGAGTGCGTCGAGCATGATGACCCCTCCTGGGATCTAGCGCCGCTAGATGATGAGGTAACGCTAGTACTGCCGCCGCTCACTTGTCTAGCGATGCTAGGATCGAGTCATGTCGGTACAGGAACGCAAGGAACGCGAACGGGCGAGCCGCGAGCGCCTCATCGTGGCGACGGCCCGCGAACTCGCCGAGCAGCAGGGCTGGGACGCGGTCACCACCCGCCGGCTCGCCGAGCGCATCGAATACAGCCAGCCCGTCCTCTACAGCCACTTCCGCGGCAAGCGCGAGATCATCGGCGCCGTCGCCCTGGAGGGTGCCGCCGAGATGGCCGCGGCACTGCGGGCCGCGACCTCGGCCACGGACGGCCCTCGTGCCCGGGTCACCGCCCTCGCCCGCGCCTACCTCGACTTCGCCGAACGCAACCCGGCGGTCTACGACGCCATGTTCCAGCTCGACGGCGGCCTGGCCTTCGCGGAGGAGGACACCCCGGAGCCGCTGAAGGACGGCTTCGCCGCCCTGCTGGAGACTCTCAGTGAGGTCGCCGGGGACGGCGTCCATCCGGCACTGTTCACCGAGGTGTTCTGGGCGGCCCTGCACGGGCTGGCCACCCTGACCCGGGCGGGACGGCTTCCGCCGGCGGAAGCCGAGCGGAGGGTGGAGCTGCTGGTGGGCCGGCTCGCCGTGGTCTGACACACCGTCCGGGCGGACGGGCGGCCGGGGCCTTCCGGCCCGGCTGCCGGCGTACGGCATCGCCACGCAAGAGCCACCGCGCCGAGAATCCGCCAGCACGAACGAGACCGAGCGGGAGTCCGACAGCTTCCATGCAACAGGACAGGCGAAGCCAACCGGTTGAGCCGTGACAGGATCGTTGGTACCGCCGAGGCGTGCTGACCTGACCGTTCTCGGGGTGGGTGACACGCTTGTTGGAACTGATTTGCCAAGCTTCCTGGAACCAAGCGGCCAGTTGTCATTCATGTCGGAACCACTTCCGAAGGTCGCTCTCCTTACGACTACGCCGTCGAGGACCGGCTCGCCAACCGCTGAGCCCGTCGGCGGTTCCCCGCACCCCTGGACAGTGCCTCAGCTCCAGTCGAAGGTCAGCAGTGCGAGCCGCTCAACGGGCTCGAAGAACAGCAGAATCGAGTCGGCGCCCGAGCGTCGGTAGTGCCAGCCCGGCACCGACGCCACAAAGTGGAACGGGTTTCCGGCCGGACTGACCGGCCACGCGCTGTCGTCGTCGTACTCGACGTGGAACAGCTCGGGCTGGACCCAGTTGTCGTGAGGGTCCGCGTTGCCGCCGAGCTGCTCCAGCAGTGCCATGGCGTCGGACTCGTCATACCGCAGGGACCCGTCGTTGTGCCGCATGAGCAGGATGCCCTCACGGCGGAAGGCGTCCCGGTGCGCCAGGTAGCTGCGGCCCTCGGAGTCGCAGTGCTCGTCGAGCCGCGTACGGAACCCAGGCCAGGGGTCGGGCAGTTCCTCGGAGGTCGTCGCCCGCGCGAAGTAGCGCAGGTCGCCGAGTAGGCGGTAGCGGTCGCCCTCCATCGAGAACCCGAGCCAGTTGGTTCTCTGCAGGGGTGAGTGGAATGCCTCGGTGTGGTCGCCGAGGTAACCTTCCGCCGGTTCCAGTGGGCTGACCAGATGGATCCACCCGTGCCAGGCCGGGTCCACTCCGGCGAGATCGATCGAGATCAACGGGTGCAGGTGCTCTGCCAGTTCGACCTGGTCGGTGATGAACACATCCGCGGGATCGGGGTAGACCCGCAACCCTGTCCCGGCCGTCATGACGTCTTCCTGCATCTGGAGCCTCCGTCGTTCTCCCCCGGCGATCGGCCGGGCTGCCAGCACGTGTGATCGATCGACGGACAGTCAACCCCACCCATCGGACACTCGCAGCCGTTCACCTCACGTCAGCCTGCCCCTGTGGCCGGATTCAGGTGAGTCGTCGGGGTGACGGACAGAAGAAGCGGCGGGCGTTGTGGTCGGCTGAAGCCGACGCCCGGATGACGTCAACGAGTTGGCGCGCGTTCTCGCGGCCGCCCGGGCCGAGGTCGGGGCGTCCGTCGGTGGCAGGACCTTGATCGGTGCGATGTCGTCCGGCCAGGGCAGCATCGCCAACAACGAGACCGGGCTGCGGGAGGGCTACCGAGGCAGCAAGGCGGCGCTGAACCAGTTCATGCGAAGCTTCGCAGTCCGCCAGCCCGAACCGCCACGCACGCTGCTGGTCATGGCACCCGGCTGGGTCCGCACGGATCCGGGAGGATCGGACGCCCCTCTCGGCGTCGAGGACACCGGCTGGTGAACGTCATGCTCGCTCAGTTCGGCACCCCCGGCGTGCAATTCGTCGACTACCGAGGCCGAACCGTTCCCTGGTAGCTACGCGAGTTGATCAGCCGAGGGCAATCACCTGAAGGCGAGCTCACGGGGCTGCCGCCGAGAGCGGACGTACTCGGGGTGGGTACGAGGGACGGTTGCGGCCTGTCCGGTTGCGGTCGGTCCGGTTGCGGTCGGTCCAGGGGGAGGGCCATCTCCAGGATCCGGGCCTGCGGGTCGAGCCGGTAGGGGGTCTCGCCGCCGGTGTAGGCGAAGCCGCGGCGCAGGTAGAAGGCGGCGGCGCGGGCGTTCTCCTCGTGCACGCCGAGCAGCATCCGCTGGGCGCCGCCCTCGGTGCGGGCCCAGTCGACGGCGGCGTCCAGCAGGGCGTCCGTCACGCCGCGCTCGCGGCCGCGATGCTCCCCCGCCACCCAGACGCCGACCAGGACGACGGTCGCGGCCTGCTCCTCGTCGGGGAAGGAAAGCATCGTCCCGACCCACTCGCCGTCCGCGTCGACCGCGACCAGGCCGACCCTGCCCGGCTCGTTCGCCCGGGACGTCCGGGCCCGCCAGTCGGCCTCGCCGAGGGCCAGCGCCGTCTCGTGGGTCTCGCCGAACGCCATGGGGAAGTCCAGGAGTTGGGCCAGCCGCACCTTCCGCAGACGCTGCCAGTCCTCGACGCCGATCCGCTCGATCCGGTACCGCATACCCGCCGACCCCCGCTGCCGTAGCTGCCTTCGCCGACGGTGATCACCGTCGGCGGAGGCAGCATAGTCCCAGGTCAGGGACGCCTACCCCGGCAGCCCCGGCGCCGGTGGTCGCCGGGGGTCGCGCTCTGGTGCCGGGTCAGGGCTTGATGCGGACGACCTGGGGGTCGTGGTCGCTGGCCTGCTGGGCGAACTCGGCGTTGATGTGCACCACGTCGTACTTCGCGTAGCCGACCTCGGGGCTGACCAGGATGTGGTCCAGCACCTGCGAGTTGCCCTGGTAGACGTAGGAGTACTGCTCGGTCTCCGGCAGCTCGTTCACCAGGTCGCGCAGCACGCCGTCCTTGGTCAGCGCGGCCAGCGCGGGCGAGAACTGGTAGTCGTTGAAGTCGCCGAGCGAGACGACGCGCGCCTCCTTGTCGGCGGCCAGCAGCTTGGCGACGAAGGCCTGCTCGATGGTGGCCTGCTTGACCCGCTGCACCTCGGAGCTGCGGGCCGGGGCCTGGAAGCGGCTGTCGATGCCCTGGTCGCCGCCCTTGCTGTTGAAGTGGTTGGCGATCACGAAGAGCTTCTTGCCCCGGAAGGTGAACTGCCCGACCAGCGGCTTGCGGCTGTTGGTCCACGCCTCGTCGGTCGGGGCGATCCGGCCGGGCGAGGCGGTCAGGGCGGTGGTGGCGCCGGTGCCGGCGACGTCCACGGCGCCGGTGGCGGTGCCGCCGGGGATGTCGGTGAAGGAGACCCGCTGCGGGTTGAACAGGAACACCTGCCGGATGTTGCCGCCCGGCTCGCCGCCGTCCTTGCCGTCCTGCGGGTCGATCGAGCGCCAGTCGTAGGCCGGTCCGCCGGCCGCCTTGATCGCGGCGATGAACTTGGCGACGGTCTGGCTCGCGTCCACCGTGCCGTCGCTCTTGGCGCCGTTGTTGTCCTGGATCTCCTCCAGGGCCACGATGTCGGGCGAGCGCAGGTTGGTGACGATGCCCTGGGCCAGCTCGGCGAACTTGGCGTCCGGGTTGCCCGGGGCCAGGTTCTCCACGTTGTAGGTGGCGATGGCTAGTTCACGGTCGGTGGCCTTCGCCGTCACCTCGCGCTGGAGGTGGTTGTCCTGCAGCGTGCCCATGGTGCCGGCGACGAGCGTGTAGCCGCCGAACTGGTTGTAGTCCAGCGGGCCGGTGGTGGTGCCGGTCAGCACGTCGCCCACGTTGGCCACCGGGAAAGGCTGCTGGGAGACCGCCGCCTGCTGCTGCACCATCAGGCGGCCCACGTTGGGCTCCGCGTACGACTCGTACAGCACGCCGCCGCGCTTGCTGCGCTGGTCCTGCCGGTCGGCGGCGACCCACAGCTCGTTGTACTTGTCCGTCGCCTGTATCACCCGGACGTCCTTGACCTGGACGAGCATGCCCTCCAGCGACTCGTAGAAGTCCAGGGCGTACTTCTCCGGGTTGAGCGGCACCGAGTCGACGGTGCCGTCGGGCCCCGCCGGCGGGGTGTAGGTGCCGGGGATGTTGCGGGTGTCCACGACCACCGGGGCGGGCAGCGGGTTTCCGGAGGAGAGCACGGTGACGGCGGGGCCGGTGATCTCGGTGACGGACTGCGAGCCGCCGGAGAAGTTCGGGTAGTACTCGGTGACCTTGCCGCTGACCAGGACCGAGTCGCCGGCCTTCACGGTCGGGTTGCCGCCGGTGTAGACGAAGATGCCCTCGCTGGTGGCCGGGTCGGCGTCCGGGTTCGGGTCCTGCATCCAGAAGCCCTTGGAACTGCCGTACGCGCGCACGCCGGTGACGACGCCGGGCACGCCGGTGACGGGCTTTCCGGCCTGCGGGGAGATCCGGGTGGTGCCCTGGATGTCGTGGATGCGCAGCGGTCCGGCCTCGGTCGGCCCGGCCGGGACGGCGGCGGGCGCGGCGCTCGCGGCCGGCAGCGGGACGAGCACCAGGGAGGCGGCCAGGCCGGCCGGGAGGATCGCGGCGCGCAGCAGCGCCCGGCGGGGGCGGGGGGCGGGGGCGGTGGTCACCGGGACATGACTCCTAGCTCCGCCGTGCGGCACGGTCGTGGCACGGCGGTCGAGGGTGAGGGCGGGGCGTCGAGCGTCCACCCGGCGGGTCTGGGGCCGCCGGGCCGTGACGATCGGTCAGGCGGCGCGCCTACCGCGCGCGCTACCCGCGTAGAAGAAGCGGAAGCCGGTCACCCGCCCCCCGCAGCGCCCCCAAGATACGCGCGTAGAAAATGACGCGACAAGACCCCGTCAGTGAACTCTTGGTTCCGCTCCCCCGGCGGGCGCCCCTGCGATGCGCCCCGGCCGCCACCCCGGGCCGCCGCCTCCCGCCACCCCGGGCTCCCGCCACCCCGGGCCGCCGCCTCCCGCCGCGGCGCCCGGCGGCCTCCCTCAGGCGGACTCGATCCGCTCCACGATCAACTCGCAGAGCTCGTGGGTGCGCAGGGCGTCGTGGGCGTCAACGGTCTTGCCGGTGCGGACGGCGTCGAGGAAGGCGAGGACGCACTGCTCGATGCCGCGCTGGCGGGCCACCGGCACCCAGTCGCCCCGCCGGCGGACGGTCGGCTGGCCACGGTGGTCGATCACCTCGGCCAGGTTGTGGACCTCGCGCTTGGAGTCGCCGCCGGATACCTGGAGGACTTCCTCGGTGGAGCCGGACACCCGGTTCATGATGCCCAGCGCCGTGAAACCCTCCCCGGCGAGGGTGAGGACGAGGTGCTCCACCAGGCCGTCACGCACCCGGGAGCGGACGTCCACGTGCTCGACCTCACCGGGAGCCAGGAAACGAAGCACATCCACAACATGGACGAAATCGTCGAAAACCATCGACCTCGGCGCCTCCGGCAGGCCCTCCCGGTTCTTCTGCAGCACAATCAGGTCACGCGGCCGCTCCTTCGCCTGAACATAACCCGGCGCATAACGGCGGTTGAAACCCACCATCAGCGAACAACCCGTACGGTCCGCGAGGTCGACCAGCCGACGGGAACCCTCCAGCGTGTAGGCCAGCGGCTTGTCCACGTACACGTCGATGCCCGCGGTGAGCAGCCGCTCCACAATCGGAACGTGCTGGTCGGTGGCCGCGTGCACGAACGCGGCCCGGATCCCGCTGCCGACCAGCTCACCGAGATCGGTGAACCGCTTGCCCGGATCGACACGGTAGCTGTCGCCGATCCGGTCGAGCTTGGCCCGATCCCGGGTCATCAACCGCAGATCCAGACCCGGCAGAGCCGCCAGGACCGGCAGATACGCCTTCTGCGCGATGTCACCAAGACCGATCACCCCGACCGGCAGCAGGGCATCGGGGGCAAAGATCGGACTCATCGGCTCTCCTGTGGGCATAGGTGATCATCGGCCGCACCCACCCTATTCGCCAGGAACCGCACGCCGCACAACACGCGAGCGCATGAGACTCTCCTGGTGACCCGAACCACCTGGGGCCGCCACTGCGAGCCCGCCCAGGCAGTCGGACGGAGCGCCATGCGAGTTCCCGCGTTCCACCAAGATTCTCGGAGCAGCGCCGGGCCGCCCAGCCGGCCCGACCTGTCCACTGCTGACCTGACAACTCCCTTGCCCTTCAATGAGTTTGACAGAACCTCACCACTGGGCATCGAAGAGGCGACAGCTCACGCTCACGACAGCGGCAACCCGAGGCGGCGCACATGCACGGCACCAGCACGCAACCGATCGCGACCTTCTGCGGCAACTGCAACTGCGGCTGTCCGCAGCTGTTCCTGGACCCGGCAGCGCCCGAGGACCGGCGGGTACGGATCACCGACGACTTCGGCCAGCAGGTACAGATGAGCGAGGAGCAGTTCCGCGACCTCGTCGCCCAGGCCAAGAGCGGCACATTGGACACGCTGGCCGCCACGGCTGCCTGACACCGCCTGTCGGCGCGGCCCGAGGTCCTGTTCGCATCGGGCCGGCCGGCCTTCTGCTCGTCGATCCAGCGCGTGGTCCGCCGAGGACGTCCGCGTGACGATCGGCGCACAGTCGCGTCGCCGGGTCCGCAGCGTGCTGCGCGACCTGGTCACCCAGGGCCTGCTGGAAGAGGTCCAGCGCAAGGCCCGTCACGTCCTGTTCCGCATCCCGCCGGCAACCCCGCCCGCACGCTGACACCAGGTCACTCCCCTCGACGGGTCTGGCGCAACGCTGCGGCAGCGCGAGACCCGCGCCGGCCGCCGCCCGTCCGAGGCCATCGACGCCTCATCGGCCAGACCGGCAGCCCGGGGCCGGTACCCGGCACCCCGCCCAGGTACGTCGCCGCTGACCCCCTGCTGGCCGTGTGCTGCCAGGCGGACTCACAGTTGGATGGGCAGGTGACGGGGTCCGCGGAGCATGGCGTTCTGCCGGTAGGGGGGCGGGTCCTGGACCAGGCGTGCTGTGCCGAGGTGGGGAATCAGCGCGCCGAGCGCGGCCTGGGCTTCGATGCGGGCGAGTGGTGCGCCGTAGCACAGGTGGATACCGCTGCCGAAGCCGAGGTGCTGGTTGTCCGGGCGGGTGGGGTCGAACCGGTCGGGCTCGTGGAACCGCTTGGGGTCGCGGTTGCCCGAGGCCAGCGCGAGCACGACGGAGGTGCCTTCGGGGATGGTGGTGCCGGCGACGTCGATGTCGGCGAGGGGGATGCGCCCACGCATGTGGACCGGGGGTTCGTAGCGCAGCAGTTCCTCCACCGCTCGCGGCAGCAGGTCCGGTTCGCGACGCAGCTGGTCCAGATGCTCGGGCTGACGCAGTAGGGTGAGCACCCCGTTGGTGATCAGATTCACCGTGGTCTCGTGTCCCGCGATGAGCAACAGCACGGCGGTTTCCGCGAGTTCCTCCTGGGTGAGCCGCCGGGCCGGGTCCGGCTCGTTGGCGAAGGCGGAGAGCAGGTCGTCGCTCGGCTTGCCACGGCGCTTCTCGGCGAGGTCCACCAGGTACCGGCCCATCTCGTTCCGCGCCTGGTCGCCCGCCTCGTCCCGCTCGGTGGAATCCTCCTCGGGCCTGACGTCGGCGGAGGCGACGATCGCGTCGGACCATTCCCGGAAGAGCGGTTCGTCCTCGCGCGGCACGCCGAGCAGGCGGCAGATCACCGTGACGGGCAGCGGGTAGGCGAAGTCGTCGACGATGTCGATCTGGCGGCCCGCCTGGAAGGGCTCCATCAGTTCCTCGGTGAGCTGGTCGATCTCGCCGCGCATGGCATCGACCCGGCCGGGGCTGTGCGGGGGGCCGAACGGTCGCATGGCCAGGGTGCGCAGTCGGTGGTGCTCCGGGTCGTCGAGCCGCAGGAACGGCGGCTTGTGTGTCGTCTCGCCGCGGGTGCGGGGATCGGCACTCATCCGTGGATCGTGGAGCAGGGCGGCGATCTCGCGGTACGTGCCGACCAGATAGCTGTCGTCTGCCTGCCGTACCACGGGACCGGCCTCGCGGAGTTCCGCGTACAGCGGGTAGGGGTTGGGGCGGTTCGCGTAGTCGGTGATCCGTGCCAGCAAGGTGTCGGAGTCCATGGTGGCTCCTCGTCGTCGGGCGGGACGTGGGTCAGCCGCGGGGCTGCACCACGGTCAGTCGGCGGTCGGGCAGGTATCCGGTGAGCGCCACGGTGGGGCCGTGGGACAGCCCCTTCGGATCCGGCACGTCGGACGGAACCGGGACGTCGGCCGCGATCGCACGGTCCGCCGCGCCGGGCGGGGGCGGGAACGGAGCAGCGGTCTCGATCAGGTGCCGGTAGTAGTCGAGCGACTTGGCCATGTCGACGGTGACCGCGGCGGTGACCCGCCCCTGGTAGCCGTAGACCATCGCCAGACGGCGCGCCTCCAAGGAGCCCTGGGCGATGACCACGTGGTCGGAGAAGGTGGGCACGCCCACCGACTTGATGTTGAGCCCGAACTGGGTCGACCAGAACGTCGGGAGGGCGAGGTGCGGGCGTCGCAACGGCCCGGGGCTGACCATGTTGTGGGCCGCGACCTCGGCCTGCTCGACGGCGTTTCCCCAGTGCTCGAGGGAGAGCATCTGGTAACCGAACAGCGGGTGGGGGAAGCGGGAGACGTCGCCGGCGACGAAGATGTCGTCGGTGACGATTCCGTACATGTTGAAGGCGCGGCACCCGGCGTCGCAGGCGATTCCGCGCGGGCCCGCCGCCAGCCCGGAGTCCGCCAGCCACTCGACGTTGCGGACCGCGCCCAACGCCACGACGCACACGTCCGCCTCGACGCGGCTGCCGTCGGACAGCTCCGCGCCGGTGAAGCGGCCGCTGCCGTCCCCGCGCAAGGTGGTGACCGTCACTCCGGTGCGCAGGTCCACGCCGTGGTTGCGCTGCATGACGGCCGCGAGTTTCGACAGGGTGCCGCCGAGCGCGCCCACCAGGGGTGCGGGACCGCGTTCGGCGACGGTGACGTCCAGTCCGCGCTCCCGGCAGGCCGAGGCGATCTCCGAGCCGGTGAAGCCGCCGCCGATCACCAGCACGCGCCGTGGCCCCGCGGCCAGCCGCTCGGCCAAACCGCCGGCGTCCTCACGGGTGCGCAGGGTGAACACCCCGTCCAGGGCGGCCTCCTCCGCCTTGGGCCAGGGGCGCGCCCGGGTCCCGGTGGTGATCAGCACCCGGTCGTACGGCACCGACTCGCCGTCGGCCAGCAGCACCCGCTTCCCGAGGGGGTCCAGGCCGGTGGCGCGTACGCCCAGCCGCCACTCGGCGTCCGGATCCCGGCGCATCGGCAGCCCGGTGGAGTCCGCCGCCACCAGGCCGAGCAGCACCTGCTTGGACAGCGGAGGCCGGTCGTAGGGCGGATGGGGCTCGTCGCCGACCACGGTCAGTGAGCCGGTGAAGCCCTCCTCGCGCAGCGCCTCCGCGGCCCTCAACCCGGCCAGCGACGCGCCGATGACGACGATGCGGCCCTCCAGAAGGTCACCGGCCATCGACGCTCACCTCCTCACCGAGGAGGATGGCCTGGACCGGGCACGCCGCCGCGGCCTGGCGCACGCGCTCGACCTGGTCGTCCGGGACGGCCGGGGCGTACAGCAGTCCCTCCTCGCCGTGCAGCTGGAACACCTTCGGTGCGAGGAACACGCACTGTGCGTAGCCCTGGCAGCGCGTGAGGTCCACAACGGTTCGCATCCCCACCACTCCCTCTGTCGCCGCCCCCTGTCTTCCAGCATGGGACGAGAACCGGACCCTCGCACGGCGACTGCTCGGGGAACTTCAGTGGGCGGCGGGCGGTCCGGTCCGTCGGCCGCCCACGGCGCGGCGGGAAGCGGTGCAGCTGGGCATGCCGTCGTTGCGGCGACGCACGTTTCCTTCTGGAGCCACGCGGTGCTCCTGGGGCTGAGTCCCGGGATGCTCGTCGCGCACCTGGCGGCGACCGTCGCCGCCGGGTGGTGGCTGTGGCGGGGCGAAGTGGCCGTCCGGCGACTGGTCCGGCTGACAGCCGAGACCGTCACCGCGCCGGTTCACGCCCGCGCGGCATCGCTGCGCGGGGTGCTGGCTCTGCTCGCGGTACTGCGCGGCGGCGTGGACGAGGGGTCGCGGGCCGCCGCGGTGCGCTTCGTGCCCGCCGCCGGCCGATGGTGGCTGCCGCGGTGGACGTCACTGAAGAAGGGCCAGGACCATGTCGCCGACATCGTGTCGCGCCCCTTGGAGAACGGGGAGTTCGAGGCCTTGATGGCGGCAGTCGACCGGAACCCCGGCACCCGACGTACCCCGCCGAGCACGACATGCGTTCCCTGCACCTTCCCGCTAGCGTCTTCGATGAACCCAGGGCTCCCGGACCGACTGTCCGACGCGGGTTCCTGCTCTCCCCCTCAACGGAGTCTGAGCCGTTGGACCAGTGGGCGCCGCGCAGGAAGCCACGACCGGTCCGTGCGGACGTCAGAACCTTCCGGAAGGGATCGCGTCATGCGTGCGCCGCGTTTCGCTCGCTTCAGGTCACCCGGCGACGTCCTGGAGATCGTCGACATCCCCGCCCCCGGCACCGGGGACGACGAGGCCCTGGTCGCGATCAAGGCGGCGTCGGTGAACCCGTCGGATGTACGGATCTCCTCACCCACCCGAGAACACAGGGAACGAACACTTTCGTACGGAGACTGACCATGCGTACCACCACACTGGGAATGACCGGACTCGAGGTCTCGCGCATCGCCTTCGGCACCTGGCAGTTGGGCGGCGACTGGGGCGGCTTCGCCGAGGACGAGGCCAGGGCCGCCATCCGCCGGGCGCTCGACCTCGGGGTCAACTTCTTCGACACCGCCCAGGCCTACGGTTTCGGCGCGTCGGAGCGGCTCCTGGGCGAGTCCCTGCGCGGCGAACTGCGCAGCCGGCGCGACGAGCTGGTGATCGCCACCAAGGGCGGCCTGCGCGAGACCGACACCGGCATCGCCCGCGACGCCAGCCCCCAGGCACTGCGCGAGGGCGTGGACGCCAGCCTGACCGCGCTCGGCGTCGACCACATCGACCTCTACCAGGTCCACTGGCCCGACCCTCAGGTGCCGTTCGCCGAGACCGCAGGCGCACTGAAACAACTGATCGAGGTTGGCAAGATCCGCCACGTCGGTGTGTCCAACTACAACGCCGAGCAGATCGCCGAGTTCTCCCGGACCCTGCCGGTGGAGACACTGCAACCGCCGTACCACCTCTTCCGCCGCGAGATCGAGGACGCGGTCCTGCCCTACGCCCGGCAGCACGACATCGGTGTACTGGTCTACGGCCCGCTCGCGCACGGCCTGCTCACCGGCACCCTCAGCAAAGACACCGCCTTCCCCGCCGACGACTGGCGCGCCAAGAGCAGCGTCTTCCGCGGCGAGGACTACCGTCGCAACCTCTCCGTCGTCCGTGCGCTCCAGGAGTTCGCCGCCTTGCGCGACATGACGGTCAGCCAGCTTGCCATCGCATGGACCCTGGCCCGTCCCGGAGTGCACGTGGCCATCGTCGGCACCCGGCGCGCCCACCACGTCGACGACAGTCTCGCGGCGGCGGACATCACGCTGGACGAGGCCGACCTGAAGGCCATCGACTCCATCACGGCCGCGGCCACCCCGGTCGCCGGCCCGTCCCCGGAGAGTGTGTGATGACCGGGCAAGCCAAGACCGACAGGACAAAAGTCGCCGTCCTCGGCATCGGCGTCATGGGAGCCCCCATCGCGCGGAACCTCCTGCGCGCCGGCTTCGACGTGACGGTGTGGAACCGGACCAAGGAGAAGGCCGAAGCACTCGCCGCCCAGGGCGCGTACGTCGCGTCCTCTCCGACCGAGGCGGCTTCGGACGTCGAGTTCCTGATCACCATGCTCACCGACGGCGCCGCGGTGGAAGCCGCGATGACAGGCCCCGAAGGCGCCCTGACCGCGCTGCCCCCGGACGCGGTGTGGATCCAGATGAGCACGGTCGGCGTCGCAGCAACCCAGCGCCTGGCCAAGCTCGCCGTCCAGCGCGTCGGCTTCGTGGACGCTCCCGTCTCCGGCAGTTCGGACCCCGCCGAGCGAGGGGAACTGCTCATCCTCGCCTCCGGGAGCCCGGCACTGCGACCGCGCGTGCGACCGCTGTTCGACGCCCTCGGCCACCGGGCCCTGTGGCTGAACCGTCTCGGCGACGGCAACCGGTTCAAGCTCGTACTCAACAACTGGCTGGCCGTTCTGACGGAAGGAATGGCCGAAACGATCGGTCTCACCGAGTCCCTGGGCCTGGACCCCGACCTCCTCCTCGACACACTCGCCGAGAGCCCGCTGGGCTCCGCCTACGCGATAGCCAAGGGCCACGCCATGGTCCAGCGCGACTTCACCCCCGGCTTCCCGCTGCACCACGCGGGCAAGGACGCCGCCCTCGCGCTCGATGCCGCCCACGGCCACGGGATCGATCTACCGCTCACCGAGGCACTGTCGAAGCGCTGGGATAAAGCAATCGTCCTGGGCCACGCGAACGACGACGTGGCCGCGGCCATCACCGCAGCCCGATAGCGGGCACGCCGCCGGAGGGAGCGGTCGGCCTGGTGGTGGTACGGCTGGTGTGAGGACGGTGCTCCGGCGTCGACGATGCGTCCCGCCGGCGGACGGGAGAGGATTGGACCATGACGATACGGCTGGGTCTCGGGTTGCCACAGACCAAGCAGTACGACCTGGCGCGTGACCCCGCGCGGGTGGCGCGGGCAGCCGAGCAGATCGGTTACGAGAGCCTCTGGGTATTCGAACGACTACTCGTCCCGGAGCATCCGCGCCAGGGGCTGTACGGCATCCCCGGACGCGCGTGGCCGGACGCCTACCGCTCGGTGGCCCATCCACTGGTAGTCCTCTCGCTCGCCGCCGCGGCGACCGAACGGGCACGACTGGGAAGCAGCGTCCTGATCGCGCCATTGCATGTGCCGCTCCAACTCGCCCGCGCCCTGGCGACTTTGGATGCGGCGAGCGGTGGCCGGGTGGTGGCCGGATTCGGGACGGGCTGGTCGCTGGACGAGTACGCGGCGGCGTCCATCGCCCCGTTCGAGGAGCGGGGCACGGTGCTGGACGAACTCCTCGATGTCTGCGCCGCGGTGTGGGGTCCAGACCCGGTGTCGTACCACGGCGCCCACACGGTGATCGACGAGGCGGAGGTCGGGCCGAAGCCCGCCCGCCCCATCCCCGTCTATCTGGCGGCGTCCAGCAGGAAGGCACTCGACCGACTGGCCCGACGCGCCGACGGCTGGATGCCGGCGGGCGTCCCACCTGCTGACCTGGCGCCGCAGTTGCGGAGACTGAAGGAACTGGCCGCCTCGCACGGCCGCGACTCGGACGCACTGACCATGTGCGTCAGGGCCAACACGCACCTCACCGACACACCGGTCGGGGACGCGGAGCGCCAGCCGTTCACGGGAACGATCGAGCAGATCGTGGCAGACGTGGCCGCGCACGCCGCCGTGGGGGCCGAGGAGGTCCTGCTCGACCTCCAGTGGAACGTCGGCGGCGCCGACGAACTCATCGACCTGGCAGACCGGATCCACGCAGCGGTACGCGACGCCAACCTCTGACCGAGGCGTGTCGCGGCAGTCGAGCCGTGCCGACGCGTCTCGCTCTCGGTGTCGAACGCCCTGCCCCGCGACCGGTTCAACGGCGTCACGCACTCGGCGCCACCGACCGGCGTGACGTGACGCGTGATGACTTCGTCGGCCTGGAACGATGTCGAGGACGGCCATCATGCCCTTGTCCTCACGTCCGCTGGAAGGGACCACCGGCTCGTGACCACCTCGATCATCGTCGGAGGAAGCGGCGCCCCGGGACGCGTTCTGGCGCAGCGATTCGCCGACCGCGGCGACACCGTCGTCACCACCAGCCGAACCAGGGAGCGTGCTGACGCCGCGGCCGCCGAAATTGCCGACACGGTCCGGGGCTCGGCCCTTGGCCTGTCGCGGCCGGAGACCATCGTGGAAGCGCTCGTCGACGTGGTTCGCCGGTACGTGAGCCCGGCGGCGGGCACCTGTTCGTCGCAGGCCCGCTGGCGGGTTCGCGGGACCGGGCCGACGATTGTGGGCAGCAGGTCCGGGCGGTCTGTGGTCCGGCCGTAAAGCGGAGGCGGATGGTCATGTCGCGTTTTTCCGGCGGGAGAGATCGGGCGCCGATGTCGACCGCGTGCCAGCGGTTCGGACTGGGCGCTGTCGCGCTCGGTTGCACGGTGCTGATGGCCGCCGGATGCGGCTCGTCGTCGACCACGCCGTCGTCGGTGTCGTCGAGCCCGTTCTCTCCCAATGCGAACTCCTTCTCGGGCGAGCTGCCGTCCTCGGTCGCCTCGGCCAAGGCTTCGCTGCTGGAATCGGCTTCGGCGGCCGCGTCCGCAGCCTCCGCGGCGGCGGCGTCCCAGTCTGCGGCGGCAGCCTCGTTCGAGGCGTCGGTCTCGGCGCAGCTGGCGGCCGGCCGGGCCGAGGCGCAGTCCGTTCTGTCGAAGACGGAGGGTACGGGCAACGCGATGGGGGATGTCACGATCACCGGTCTGCCCAAGGCGCGGTCGGCGGGCTTCAACGCCGCGACTGTGACCATTGCGAACAGCACGCGTTCGACCGCGTCGTACGCGATCAAGGTCGAGTTCCTCGACGAGGCCGGCACACTGGTGGACACCGTCTTCCTGGGGGCGAAGAGCGTCGCGCCGGGCGGCAAGGCGACTCCCACGGCGTTCACCACGATGGACCGGGACAAGGCGCTCGTACCGCGCGTGGTCCAGGCTCAGCGGTACTGAGCACGCGGTCATGACCTTCCCGGGCAACCGGCTCCCGGGGGAGGCTCCTCCGGGAGCCAGGGCCTGTCCGACGGTTCCCGCCGCGCGCTTGCGCGACGCGCATGGTGAGGCAGCCCTCGGCGCCCGATCTCCTCGCGAACCCGTGGGACCGGGCGGACAGTGGAGGAAGAGCGCCAGAAAGGTCTGATGATCATGGACCGGTACCCTCCCATCGCCGAGCACGGCCTTGTCGGCGACCTCCAGACCGCCGCTCTGGTCTCCTCCCGGGGAGTCGTCGACTGGTTCGCGGCCCCCCGATTCGACTCGCCCAGTGTCTTCGCGGCCCTGCTGGACCACGACCGCGGCGGTTACTTCCGCTTCGCCCCCGAAGAGGAATCCACCACCTGCAAGCAGCTCTACTACCCGGACACCGCGGTCCTGGTGACACGGTTCATGTCGCCCGACGGGGTCGGCGAGGTCTTCGACTTCATGCCGCCGGACCGGACGGGCACACCCACCGACCGGCACGTGCTGGTCCGCGGGGCGCGGGCCGTACGCGGCACGGTGCGCTTCGCCCTGGAGTGCAGGCCGCGCTTCGACTACGGCCGGGCCGGCCATGAGCTCGACCTGCGCGACGACACCGCGGCCTTCCGGGCGCCCGGCATCACCGCGTACCTGCGGAGCACCGTGCCACTGCGCCCGGACGGCGCCGAGGCCCGGGACGTCCGGGGGGAGATCACCCTCACCGCGGGCGAGCACGCCGCCGCCGTCCTGACCGTCTGCGGCCCGGACGGCCTCCTCCCGCCTCCGCCGACCCCCGACGGCGTGATCGAGCAGCTGTGGGCGGCCGTGGACTTCTGGCAGCGCTGGGTACGCGGTTCCCGCTACCGCGGCCGGTGGCCCGGCGCGGTGAACAGGTCCGCCATCACCCTCAAGCTGCTCACCTACGCCCCCACCGGCGCCCCGGTCGCCGCCGCCACCATGGGACTGCCCGAGCAGGTCGGCGGGGAACGCAACTGGGACTACCGCTACACCTGGGTCCGCGACGGCTCGCTGTCCGTCCGGGCGCTGCTCGACCTCGGATTCGTCGAGGAGGCCGAGCAGTTCACCCACTGGCTGGGCGAGCGGCTGGGCGACCGCCTGCGCGGTACGGACGGCATCGAGAGAGAACCCCTCCAGATCATGTACCGGGTCGACGGGGACCCGGAACTCACCGAGGAGATCCTCGAACACTTCGAGGGCTACCGCGGCTCGTACCCGGTCCGGGCCGGGAACGCCGCCGCCGACCAGCTCCAGCTCGACATCTACGGCGAGGCGCTCTACGCCCTCGCGGAGAGCCGGGAGATCGGCCTGCGGGCCGGCTACCACGGCTGGAAGAACCTGGCCCGGACGCTCGACTGGCTCGCCGACTCCTGGGACCGTCCCGACGAGGGCGTCTGGGAGACCCGCGGCGGACGCAAGGACTTCACCTTCAGCCGGGTGATGTCCTGGGTGGCCTTCGACCAGGGCCTGCGCCTGGCGGCCGACTACAGCCGCCCCGCCGACACCGTCCGCTGGACCGCCGCGCGCGACGCCGTCCTCGAACAGGTGATGGAGCGCGGCTGGAACGAGGGGGAACAGGCCCTCACGCAGTCCTACGGGAGTGACGTCCTGGACGCCTCGTTGCTGCTCATCCCCAGGGTCAGGTTCATGTCCCCCCGGACGGAGAGCTGGTTGAAGACGCTCCGTGCGATGGAGCGCACGCTGGTGTCCGACAGTCTCGTCTACCGCTACGACCCCGTAGCCTCCCCCGACGGTCTGCGCGGCTCGGAGGGCACCTTCAGCCTCTGCACCTTCCTCTACGTCGACGCCCTCGCCCGTGCCGGGCACCTGCGGCCGGCCCGCTACGCCTTCGAGAAGATGCAGACCTACGCGAACCACGTCGGCCTCTTCGCCGAGGAGATCGGTCCCAGCGGCGAGCAGCTGGGCAACTTCCCGCAGGCGTTCACCCATCTCTCGCTGATCATGGCCGCCACCACCCTCGACGAGGCCCTGGACAAGGCCCTCGACCAGCCGCAGGGCTACTGACCGTGCCCCGGACACGCCCTGGGCCCGCCGCTCCGACGAGCGACGGGCCGAACCCGGGATGGCGAACGTGGTCCCCCGGCCGGTCGACCACCCGGCCGGTCTACTGCTTGAGGCCGTCGAAGGCGACGGCCAGGTGCCGGGGCCCCCGCAGGACCGCGTTCTGGCGGTACGGCGGTGGGTCCTCGACCAGCCGCAGGTTGTCGAGCCGGCGGGTGAGCTCGGTCAGCGCGATCTGCGCCTCCAGCCGGGCGAGCGGCGCGCCGAAGCAGTTGTGCAGGCCGCTGCCGAAGCCCAGGTGCTGGTTGTCGGTCCGGTCGGGGATGAAGCGGTCCGCGTCGAGGAACCGCTGCGGGTCCCGGCTGCCGGAGGCGAGCATCAGGAACAGCGGGGCGCCCTTGGGGATGATCGTCCCCGCGACCTCGATGTCGCTCAGCGGGGTGCGGTGCGGAATGAACTGCACGGGCGGCTCGAAGCGCAGCAGTTCCTCCACCATCGGGACCACCAGGTCCGGGTCCTCCCGCAGCCGCTGGAGGACGTCCGGGTTGCGCAGCAGGGTGAGCATGCCGTTGGTGATCAGGTTGACCGTGGTCTCGTGGCCGGCGATCAGCAGCAGGGTCGAGGTGATGACCATGTCCACCGGCGACATCTGGCCGTCCGGTCCGTGGCCGGTCGCCAGGGCGGACAGCATGTCGTCGCGGGGCGAGCGGCGACGCTCGTCGATCAGGCCGGCGAGGTAGACGGCGAGGTCGGCCCGGGCCTGCCGGACCTCCTGCTGCTTCGCCTCGCGTTCCTCCTCCGTGCCGTGGCCGGGATCGAGGCCGCCGGCGATCGTGTCGGCCCAGCCGTGGAAGCGGCTCTCGTCCTCACGGGGGACGCCGAGCAGCCGGCAGATCACCGTGACGGGGAAGGGGTAGGAGAAGTCGTCCACCAGGTCGATCTGTCCCCTGTCCCGGAAGCCGTCGATGAGGCCGGACACGATCTCGCCGAGCTCGCCGCGCATCTCGTAGACCCGCCGCGGGGTGTGCGGCGGCCCGAACGGACGCATCGCCAGCCGACGCAGCCGGTCGTGCTCGGGCGGGTCGAGCCGCAGGAAACTGGGCGGCAGGTTCGGGTCCTCGGCCTGTCCGACGGCGCCGGCCGCCTCGGGGCTGAGGTTGCGGACGTCGGAGCTGACCCGGGGGTCGTGCAGCAGGTGGCGGATCTCCCAGTACGTGCTGACCAGGTAGACCCCTGTCTCGTCCTGCACCACCGGGGTCTTGCGCAGCTCGGCGTACAGGGGGTAGGGGTCGGCGCGATTCGCGTAGTCGGTGATCTGGCGCAGGAGCGCGACCGACGTCATGGTGTGGGTCCTTCCAGGTCAGGCGCGGAGGGGGGTGAACGAGATCCGCCGCTCGGACGGCGAGTGGCCGCTGAGCGTCACGGTGGGGCCGTGGCTGGGCATCGACGGGTCGGGGAACTCCGCCGGTACCGGGTGCATCCCCTCGGGCCGCCGGTCGACGGTGGCGAACTCGGGCGGGAACGGCGCGGCCTGTTCGATCTGCCGCTGGTAGAACTCCAGCCACTTCGCCTGGTCGAAGGCGACGGCGGCGATGATGCGGCCCTGGAAGCCGTAGGCCGCGACGAAGCGGCGCTCGGCCAGCGACCCCTGGGTGACGATGATCTCGTCGGCCATGGGCGGCACACCGACGGACTTGATGTTGACCCCGAACTGGGCGGACCAGAAGGACGGCGTCCACACGTGCGGGCGGCGGTCCGAGCTGGCGCTGATCATGTTGTGGGCCGCGGTCTCGGCCTGCTCGACCGCATTGCCCCAGTGCTCCAGGGAGAGGAACTGGTAGCCGAAGAGCGGGTGCGGGGAACGGGCGACGTCCCCGGCGACGAACACGTCGTCGGTGACGATGCCCCGCACGTCGAAGGCCCGGCAGCCGGCGTCGCAGGCGATCCCGCGCGGACCGGCGCCGAGGCCGGAGGAGGCGAGCCACTCGGTGTTGCGGGTCGCCCCGAGGCACACCACCGCCACCTCGACCTCGACCGTGCTGCCGTCCGACAGGTGCGCGCGGCGCAGCCGTCCGGCCGAGTCCCCCTCCAGGCCGGTCACCGTGACACCGCAGCGCAGATCGACGCCGTGCTCGCGTTGCAGGCTCGCGGCCACCTCGCCGACCACACCCCCCAGCGCGCCCACCAGCGGAGCCGCCCCGCGCTCCGCGACGGTGACGTCCAGGCCCCGCTCCCGGCAGGCGGAGGCGATCTCCGAGCCGGTGAACCCGGCCCCGATGACCAGCACCCGGTGCGGGCCCGCGTTCAGCCTGCGGTGCAGCCGGGCCGCGTCGTCGCTGGTACGCAGGACGAAGACCCCGTCCAGCTCGGCCTCCAGCTCGTTCGGCCAGGGCCGGGCCCGCACTCCGGTCGTGATCAGCAGCCGGTCGTAGTCGACCGCGTCACCGTCGGCGAGGTGCACCCGCCTGGCCGCCAGGTCCAGTCCGGTCGCTGCGACGCCGAGCCGCCACCGGGCGTCCAGCGTCCGGCGCCGGGGCAGCCTGGTGTGGTCGACGGGTACCCGGCCGAGCAGGACCTGTTTGGACAGCGGCGGCCGGTCGTAGGGCTCGTTCGGCTCGTCACCGATCATGGTCAGGGTGCCGGTGAAGCCCTCGGCGCGAAGGGTCTCAGCGGCGCGCAGGCCGGCTATCGAGGCCCCGACGATGACGATGTGGCCCTCGCGTCTGAGCTTCTCCAGGGAACCGTCAAGCGACATGGGTGGCCTCCCGCTCGCCGTCGGGCGCCCCGTCCAGGTCCTCCACGGTGATGGCCTGCACCGGGCAGGCATGTGCCGCGCGCAGCACGTCCAGCCGCTGCGCGTCGTCGGGCTCGGGGTCGTACATCAGCGCCTCCTCACCGTGCATGGTGAACGTGTCCGGCGCCAGGAAGGCACACTGCGCGTACCCCTGGCACCGGTTGAGGTCAACGACAAGCCTCATCAGGTCTCCGCTTCTTCGGCGAGGTGGCCGTGCCGTGGCACTGCCGCCGATCCGTTCCCCGGTCCTCGGCCGGCAGGCCTGCCGCGATCCGAGCGCGGCCCGGGCACGGGGTGTCCCCGGTCCACCATGGGAGGGCCGCCCACAGCGGCGCACGCTCACCGATCCATTGGGGTGAGGCGTGTCCTGCCGTCGCCGCCTGCCCCGGGGCGGGTTGTGACGCGGCACCCGGCCGGCGTTCGAACCCCGTCAATCGGCACAACTGGCGCTCCGCACTTCTGCCGGTGCTTCCGCCTGGCCTGACTGCTCGGCAGGTGGTCGAATCGTCCAGTCCACCTGGATCGGCACGCCCGGTCGCTCGTCTTCGAGGAGATGACATGTCCCTTCTGTCCCACCGCCGGAAGCTCGCCGCCGGAGGCGTGGCCGTCGCCACGCTCGCGATCTCCTGCGTCTCGGTCACGCCGAGCAGCGCGGACGGCCAGGTGCTCTGGACCCCGAGCACGAGCAAGGGCCCGTCCTCCTTCGCCGGTGTCCAGTGCGCGGCGGGCAACTTCGGCGTCGTCGACGACGCCGTCAAGGGCCGCGTGTGGCAGGCGTTCCAGGCCGCCGGGGAGGAGCGCTGCGAGACGCTCGGCCCCGACCTGAAGGACGGCGACACCTTCTACCTGGGTTGGTCGTCCAAGGTGGACATCAAGGACACGAACAGCCGCTACGTCTTCCAGCTCAAGTGCTCCCCGAGCACCGGCACGGCCAACCACCCGATCGAGATCGATGCGACCGACGGCCGCGTCCGCCTCCAGGAGTGGGACACCGACCACGTCGCGCACTCGCTGTGGACCGCGCCGGTGTCCAACGGCCAGTGGCACTCCTACGCCCTGAAGATCCGCCTGGGTCGTACCGACGGCACCATCGACTTCTGGTTCGACGGCGTGAAGCAGACCTTCACCACCGGCTCGGGCACCTTCAAGGGCACCACCTCCGACGGCACCAGGAACTACCTCAAGTGGGGTTCGTACCACCCCTCTTCGGGCGATGCGACGAACACCTTCACCAGCCCGATCATGGCGACCACCCTGTCCGCGGCCACCTCCGGTTCGTAAGAACCCCTCCGGCTCCTGCGGATTCCCGTAACCGCTGCGGCCCCGCCCCGGGCCGCAGCGGCCCGTCGATGCCGTGCCCGCCGATTTCGACCGCTGTTCAGCGGGTCGTGGTCCGACCGATGGTCGCCGACCAGTCCCGGTACCTACCGTCAGGGCCCACACCACTCGTGGGAGCGAACATGCACGACATCCAGGCATCAGATTCCGGCCCCTGTGCGGAGGCCCACACCCCGCACGAGTGCGGCTGCCCCCGGACCGCGGACCTCGACGGGAACGGGTCGGCCGCGGCCAGTCGCCGCCGGTTCCTGCACGGCGCCGGGCTGCTCGGGGCCGGGGCCGGCGCGGTGGGGCTCGGCCTGCTCGGCGCCGTGCCCGCGCAGGCGGCCGACGCGAAGGCCTCCGGTGACCCGCAGGGCACGGCCGCGAAGACGGCGAAGGGCCGCGGGCGGTGGCAGCCCGACCCCGACAGCAGGCAGTTCACCCTGGTCGTCATGCCGGACACGCAGTACCTCTTCGACGAGGACCGGATCCACCCCGCCCCGCTCGAAGCCTCGGTCCGCTACGTGCTCGACGGCGGGGTGAACCGCGAGGGCGGGCAGGACGACAACATCGTCTTCCTGGCCCACCTCGGTGACGTGACCGAGCACGGGATGCCCGTCGAGTACGCCGCGGTGACGAAGGTCTTCGGCCTGCTCGACGACGCCGGCGCGGCCTACGGCGTGCTCGCGGGCAACCACGACGTCCGCTCCTCGACCGACGACCAGCGCGGCAGCACCCCCTACCTGGAGACGTTCAGCCAGGCCAGGGCCGCCCGCACCGCCGGCTACCGTAGCTCCAGCCCGGACGGCTACAACACCTGCCACGTCTTCCGGGCGGCCGGCCGCGACTGGATGCTCCTCTCGCTGGACTGGCGGCTGTCGGACGCGGGCTTCGCCTGGGCGAACGCGGTGATCGCCGCCAACCCGAAGCTCCCGGTGATCCTGACCACCCACGAGCTGGCCTACGCCGACGACGGCGGCAAGGCGGAGCTGTCCGACTACGGGAAGCAGCTCTGGGACCGGCTGGTCAGCGGCAACGACCAGATCTTCCTCACCGTCAACGGCCACTACTGGCCGCCCGGCCGGACCGTCCTCACGAACAAGGCCGGCCACGACGTCCACGTCCACATCACCAACTACCAGGACCGCTACTACGGCGGCGCGGCGATGATCCGCGCGTACCGCTTCGACCTCGACCGGAACACCGTCGACGTCTCGACCTTCTCGCCGTGGATCCAGGAGATCGCGGCCGACGAACGCAACGCGCTGGCGGCCCAGGAGGCCGAGCTGACCTCCGACGTGGACCGCTTCTCGATCCCGATCGACTTCGAGCGGCGCTTCGCCGGCTTCGCCCCCGTCCCGAAGCGCCCGGCGCGCCGGGCGAGCGGGCTGCTGGTCCGCGACACCCTGGCCTACTGGCGGTTCGACAACGGCGGGGGCGACGGGACGGCCGTCTCCGATCGGCAGACCGTCAAGGACCTGACGGGGCTGGGCAACGACCTGGTCCGGCAGAGCGCCCCGGGCGCCCCCGACCAGGCGCTCCGCTGGTCGACCGACCACCACCCCGACCAGCCGGGCCACGGCAGCCTGCGCTTCGACAGCCAGGGCTCCGCCCAGCTCGGCGCCTACCTCCAGACCGTGCCCAACGCGCCGATGAACCGGGAGACCTTCGAACGCGGTTACACCGTCGAGGCGTTCTTCAGGCTTCCCGCCGACTGGGACTCCGCGCGCAGCCGCTGGTCCGCCGTCCTCAGCCGCTGGGGCATGAGCAGCGAGGCGGGCAAGAGCGGCCCCTCGACCGATCCGGACGAGCCCGTCGTCACGCTCAGCCTGTCGGAGGGCCCCGGGCTCCAGTGGTGCGTGTATCCGCTCAACCAGACCGGGGCGTCGACCTGTTGGGGGCACCAGCTGCCGCTGGACCGGTGGTGGCACGTCGCGGTCGTCAACGACGGCCGGCTCAACCGGATGTACGTGGACGGCTGCGAAGTGGCCCGCAACCCGGCGACGCCGGCCGTCGGCCTGACCACCCTGGGGCGCCCGTGGATGCTGGGCGGCTACGCCTACGCGGGGTCGCTGAACAAGGTCTTCCACGGCTGCATCGGCGACGTCCGGATCGTGAAGCGGGCGCTCGCGGTCCGCGAGTTCATGATCGCCTGATGGGACCCTCGGCCCCGCACCGCCTACGGTGCGGGGCCGGCCCGGTCAGGCCCGAATGCCGTCGAACTGGCGGACCCAGTACGGCGGTTGACCCACCTGGCCGGGCCACTGCGACACGATCAGGGTCAGCGCGGACGCGCTCGGGCTGCCCGGGTGGATGTACCCGCCGTACAGGTTCGGCACCTGCAGGGCGGTGATCTGCGGCAGGGGTACGCTCCACGGGCTGTCCGGCCGGGGCGCGGTGCGGGTGAAGATCGTGCCCAGCTGCACGTCGAAGTAGCTCATGCAGTAGGTGCCGCCGATCCGCTTGACGGAGAACTCCCCGGTGTTGTTGCCGGCGAGGATCACCGAGGGCGGCGCGGCGGTGGTCCACTGCCAGGAGCCGTTCAGGTACGCCCAGTTCTGCTGCGCCTCGAACCGGCCGGCCCGGAAGTCGTCCGGCTGGTACCGGAACAACTGGATCGCGCCGCCGTCCGCGGAGTTGACGTGGGAGCCGTTCCAGCGCTTGGAGAACACGTACAGCCAGCCGTCGGGATCGATGCCCGCGAACGACCACATGCCGTACAGGGACTGGTTCTCGCCCTGGTGGTCGCCCGGCCAGTGGTACGCGTAGTCCTGCCAGGTCACGCCGTAGTCGTCGGAGTAGGCGACGCCGGACATCAGCGAGCCGTCGTGGCCCGGGTCCAGCACCGGGTCCCCGGGGGCGCCCCAGGTGTACACGGACGTGTACTGGAGGTAGGTGCGGCCGCCGAACTCGATGCAGTCGTTGGGGATCCGGCTGATCTCCCAGCCGTAGCCGTTGTCGACGCGGTGGGTGTAGCCGAAGAGCTGCCCGGCCTGCCCGCCGGTCGGCTGCGCCCAGGTGAACGAGATCGGCGTCGCCCCGGACGCGTCGAAGCCCGCCTGGTTCAGCATCACCGGGGAGCCGATGTAGGTGCCGCTCTGCTGGATGCCGGTCCAGGAGTCGCCGAACACGTAGCCCCAGGAGTTGTCGTGCTCCCGGTAGTACGGGATGGCCAGGTCGCCCGACCCCAGACCCTGTTGGCTCGCCGAGTCACCGGGCTGGTCGCACAGCGGGGTGCCGTTCTGCCCGGTCGTCGCGGCGCCGGCCGGTCGGGCGGCCGCGAGGCCCGTCGCGCTCAGGCCCGCCGTGCCCAGCGCGATTCCCATCCCGGCCCTGAGGACGGACCGCCGGCCGGGGCGTGAGGGGGTAGCCATGATCGATCCTCCGGTGCTCGGTTCCGGGCACCGGCGCGGTGCCCCGACCTGCCAGTGTGACGCCGGGTCAGGCGCCGCTCCGGCGGCGGCCGACGGCGCGTGGAAGCGCGTCACGGCGCACCCGGGGACCTCACCCGCGCACGGCCCGGCCGGGCGGCGCACAGGCCGAGGTGGTGGCGCTCCGGGAGGCCGGCCGCACGCCGGACGGCGGCGCGGCAGTCCGTGACGGCGGCCTCCCGGCGCCCGGCCAGGGCCAGCCCGGACGGCTGGACGGGCGCCGCGACGGACTCAGCAGATCCGGGGCAGCTGTTCGCCCAGCGGCAGGTCGACCACCCGGGTGCCCCCGAAGGCGGTGCGGGCGACGACCATCCCCGGGTGGTCCGCGACGCACTCGCCGATCACGACCGCGCCGGCCCCGAGCGGATGGGCGCGCATGGCGGCGAGTACCGCGTCCGCCTCCCCCCGCGGGACGAAGGCGACGAGCTTGCCCTCGTTGGCGACGTACATCGGGTCGAGACCCAGCACGGCGCACGCGTTGGCCACCTGGGGCGGCACGGGGACGGCGCGTTCGCTCACCACCACGCCCACCCCGGCCGCCACCGCGATCTCGTTGAGCGCCGCCGCCAGCCCGCCCCTGGTGGGGTCGCGCAGCACGTGCAGGTCGGGGGTGACGGCCAGCATGGCGTCGACCAGGCCGCCGAGAGCCGCGCAGTCGCTCTGGATCTCGACCCCGAACTCCAGGCCCTCCCGGACGCTCATGATCGCCACTCCGTGCAGCCCGATCTGGCCGCTGACGATCACCACGTCGCCCGGGACGGCACGCTGCGGCCGGATGTCCACCCCGGCCGGGACGAGCCCGATGCCGGCGGTGTTCAGGTAGATCCCGTCGCCGTGGCCGGCCTCGACCACCTTGGTGTCCCCGGTGACCACCTCGACCCCGGCGGTGCGGGCGGCGGCGCCGAGTGCCCTGGCCACCCGGTCCACCGCGGCCATCTCCACCCCTTCCTCCAGGATGAACCCGCAGGACAGGTAGACCGCCCGGGCCCCGCTCATGGCGAGGTCGTTGACGGTCCCGTTGACGGCGAGGTCCCCGATGCTGCCACCGGGGAAGAACAGCGGCCGGACGACGTAGGAGTCGGTGGAGAAGGCGAGCCTGGCGCCGCCGAGCTCCAGGACGGCGGAGTCGCCGAGCGCGGAGAGTACCGGCCCGCCGAACGCGGGCGCGAAGATGTTCTCCACCAGTTCGGCGGACATCGCGCCGCCGCCGCCGTGCCCCATCACCACCCGGGGGTGGTCGCGAAGCGGCAGCGGACAGCTCCAACCGGAGAGGTCCGGCGCCTGCGCCGGCTCGATGTCCGGCGCAGGCGTGGGTACGACGTCCGGCGCAGGCGTGGGTACGACGGCGGGCCCGCTCAGGATCTCGGTGTCAGCCAACGGGGCTCGCCTCCTGGGGGACGGTCGGCGCGCCCAGACGCCGGTAGAGGTAGTACGCGGCGCAGGCTCCCTCACTGGAGACCATGGTCGCGCCGAGCGGGGTCCGCGGGGTGCAGACCGTGCCGAAGGCCTCGCACTGGTGGGGTTTGAGCAGGCCCTGCAGGACCTCGCCGCTGCGGCACTGCGCGGGTTCGCGGGTGGTGATCCCCGCGACGTCGAAGCGGTGCTCGGCGTCCTGGTCCCGGTAGCGGGGCGAGAGCCGCCAGCCGCTCTGCGGGATGACGCCGATGCCCCGCCAGGCACGGTCGATCACCTCGAAGACGTCCTCCAGCATGGCCCGGGCCGCCGGGTTGCCCTCGGGCCGGACGGCCCTCGGGTAGGCATTGTCGACGGTGTGCTCGCCGCGCTCCAACTGCCGTACGGTGCGCCGGATTCCTTCCAGGATGTCCAGGGGTTCGAAGCCGGTGACGACGATCGGGACCCGGTGGCGCTCGGCCAGCGCCGGGTACTCGTCGGTGCCCATCACGCTGCACACGTGCCCGGCGGCGAGGAAGCCCTGGACCCGGCAGTGCGGCGAGTTCATGATGGCCTCGATGGCCGGGGGCACCCGGACGTGCGAGACGAGCATGCTGAAGTTGCGCAGGCCCTGCCTCCTGGCCAGGTGGACGGCCATGGCGTTCGGCGGGGCGGTGGTCTCGAAGCCGATGCCGAAGAAGACGACCTCCCGCTCGGGGTTCTCCCGGGCGATCCGCAGCGCGTCGATCGGTGAGTACACCACCCGGACGTCGCCGCCCTCGCCGCGGACCCGGAACAGGTCACGGTCGGTGCCCGGGACCCGCAGCATGTCGCCGAAGGAGCAGAAGATCACCTCGGGCCGGGCGGCGATCGCCAGCGCCCGGTCGATCACCTCCAACGGGGTGACGCACACCGGGCATCCCGGGCCGTGGATCAACTCGACCTCGTCCGGCAGGAGTTGGTCGATGGCGTGCCGGATGATGGTGTGCGTCTGGCCGCCGCACACCTCCATCAGCGCCCACGGCCGGGTGACCGTCGCCCTGATGTCGGCGAGCAGGCCGCTCGCCAGCTCCGGATTCTGGAACTCCTCCAGGTACTTCACTGTCCGGCCTCCTCGGCCACTCGAGCCGCTTCCCACGGGTCGCCGAACTCCTCCTGCAGCAGGCCGAGTTCCGCGAAGAGGTCGAGGGTCCGTCGGGCCGACTCCTCATCCAGCCGCTGCAGCGCGAAGCCCACGTGCACGATGGCGTACTCGCCCACCCGCAGGTCGGGCAGGTACTCCAGGCACACGTCCTTGACCACTCCGCCGAAATCCATGACCGCCATCCGGGTCCCGTCGCGTTCCGCGATCTCCGTCACCCTGCCGGGCACCGCCAGGCACATCCGCCCTCACTCCTCCCGGGTGGCCGCCGAGCGGGCGGCCACCATCAGCTGGCCGAGCGCCAGCCCTCCGTCGTTGGGCGGCACCCGCCGGTGCCGCAGTACGGTGAAACCGTCGTCCCCGAGGCCGCGCGCGCAGGCCGAGGAGAGCAGCGCGTTGGCGAAGACACCGCCGCTGAGCGCCACCGTGCCGGTGCCGTGCCGCTCCCGGACGAACCCGCAGACCCGCCGGACCAGTTCGGTGACGGCGGCGTGGAAGCGCGCGGCGACCAGACCGTCGGGCGCGCCGGCGGACACGTCCGCCAGCACCCCGGCCAGCACCGGGCCGGGATCGGCGACCCAGCCGTCCGCCGTGGGCCGCAGCCCGAAGGCGTACCCCGGCGCGGAACCGAACCCGTGCGCCGCCGCCTCCAGTTCGATCGCCGCCTGGGCCTCGTATCCGGCACGGTGGCAGATCCCGGCGAGCGACGACACCGCGTCGAACAGCCGCCCCATGCTGGAGGTCGGCACGCAGTTCAGTCCGCGCTCCAACTGCCTTTCCAGCAGCCGAAGTTCACCATCCCGGCAGGCCTGGACCGACGGCAGCCCGGGCGTCCAGGGCAGGCCGGCGGCCCGCAGGTGCGCGAGCGCCGTCCGGTACGGGCGCTCGACCGCCGTGTCACCGCCGGGCAGCGGCACGTACCCGAGGTGGGCGAGGCGACGGAAGCCGGCGTAGTCGGCCAGCAGCACCTCGCCGCCCCAGATCGCGCCGTCCTCTCCGTAGCCGGTGCCGTCGAAGGCCACGCCGAGGACCGGCCGGCTCCCGTCCAGGCCGTGCTCGGCCATCACCGCGGCGATGTGGGCGTGGTGGTGCTGCACGCGGTGGACCGGGCGGCCGGCAGCGGTCCGTTCGGCGTGCCGGACCGAGCGGTAGCCGGGGTGCCGGTCGGTGGCCAGCAACTCCGCTCGCACCCCGCTGACCGTGCCCAGCTGCTCGACCGCGCGATCGAAGGCCCGCAGGGTGGCCAGGTCGTCCATGTCCCCGATGTGGCCCGACAGCCAGGCGTAACCGTCCCGGGCCAGCGCGAAGGTGTTCTTCAGGTCGCCGCCGACCGCCAGCACCGGGCGGACCGGCACCGGCAGGGGCAGCGGCAGCGGCGCGTACCCGCGGGAGCGGCGCAGCGGCAGTTGCTCGCCGTCGACCACCCGGACGACCGAGTCCTCGCAGGGGACGTGGATCGGCCGGTCGTGGGTGAGCCAGCCGTCGACCAGCGGGGCGAGCGTGGTCAGCGCCTCCGCGTCGTCGGTGACGATCGGCTCGCCCGAGAGGTTGGCGCTGGTCATCACCAGCAGGTCCGGCCCCGGTGCGGCGAGCAGCAGGTGGTGCAGCGGCGTGTAGGGGAGCATCAGTCCGAGGTCGGGGCTGCGCGGGGCCACCGCCGCGAGCGCGGGTCGCAGCGCGCCGGTGCGGCGCAGCAGCACGATCGGCCGCACCGCTCCGGTGAGCAGCTCGCGTTCGACCGGGCCGAGCGGCAGCAGGCCCTCGACGGTGGCGAGGTCACGGGCCATCAGGGCGAACGGCTTGTCGCCGCGCCGCTTGCGCCGGCGCAGCAGGGCGACGGTGGCGGCGTCGCGCGCGTCGCACGTCAGGTGGTAGCCGCCGATGCCCTTGACGGCGAGGATCGCCCCGGCGGCCAGCCGCCGGCGCGCCTCGGCGAGCGCGGCCTCCCCGGCCAGGTCGGCGTGTCCGGGCACGATGAGGGCGAGCCGCGGTCCGCAGGCGTGACAGGACACCGGCTGCGCGTGGAACCGGCGGTCCGCCGGGTCGGTGTACTCCCGGGCGCAGTCCGGGCACATCGGGAAGCCGGCCATGGTCGTGTTGGCGCGGTCGTACGGCAGGCCGGTCACGATGGTGTGGCGGGGCCCGCAGTTGGTGCAGCTGATGAACGGGTGCCGGTGCCGGCGGTCGGCCGGGTCGGCCAGTTCGGCGAGGCAGTCGGCACAGACGGCCACGTCGGGCGGGATCAGGGTGGCCCGGGGGCCGTCGGTCCGGGACGGGACGATGGCGAAACCGGTGCCGCCGGTGGCGGCCAGCGGCGCGGACTCCACCGAGGCCACCTGGGCCAGCGGCGGAGCGTCGTCGGCCACCCGCCGGCAGAAGGCGGCGACGGCCTCGCGGCCGCCCTCGACCTCGACCAGCACGCCCTCGCCGGTGTTGGTGACGCTGCCGGCGAGGCCGAGCTCACCGGCCAGCGTGTAGACGAACGGCCGGAAGCCGACCCCCTGCACCAGGCCGCGGATGGCGACCCTCCGCCGCTCCGGGCCCAGCGCCTGGCGACCGGTCGTCACGAAGGGTCCCGCACCACGGCCGGCGCGTGGTCGGGCTCCGCATGGCCGTGCCCGTGCTGGTGCTCGTGCTGGTGCTCCGCTTCCCCGCGGTGCTCCCCCGGTCCATGGTGGTGCCCGGGTCCGTGGTCGACGGACATGACCGGCCGGTGCGGCTCGGCGCCGTCCAGGACGGCCAGCGCCCGCTCCAGCAGGACGCCGACGTTCCGGCCGGTCCGGGCCGAGGTGAGGACGACCTCCACCCCGGGATTGACCCGCGCGACGTTCGCCCGGAACGCCGTCTCGTCGAACTCCGCCGCCGCGGCGAGGTCGGCTTTGGTCACCAGCACCAGGTTGGCCAGCCCGAAGGCGGTCGGGTACTTGAGCGGCTTGTCCTCGCCCTCGGTCACCGAGGCCAGTGCCACCCGCAGCGACTCACCGAGGTCGTAGGAGGCCGGGCAGACCAGGTTGCCGACGTTCTCCACGAAGAGCAGCCGGGTGTCGTCCGGCAGCCAGCCGACCAGGTGCCCGGCGAGCATCTCCGCCTCCAGGTGGCAGAGCCCGTCGGTGAGCACCTGCTTCACCAACGCGCCCGAACGGGCCAGCCGCAGCGCGTCGTTCTCGGTGGCGAGGTCGGCGGTGAGCGCGGCGACCGGCACCCCGCGCCGCCGGGCCAGGCCCAACTCGGCCTCCAGCAGCGCGGTCTTGCCACTGCCGGGGCTGGACAGCAGGTTCACCGCCACCGTCCCGCGCGCGGCCAGGGCCGCCCGCAACTCCCCTGCGCTGCCGTCGTTCCGGGCGAGGATCGCCTGGCGCAGGTCGACCGTGCGACACATCGGCATCAGCCTTTCTGATCGGCCTGGACGCCGGGGCGCTCGGCCCATTCGACGTCGAGGATCTGCAGCTCGCGTCCGGACAACAGCTCGACGCTGCCGCCGGCGCAGCTCGGGCAGCCGAGGTCCGGCGGCATGCCGACGGCCCACTCGACCGCGCAGGGGGTGCAGCGGGCGCGTGCCGCGACGGACTCGGCCTGCAGCGCGGCCCCTTCCAGCAGCGTTCCGGCGCAGGCGAGTTCGAAGCAGAAGTCGAGCGCCTGCGGGACCACGCCGGCCAGTTCACCGACCTGCAGCCGTACCCGCGCGACACCCTGGGCCCCGTGTTCACGCGCGGCCCGGTCCACCTGCTCGACGACGGCGGCGGCGATCGACATCTCGTGCATCGGTCCCTTCCCACGGCCGGCGGCAACGGGCCCCATTACAGGGCGCGGTGGCGTCGACGACTCGAAGCCGCGCCGCCACCGCGCCCGCGGCTGCACCGTTCGCAGCAATCCGCGCCTCACATCCGGGACAGGCGCAGGTACCGCCTGAGGTCCGGCAGGCTCTGCCAGACCAGGGCCGCGACCCCTGCCAGCAGGGTCGCGCAGAGCAGTTTCCTCAGCATGGTGTTGTCTCCCTCTCCGGTTGTGTGGCCTCGTCCACGACCCGCAGGATCATCTGGACCGCCTCCTCGACGGCGGCGGCGACAAGGGTGCTCAGCCCGATGCCCTCCTCCAGCGACGCCGGCTCGCACCCGACCACCAGCACCCGTCCGGGCGGCTCGCCGCCGGTGCCGGCGGCGAGCGTGGCCAGCAGGGCGAGCACCGCGTCGGGCCCCATCCGGTGCCCGTCCAGCACCGGCGCCTCCAGCGGTTCGGCGGCCGCTTCGATGAGGTAGACCGTGCCCGGCACCCCGCCGCGGCAGGTGGCGTCCACCAGCACCGCGGTCCGGTAGCCGTCGAGCAGCCGGTACGCCAGGTCCACCCCACGGACGCCGACGTCGACCACCTCGACGCCCGTCGGCACCGGGTGGGCGGCGAGCCGGCGGACGGTCTCCACGCCGAACCCGTCGTCGCCGAGGAAGATGTTGCCCACCCCGGCGACCAGGACCGCCCCGGCGTTCACGGGCCCTCCGTCCGGACGGCGCCGTCCGCCGGTGGCGGGGCCTCGCCCAGCGGGGTGACCTCGTCGGGCTGGAAGTAGCGGAACCGGCCCTGCGCCCGCCACAGGTCCGCGCCCGGGTCGCCGTCCACCGTGACCGCCAGGTGCACCGACCCGTCGACGTCGTGGAGCACCGCCTCGACGACGGCGGTCCGCCCGTGCAGGAACAGGTCCTGGGCGTCGGTGCGCCGCCGGCCGGGCCGCAGCAGGACCCGGCTGCCGGCGCCGACCGAGTGACCGTCGACGAGCACCCGGTCCCGCTCGGGGTCGACCTCCGGATCGTTGCCCGGGTCCCACCAGGGCTGCTCCGCCTCGGGAGGGCACCCGGTGATCTCGCGCAGCCCGCGGACGGCTCCGTGCAGGCGCTCCAGCACCTCGGGCGGCATCGAGTCCGCCAGGTCGATCACGGCGCCGGCCCGTTCGTCGGTGCCCCGGGCCTCCCGCTTCTCCTGGTCGGTCAGGGCCGCCGTCCGCAGCGCCAGGATCTCGTCGATCTCGGTGGCGTCGTAGAGGGTGCCGAGGCTCTCCGGGGCGACCTGCGGGTGGTCCTCCAGGATGATCGGCGAGGAGAGCACCACCCGGCGCCCGCGGTCCGGTCCGGCCAGCACCGGCCAGGTGTGCTCGTTGCGGCACCGCTCGACGGCCGGGCGGGCCCACTCCGGCGGGTCGGTGACGGACAGGAAGCAGCCGTGCTCCAGTCCGAGCAGCAGGTGTGCCGAGACGAGGGAGCGCGGCAGCGCCTCCTCCCGGCGGGCGTGCCGGGCCGGTGTCCAGGTGGAGGTGTTCTCCACCACCACCGTCAGGCGCTGCGCCCGGTACGGGCCGGGGAGTTCCTCGGCGGTCAGCCGCAACAGGCCGTCGACCTGTTCGCGGCGACGCACCAGTCGGCCGACGGCCGCGTCGTTCTCGCGCAGCAGTTCCGTCTCGCCGACGCCCGGCAGCCGGAACGGCCGCAGCACCCCGTCTCCGGCCAACTCATCGACCGGGAGCAGCAGTTCGATTCGCTCCTCGACGCCCTCGTCCCACTCGACGAACACCCGGTCGGCGAGCTCCAGCCGTCCCACCGGCTCGAAGCCCCCGGTGGCGGTGGCCCGCTCGACGGTGCGCCGCTGGACGCGCAGGAAGCGCAGTTCGACGGCCAACCGGTCGCCGCCGCGCGGTTCCACCAGGCACTCGGTGCGCTGGTGGGAGTGCTCGCCGCCCTGCGCGGTGTACTCGGGCGGGACCAGCACGCCGAACTGCCAGCGCAGCCGGTTCTTGGCCGCCGAGGCGCGGTACGGGTAGAGCACGTAGCCCTCCAGCAGCACCGCGTCGGCGATCTGCCGGGCGGCCGCGAAGCCGCTCTCGATCCCGGTCGGGAAGGCGCTCACCGGACCCCCTCCCCGACCGCCGCCGTCGCGAGCAGCTCCCGCACCGTCGCCTCCCAGGAGGGCAGGGCCCGCCGGGAGCGGTAGGCCAGCAGGGCGTCCATCAGGTCGTCCGGCAGCCGCAGCCAGCCGCAGCCGGGGAAGTGCTGGTCGATCGCCTCACGCCAGACCCGCACCGGCATCCGCACCGAGGCCTCCTTGTCCCAGGGCACCGGGGTGACCTGGAAGCCGCCGGGGCCGGCGAAGGCGGTGCCGGAGAAGAGCAGCAGCAGCGGCACCTCGCCGCCGTCCAGCGCCCGGAAGTAGCGGGCGGAGGCCACCTCCAGGTCGTAGCTGCCCGGCACCACCAGGTCGACCTCGGTCTCGCCGGTGAATCCGGGCACCAGCAGCGGCACGGTGGCGAACTGGAGCGGGTTGAGCGTGGTCGCCCAGCGCTCCCGTTCGCCGAACAGGTCGGTCAGCCGCTCGCCCTCCGCCCCGCTGTAGGACCGGCGGCCCGGTTCGATGCGCAGTTGACACTGGAGCGCGAGGGCGTGCACCCGGGTGTCGGCCGGGGCGGTGATCCGCAGCCGGAACACCAGGGTCGGCCCGGCCGCGTACGGTTCGGAGCGCACGCCGGTACAGGCGAAGCCGAGGGCGGTCACGCCGTCACCTCCGCGGGCAGGGGACGGGCCCGGACGGCCAACCTCGCGAAGAACGCGTCGAGTTCGGCCCGCGCCTCGGCCCCGCCGTCGAAGCCGTGCCAGCACAGCCGCAAGCGGCCGACCAGCTCGTAGCAGACGTCGATCGGCACCAGGAAGCACTCGACCAGCCGGCCGTCCCGGCGCAGCAGCAGGGCCTCCACGTCCGGCTCCAGCGCGGCGGCCAGCCGGCTCGCGCCGAGGGCGCGCTGCCAGGCCTCCTCGTCCAGTTCGCTCTCGGTGGCACCGGCCGGCCCGGGGTAGCAGGCGAGCAGCCGGTCCAGCGCGGCGTTGCGGAACAGGAACGCGGTGCCGACCGGGATCCCCAGCGCCGACCAGGACTGCTCGTCCAGGCGCCCGTCCGGATCGACCAGGCAGCGGTCCGGCACGCTGCGGTAGCGGCCGTCGGACGCGCCCGGCTGCTGGAACAGCAGGCCGCAGGCGGTGCAGGTGCAGGTCAGGGCGCGCTCCTCGGTGTCCACCAGGTGGCGGTGGCCGGGTGGCAGGTCCAGGCCGCAGAACGCGCACCGCTCGGGCCGCGGCGGCGCGGGCTCGCGCAGCCGGTGCAGCAGGGCGGTACCCGCGTGGGAGAACCGGCGGGTGTTCATCGCGCCTCCGCAGGCAGGGTCGGGCGGGTGCCGATCTGCAGCAGCTGCGGGGCGCGTTCCAGCTCCAGGGCCGTCACCTCGGGCGCGTGGCAGGCGAGTACGGCCTCCACCTCCTGCTCGCCGCAGCCGCAGCCGGAGGCCGTCCGGCGTAGCCGCAGCGTGCCGGTGCCCGGGTCGAAGCCGAGCACCTCGACCTGCTCGGGCAGGGCGGCGAGCGCCCGGCCGATCCGGGCGCTCACGTCCTCGGGGTGCAGATCGTGCAGGAGCAGCAGCCCGGCCACCACCGGGTCGTCCAGCAGCCGCGCCAGGACGGACGGGGGCAGTGCGGGGACGAGCCGGGCCAGCCCCCCGCCGTAGAACTCCATCAGGTCGCGGACGAGTTGCTCGCCCGCCTGCTCGGCGCCGCTGCCGGCCAGGGCGTCCAGGGTCTCCTGGATGCGTTGTCCGGTCTGCTCGGCCGTCATCCGGCCAGCCCGCTCAGGCCGGTGGGCACGTGCATGGTCTGCAGGGTGCGCCCGCCCCCCACGTACATGTGCACGCCGCACGGCAGGCAGGGGTCGAAGCTGCGCACCGCGCGCATGATGTCGATGCCCTTGAAGTTCTCCGGGGTGTTCTCCTCGAAGATCGGGGTGTTCTGCACCGCGTCCTCGTACGGGCCGGGGGTGCCGAAGCTGTCACGGACGCTGGCGTTCCACGGGGTGGGCGGGTACGGGTGGTAGTTGGCGATCTTGCCGTCGCGGATCACCATGTGGTGGGAGAGCACCCCGCGCACCGCCTCGGTGAAGCCGCAGCCGATCGACTCGTCCGGCACCTCGAAGCGCTCCCAGGTCTGGCTGCGCCCGGCGCGCACCTCGTCCAGCGCCTTCTCCGCGAAGTGGAGGGCGGCCGCCGCCGCGTACGCCTGGAAGTAGGTGCGGGCGCGGTTGCGCTCGATGGCGTTGCTCCACTGCGGGATCTTCCACTCGAAGGTGGTCTCCGGCTTCGTCATCGAGCGGGGCAGGTTGATCTGCACGCTGTGCCCGGTGGCCTTGATGTAGCCGATGTCGACCAGCCCCGACAGGGCGGTGGACCACAACCGGGCGATCGGGCCGCCGCCGGTGTCCAGGGCCAGGTAATCCTTGCCGTCGAACCAGCGGGGGGACATCACCCAGCTGTACTTGTCGTCGAAGTCGCGCTTCTGCGGGGCGGGGATGGTGTGCTGGTTCCAGGGGTGCCGGGGGTCGACCGGGTTGCCCAGCGGGTCGTGGGTGACGAAGAGCTCCTTGCCCTGCCAGTCCTCGTAGTAGGAGCTGCCGAGCAGGATCCGGATGCCGAGGTTGATCGTCGTCAGGTCGTTGGTGACCAGCTTGCCGTCCACGATGATGCCGGGGGTGACGAACATCCTGCGGCCCCAGTCCGACATGTTGCGGTACGTGAAGTCGCAGTGGTCGGGGTCGTTGAGGCTGCCCCAGCACCCGAGCAGGACCCGGCGCCGGCCGACCTCCTCGTAGCCGGGCAGCGCCTCGTAGAAGAAGTCGAAGAGGTCGTCGTGCAGCGGCACGACCTTCTTCATGAACTCCACGTACCGCATCAGCCGGGTCAGGTAGTCGGTGAACAGCTGAACCGTCGCCACCGTGCCGACGCCGCCCGGGTAGAGCGTGGAGGGGTGCACGTGGCGGCCCTCCATCAGGCAGAACATCTCCCGGGTGTACCGACTGACCTGGAGCGCCTCACGGTAGAACTCGCCCTCGATCGGGTTGAGCGAGCGCATGATGTCGGCGATGGTCCGGTACCCGTGGTCGCCGGCGTGTGGCGCCTCGGTGCGCTCGGCCAGCTCCAGCACGCCCGGGTTGGTCTCGCGGACCATCTTCTCGCAGTAGTCGACCCCGACCAGGTTCTCCTGGAAGATGTTGTGGTCGAACATGTACTCGGCGGCCTCGCCGAGGTTGATGATCCACTCTCCGAGGTGCGGGGGCTTCACGCCGTACGCCATGTTCTGGGTGTAGACCGAACAGGTGGCGTGGTTGTCGCCGCAGATCCCGCAGATCCGGCTGGTGATGAAGTGCGCGTCCCGCGGGTCCTTCCCGCGCATGAAGACGCTGTAGCCGCGGAAGACCGAGGAGGTGCTGTAGCACTCCGCGACCCGCTTCTGTTTGAAGTCGATCTTGGTGTGGATGCCGAGGCTGCCCACGATCCGGGTGATCGGGTCCCAGGACATCTCGGTCAGGCCGTTGCCGTCGCCGGCCGCCTTGGTAGTCGGTGCCATCGTGTGTGTCGTGCCCTTCTCTACGAGCGGGGAGGGGGAGCGGGCGGCGGCGACGGGCCGCACACCCGCAGGCGTGCGGCCCCGGGCGTCACCAGGGCGGGCGGTAGCCCGTGGTCAGACGGCCGCCCTTGTGGCGCCACTTCGGTTCCTTGTCGACGGTCTTCTGGGTGATCGCGCGCAGTCGGCGGATCAGCGCCCCGTACGCGGAACTGGCCTCGGTGGAGACCCGCGAGCCGGGCGGCGGGTCCATGAACGGCATGAACTTGTCCGGGAAGCCCGGCATGGTGCAGGCGATGCAGATGCCGCCCACGTTCGGGCAGCCGCCGATGCCGTTGGTCCAGCCGCGTTTGGCGACGTTGCACTTGACGACCGGACCCCAGCAACCGAGCCGCACCAGGCACTCGGGAGTGCCGTACTCCGTGGCGAACTGGCCCTGCTCGTAGTAGCCGCCGCGGTCACAGCCCTCGTGCACGGTGGCGCCGAACAGCCAGGCCGGCCGCAGCTTGTCGTCGAGCGGGATCATCGGGGCGGAGCCGGCCAGCTGGTACAGCAGGTAGGTGAGCGTCTCGGCGAAGTTGTCGGGCTGGATCGGGCAGCCCGGCACGCAGACGATCGGCAGCCCGGCCTTGGACTTCCAGTCCCAGCCGAGGTAGTCCGGCACGCCCATCGCACCGGTCGGGTTGCCGGCCATCGCGTGGATGCCGCCGTACGTGGCGCAGGTGCCGATCGCCACCACGGCGGTGGCCTTGGCGGCGAGCCGGTCCAGCCACTCACTGGTGGTGATGGGTTGGCCGGTCGCGGGATCGTCGCCGAACCCGCACCAGTAACCCTCCTTCTTGATCTTCTCGTTGGGGATGGACCCCTCGACGACCAGGACGAACGGGTCGAGCTCGCCGCGGTCGGCCTTGAAGAACCACTCGACGAAGTTGTCCGCGCCCTGGACCGGGCCGCACTCGAAGTCGATCAGCGGCCAGTGCACCGCGACCTGGGGCAGGCCGGGCAGAGCACCGGTGACGATCTCCTCGATGCTCGGCTGCATGGCGGCGGTCAGCGAGACGGAGTCGCCATCGCAGCTGAGACCGGCGTTGATCCAGAGAATGTGCACCACGTCGGTGTCGGTTGTTGCAGCACCCATGAGGATGCCTCCTCGGGGATGGGAGCCGGACGAAATGGCTCAACCACAGTCATAGCAACGGTTCGGATCGAACGCCGGTCCGGTGAGCCGAAGGGGTCGCCCGAGGGGCGCAAGCCGACGGGGCCGTTCGGGTCACCGGGATGCGCGGAGCCCGGCGGGCACGGGGCACTTTCGGACCGGAACGATCCGCGACGCGGGGCAGGGCGATTCGAGGGAGGAGGACCGGCGGCGCGTCATCGCGGGCGGGGTCCGGAAACGCCCCCCGGCGCCACCGGGATCAGGCCGAGCCGCCCCGGACCGGGCCGCTGCTCTCCCGGACGATCAGCGTGGGCCGCAGCAGGTGCAGGGCGTTGGTGGACGCGCCGCCGTTCTTGACGGCCCGCAGCAGCAGTTCGATCGCCTGCTGCGCCATCTCGCGCTTGGGGATCGCCACCGTGGTGAGCGGCGGACGCGAGCGCCGGACCTCCTCGATGTCGTCGTGTCCGACGACCGACAGGTCCTCCGGGACGGAGCGCCCGGCCGCGGTCGCCGCGTCCAGCGCGCCCAGGGCCAGGACGTCCTGGGTGGCGAAGATCGCGGTCAGGCCGGGGTCGGCGGCGAGCGCGGCGCCGGCGGCGGCGAACCCCCCGGCGGCGGACGACTCGGGGGTGCTGAAGACCGCGCTGTCGGGGATCGTCAGGCCGTCGGCGGCGAAGGCCCGCCGGAACCCGGCCACCCGGCCGGCGTGCGAGGGGAGGCTGGCCAGCACGGCGACGCGCTCGTGCCCGAGGTCGCGCAGGTGTCGGCCGGCGAGGTAGCCGGCGCGCTCGTAGTCGATGGTGACGACCGGGTGGGTGTCCGGCGCCTCCGTCTCCCAGGCGCACAGCACCACGGGGAAGCGGGCGTCGGCCAGCAGCGGCAGGTGGTCGATCAGGTCGCGGTCTCCGGCGATCAGCAGCGCGTCCACCAGGCGGCTGGAGAGCCCGGCCAGTTGCCGCCGGGCGCGTTCGCCGTCCAGCCGGGTCGTGCAGAGCAGCAGGTGGTAGCCCTCGCGCTCCAGCAGGTCCTCCACCTCCTGGACGATCTCGGAGTAGAAGGGGCTGGTCACCGTGGGGACGAACAGGCCGACCGTCATCGTGGTGCCGGTGGCCAGCGATCGGGCCACCAGGTTCGGGGTGTAGCCGAGTTCCTCGATCGCCGCCCGCACCCGGGCCTCGGTCGCCGGGCGCACCGGGATCCGGCCGGTGACGACGTTGGAGACCGTCTGCTTGGTGACCCCCGCACGCTCGGCCACGTCCTGCATCGTCACCATGAGCGTCCACTCCCGAAATGCTTTACCGGTCCAAGAAATACCCGGCAAATCTAACGCCGTCGGAGTGGGCGGTCAATCCTCCCCGCATCCTGCGACAGCGCCGACCTGTGAAGATCCACAGGTCGGCGACGTCACGACTTCGCATCGGTCGACGAGTCTCGCGACAGGGTCTTGTTTTACCGGTCAAGTGAACCCTACTGTTCCCACCCAGCGCGCTGCTGTGCAGAGCAGAACCCGTCGACGCACGGCGGATGCGGGCGTCCCGTTGAGAGGAACAGCGCATGAACAGCAAGACGAAGACCGCCAGACGCGTCGTCGGCGTGGCGACGGCCGTGGTGCTCGCGGCCGGTGCCAGCGCCTGCGGCAGCGGCGGGACGGGCGGCGGCGCCAAGGCGGGCGGCTTCACCTACTGGTCGATGTGGCGGGCGGGCGAGCCGCAGGCGAAGGTGATCCAGGCCGCGATCGACCGGTTCCAGAGCGACACCGGCATCAAGGTCGACGTCACCTGGGCCGGTCGCGACGTGACCAAGAAGATCGGCCCCGCGATAGCCGCCCGCCAGGCCCCGGACCTGTGGGACCAGGGCGCCGACGCCGTCTACGCCGCGACCGCCCAGGCCGGCCAGGCCCTGGACCTGTCCGACGTGCTCGGCATGGAGGTGCCCGGCGAGGGCAAGAAGGTCTCCGACGTCATCCCGGCCAAGTACCTGGACGCCCTGCCGAAGGACCCGAACGGCAAGAACCACTACATCATCCCGTACGAGGTCTCCTCGGCCGGCCTGTTCTACAACGCCGCCGACCCCGACCTCGCCACCGCCATGCCCACCCCGCCGGCCACCTGGGCCGACTTCCTCAAGGTCTGCGACGCCCTCAAGGCCAAGGGCCGGGCCTGCCTGGCCTCGGACGGCGAGCTCGCCTGGGAGAACGGCCTGACCCTGGACTACCTGCTGGCCGCGGGCGGCGTCGACTTCAGCGCCCTGAGCTCCGACAAGTCCGGGGCGGGCTGGGACAACCCGGCGGTGCTCACCGCGGTGAAGCAGGTCGAGCAGCTGGTCAAGGGCGGCTACCTGCTCGGCGGCTACGACGCCACCAAGTTCCCGGCACAGGAGACCAACTGGTCGGCCGGCAAGGCCGCCTTCTACAGCGACGGCAGCTGGGTCACCGACGAGGTCGCCAAGCAGGTCCCGGCCGACTGGAAGATGGGCGCGATGCTGCCGCCCGGCGCCACCAACGCCGACTCGATGCTCTTCGGCTTCTCGATGCCCAGGACCGCCAAGAACGTCGCCCCCGCACAGAAGTTCATCGCCTACTTCCAGCAGCAGAAGGTGCTCGGCGGGATCTCCACGGAGGCCGGCAACATCACCCCGCGCCCGGACATCCCGGCCCCCGCGGTGCTGGCCGACGTGCAGAAGGCACTGGACTCCGCGCCGGTGCGACTCACCTACGGCGGCGTCGCGGGCAGCTACCCGACCAAGGTCCTCAACCAGAACTTCCTCGACCTGTGGCACGGCAAGACCAGCGCCGAGCAGTTCGTCTCGAAGATGAAATCCGACCAGGTCTCCTTCTGGAAGTCGCAGGACTGATCCCATGGCCACCGCACTCCAGGACCGCACCGCGGTCCGGCGCGAAGGGCGGCCGCCGGCCGGCTCCGGCACCGCGCCCCTGGAACGTCAACACCGGCGCATCTTCTGGCCGTTCGCCGGCCCCGCGCTGCTCGTCTACGCGGTCCTGTTCCTGGCCCCGATCGGCTACGCCGCCTGGACCAGCCTGTACAAGTGGGACGGCATGGGCGCCAAGCAGTGGCGCGGCCTGCACAACTACCAGCTCCTGTTCGGGGATCCGACGTTCCGCACCTCGCTGCTCAACACCCTGGAGATCCTCGTCGTCGGCGGCGCCATCACCTTCGCGATCAGCCTGGCGCTGACCCTGGTGCTGCGCGAGATGCGGGCCCGGCTGTTCGCCCGGTCGGTGCTCTTCTTCCCGTGCCTGGTCAACGCGATGGTGTTCGGCATCGCGGCCGGCTTCCTGTTCTCCCCCGACGGCCCGGTGAACACCGTGCTGCACTGGCTGGGCGTGGCGGCGCCGCCCAAGTGGCTGGCGACCGACAACCTCTTCCCGATGATCGTCGCCACGCTGGTCTGGACGGCCACCGGCTACTACACGGCCATCATCATGGCGGCCGTCGACCAGATCCCCGAATACCTCTACGAGGCCGCCGAGTTGGACGGCGCAAGCGCCTTCCAGCGGTTCCGGCACGTCACCCTGCCACTGGCCTGGGACGTGATCTCGGTCTGCGCCGTGCTCTGGACGGTCAGCTCGGTGAAGATCTTCGAACTGATCCTGATGTACGGCGGCAGCAGCTCGAACCAGCCGCCGGTCAGCACCTGGAACACCGCGATGTACGTCTACACCGAGGCGTTCCCGCAGACCTCGGCCCCGCAACTGGGCATGGCCACGGCCGCCGCCCTGGTCAGCCTCGTGATGGTCGGGGTGATCACGCTGGCGCTCCGCCGGCTGATGCGCCGCACCGCCGTCGAGTACTGACCCCACCCGAGAAAGGCACCTCCCGTGCGTACCAAGCACCGAGCCGCGGGACCGGCGATGCGGATCGCCAGGGCCGTCGTCTGGGTCGTCGTCGCCGCCGACCTGCTGCTCATCCTGTGGGTCTTCCTGACCTCGCTGCGCGGCAGCAACGACATCTTCGCCCACCCCTTCGGCCTGCCGACCGACCCGCAGCCCGGCAACTACGGACGGGCGCTGAACGAGGGCGGGTTCGGCCGGGCGGCGCTCAACAGCGTGCTCGTCGCGACCGTCTCCTCGGTGGCGGCCGTCGCCCTGGCCGCACCCGCCGCCTACGTGCTGGCCCGCCGCCGCACCCGCACCTCGTCCGCGCTGACCATGACCTTCGCGATGGGCCTCGGGGTCCCCGGACAGGTCCTGGTCGTCCCGCTCTTCATCGGCCTGGCGCAGGTCGACCTGACGGACAGCCTGTTCGGCCTGATCCTGGTCTACGTCGGCCTGGCGATGCCGTTCACCGTCTACCTGCTGACCGGCTTCTTCAGCGGCGTACCCGCCGTCCTGGAGGAGGCCGCCACCCTCGACGGGGCCGGGCCGCTGCGGACCTTCCTGCAGGTGATCGTCCCGGTCGCCCGCGGCGGCCTGATCACCGCCTTCCTGCTCCAGGTGATCGGCGCCTGGAACGAGACGCTCTTCGCCCTGGTGCTCAACCACAGCGAGAACAAGATCACCCTGCCGGTGTCCCTGGCCGACTTCGTGGCCACCGAACAACTCAACGGAATGGACTGGGGGACCATGTTCGCCGGTGTCTGCCTCATCCTCGCACCGATGCTCGCGCTCTTCTCCTGGCTGGGCACCCGGATCATCCAGGGCATGACGGTGGGGATCGGCAAATGAGCTCATCACCCCTGAACCCGTCAGCCCCGGCATCGTCGGCCCCGCCCTCGACGCTGCGCACCGGCGTCCTGCGCGTCGAGGGCGCGGCCGAGCCGGTCGCCGGCCTGCTGCCGATCCTGCACGGCCTGCCCGCCCGCGTCGCCGAGGACGCCGGGGCCGCCGATCCCGAGATGCGCCGGGGGCTGGGCTACGGCCGCCCGCACACGCTGCTCCCGTACACCACCCAGGACGGCTACGACCGCTCCCGCACCACCCGCGAACTGCCCACCGTGGTGCTGGAGAACGAGGAGCTCACCGCCACCTTCCTGCCCGGCTACGGCGGCCGGCTCTGGTCGCTGGTGCACCGCCCCTCGGGCCGCGAACTGCTGCACCGCAACCCGGTCCTGCAACCGGCCAACCTCGCCCTGCGGGACGCCTGGGTGGCCGGCGGCGTGGAGTGGAACCTCGGCACCACCGGGCACTGGCCGCTGACCTGCGAGCCGTTGCACGCCGTCCGGATCACCGCCGCGGACGGCACGCCCGTGCTGCGGATGTACGAGTTCGAACGCCTGCGGCAGCTGGTGCTGCAGATCGACGCCTGGCTGCCGGCCCGCTCCCCGGTCCTGTACGTCAACGTCTCCGTCCACAACCCGAACGACGCCGAGGTCCCGGTCTACTGGTGGTCCAACATCGCCGTGCCCGAGACGGAGCGGACCCGGGTGGTGGGCCCCGCCGACCGAGCCTTCCACTTCGACTACACCGCCGACCTGCGGCAGGTCGTCTTCCCCGACCACGAGGGCGCCGACCGCAGCTATCCCGGCCGACTGCCCCGCGCGGCGGACTACTTCCTGGACATCCCGGACGGCGAACGCCGGTGGATCACCGCGCTGGACGAGACCGGCGCCGGCCTGGTCCAGGCGTCCACCGACCGGCTGCGCGGCCGCAAGCTGTTCCACTGGGGCACCGGCACCGGCGGCCGGCACTGGCAGGAGTGGCTCTCCGGGCCCGACTCGGCCTACCTGGAGATCCAGGCCGGGCTGGCCAGGACCCAGCTGGAGCACCTGCCGATGCCGGCCGGCGCGCGCTGGTCCTGGGTCGAGGCCTACGGACTCCTCCAGGCCGATCCCCACGCCGTACACGGGAGTTGGGAGCAGGCCCGGGCGGCCGTCCGGGAAGCCCTGGACGCGCTGGTCAGCCCGGAGCAGCTGGCCGCGGCCGCCGGGTGGGCGGCCGGGCTGCCCGCGCCGGACCAGTTGCTGGCACGCGGCTCGGGCTGGGGGGCGCTGGAGGTCGAAGCCGGGCTGCTCTCTCCCACCCCCGCCCTGCCCTTCGGCTCCTGCGAGCGCGAACAGGCCCCCTGGCTGGCCCTGGCGCGCACCGGACGGCTGCCGATCAGCGACCCGCCGGCGGCCCCGGTCCGCGGATCCCACTGGCGCGAGCTGCTGGAGGCGGGCGAACCGGACTGGCACCTGCTCTACCAGCTCGGCCTGCTCCGCCTGGCCGACGGCGAGGACGACGCCGCCCGCGCGGCCTGGAAGCGCTCGATCGGCGAGCTGCCCACGCCGTGGGCCCTGCGCGCCCTGGCCGTTCTGACGCCCGACGCCGAGGAGTCCGCCGACCTGATGGTCGAGGCCCACCGGCTGCGCCCGGACGGCCAGGAGCTCACCGTCGAACTCCTCGACGCGCTGCTCCGGGCAGGCCGTCCCGAGCAGGCCCTGCAGGTCATCGAGCAGTTCCCCCAGACCGTCCGCGAGCACGGCCGGATCAAGCTGGCGGAGGCGAAGGCGGCGCACGCCTCGGGCGACGACGACCGGGTCCGGCGGCTGCTGGCCGAGGGCATCCGCGTCGACAACATGCGCGAGGGCGAGGACTCGCTGGACACCCTCTGGCTCGCCGTCCACCCGGGGACCCCGGTGCCGCCCGCCTACGACTTCCGGATGTCGCAGGCCTGACCCCCCCCTCAACTCCTCCCGCCCTGACCGGAAGGAGGCGCGGCGGCCACACCCCCGTGGCCGCCGCGCCGCGGACCGAACGCCGAGTCCGCGAAAGCAGTACGCCCCCACCCGAAGGAGTGCCTGTGCCATCCCTTCTGAGAACCCTCGTGGCCACCCTCACGGCCGCGACCACCGCCCTGGCCGGCGGCGCCCTCGCGGCGCCGACCGCGTCGGCGGCCCCCGCCACACCCGCCACGGCGACCTACACCGTCGGGGTCGGCTCCCCCGTGCCGTACCGGACGCCGACCGACACCCCGGCCGCCCCGTACCTGGACAAGGACGGGACGTTCTACTTCCAGCAGTCCGCCGCGCTGTACGGCGCGAGCGACCCGCGCTACTGGGACTTCTTCACCGGCAAGGACTTCGACACCGCCAAGCGCTCCGCCGCCATCAGCAACGCGGTGAACCCCGCCAACTCCCAGGACGCGAACAACAACACGACCTGGCGCTGCAACAACAGCCCCACCGGCCGGGAGGCGACGGCCGCGCCCGCCGGCTCCGGCTACGCCCAGAAGAACTACTGCGACCTCACCGGGGTCTGGGTCGACCCGGACACCGGCAACTGGTACGGCCTGGTGCACAACGAGTTCACCCCGCAGCCCTTCGGCGACGGCCTGCACTACGACGCGATCGACTACGCCGTCTCCACCGACCAGGGCCGGACGTGGACCGTCAGGAACCACGTCCTCACCTCGCCGTACAGCACCACGCGGGGCGACACCACCGCGTTCCCGAACGAGACGTACTCCTACGGCGACGGCGACCCGCGGCTGTTCGCGGACACCGCCTCCGGCTACTTCTACGTCTACTACGGCTCGCGGATCCTCGACAAGAAGGGCAGCTGGACGGCCTTCTACGAGCACGTGGCCCGCGCGCCGATCTCCGCCAAGATGGCGCCCGACTCGTGGCAGAAGTGGTACGACGGCGCCTGGAGCCAGCCCGGCACCGGCGGCCGGGAGAGCAACATCGTGCCGGTCGACTCCTCGAACAGCACCGGCTACACCCCCGTCTCCACCGAGTACGACCCGGCGAACACCGGCACGGCGAGCCAGCAGATCGCGGCCGGAAAGATGCCCCCGACCTCGCCCCTGTTCGTCATGGACATCACCTACGACGCCCACCTCGGGCTGTACATCGGTGAGCCCCAGGCCGTCAACCAGGACGGTTCGTCACCGCAGTACCTCTACGCGACCGACAACCTCGCCACCCAGAAGTGGTACCCGATCGGCGACACCGGCGGCTACCACACGGCCTCCTGGTACCGCTGGTTCGTCGACAGCGCGAACCGGACGAGCTCCACGATCGTCGGCAGGAACTTCCGCTCCTACTGCGCGTACGGCTGCTCGGCGGGCTCCTCGGGCGAGTACGTCGACATCACCCTCGACTCCTCCGCACCCGCCCCCGCGCCGGTCGACGTGACCAGGACCTACCGGATCGCCAACGGCACCGGCCGGGTGCTCGCCCAGACCTCCGGCGGCCCGGCGACCACCTCACTGCCGGCCGCCACCGGATCGGGCCTGGCCTCGTGGAGCTTCGCCTCCAACGGCGACGGCTCGTACCGCATCCTCAACTCCGCCACCGGCCGGCTGTTGGGCGTCGGCTCCGACAGCACGGCGACCCGCGCCTGGGGCACCGCGCCGACCGTCACCGCGCCGGGGACGAACGGACCCACCGTCGGCCAGCAGTGGTTCGTCATCCCCGGCCGGACCGACACCGGGGCACCGACCGGAGCCGTCCGGCTGGTCAACCGCTACAGCGGCCTGGTGCTCGGCATGACCTCCGGCGCCGGCCGGCTCACCGAGACCACGCCCACCCGGTCCTGGACCGACACCACCGGCAACCCCGTGGGCGGCGCCCGCGCCGCGGCCGACCAGACCCTGACGCTGACCCCCACCGGCACCGCCTCGCTCGACGGCACCCACACCCTCACCGTCTCGGGCAAGGCCCTCGACGACCCCGCCCACTCCACCGCGCAGGGCACCCAGCTCGTCACCTGGACCCCCAACGGCGGCGCCAACCAGAACTGGGTCTTCACCCGGCAGTCCGACGGCAGTTACCGGATCGCCAACGGTGAGTCCACGCTCTGCCTGGACGACAGCGGCGGCTCCACGGCGGCCGGCAACCCGATCGTCCAGTGGGCGTGCACCGGGGGCGCCAACCAGCGCTGGCTGGTCTCCCCCGTCGCCGGCGGCTACACGATCACCTCGCAGCAGAGCGGGCTCGCCCTCACCACCGCCTCCACCGCCGACGGCGCCCTGGTGACCCAGCAGCCGGACACCGGCTCCGCCCTGCAGATCTGGTCCGTCGGCTGACGTTTCGTCAGAATCGGTCCCGGCCGCCCCGGTCCGGAAGCGTCACAACGCTCCCGGACCGGGGCACCCGCTATTCGGACCGACCGCTCTCGAGGAACGCCGCCCCGGCGAAGAGGCGGGCGGAGTTGGTGCGGTCGATCGCGGCACGGGTGGTGTCGTCGAGGGGGTGGGATTCGAGACCGGCGAGGAAGTAGTCGATGTCGTCGGTGGCGAAGGGCCAGTCGCTGCCGTAGTGGATGTTCATCGGGTCGGCGAAGGCGAGCAGGCTGGGGAGACCGGCCGGGCTGGAGGACAGCGCGGTGTCGAAGTGGAAGCGGCGCAGTTCGGCGAGGACCTGGTCGAGGGTGCGGTCGCCCCAGACGTTGGGGGCGTGCGCGACCCGGTGGGAGGCGTACGGGAGGAAGCCGCCGCCGTGGGCGAGGATGACGCGCAGGCCGGGGTGGCGGGTGAGGACGCGGTTGCGGACCAGGTTGACGGCGGCCCGGGTGGTGTCGAGCAGGTAGTCGGCGACGTACGCGGGCACGCCCGGGACGGCGGGGCCGGGCAACTGGGAGGGGTGCACCAGGGCGACGGCGCCCCGGCGGCCGAGCTCGGCCATCAGCGGCTCCAGGGCCGGGTCGCCGAGGTACTGCCCGTGGGTGTTGGCGAGCAGCAGCACGCCGTGCGCGCCGAGCACGTCGAAGGCGTACTCGGCCTCGGCGAGGGCGCCGTCCACGTCGGGCAGGGTGAGGGTGGCGAAGAAGCCGAAGCGGTCCGGGCGGTCCTTGACCAGCTCGGCGAGGAACTCGTTGGCCCGGCGGGCGAGCCTGCGGGCCTCGGCGTCCTCGCCCGGGGCCAGGTGGACGCCGGGGGTGGAGACGGACAGGACGCCGGCGGCGATGCCGTGGCCGTCCATCATCGCGAGGGTGCTGCCGGTGCTCCAGGCGGGCAGGCGGCGGCCGAGGTCGATGCCGCGGCCGGTCAGCCAGTCGCGGTAGAAGGGCGGAATCACGTGCTGGTGGACGTCGATCCGGCCGGTGCTCATCGGGTTCTGCCTCTCGCTGGACGGTACGGACACGCGCAGGGCGGGTCCGTCGGACACGCCCTCACTGCACCGGAGGCGGGCGGAATCCGGGTCGAGCCCGGGTCGAGCGGACCTGCGGTGCGGCCCGGCAGCGGGCTCCAGCCGGATTCAAGGTCGCCCGGCCAGACTGCGATGGGTCGCGGCCCTGGTCTGCCGCGTCGACTTCCTGGTCCGTCGTCGGTCGGCCCGGTCGTGTCCTGGTCCGCCCGGTCTGTCAAGGGGGAAGCGCCACATGGCGTCTCAGCGCAAGAGCAGCACCACTTCGATGAGCAGACGAGGCTTTCTGCTCCGCTCCGGCGGCGTCGCCCTCGGCGCCCTCGCCGCCCAGAGCACGGTCGGCCGGGCCGTCGCGGCCCCGATCGGCACCAACTGCGCCACGTACGCGTCGGCCGTCGTCGTCGGCAGCGGGTACGCCGGGTCCGTCGCGGCCCTGCGGCTCGCCCAGGCCGGCGTCTCCACGCTGGTGCTGGAGCGCGGGCTGGAGTGGCAGATCACTTCGGCCGGCAACACCTTCGCCACGGTGGCGAACCCGGACGGGCGCGGATCGTGGCTGAACTCGCAGTCGCCGCTCACCACCGCCACGCTGCCGGTCTACACCGGCGTGCTGGAGGCCTTCTACGCGAACGGCGTGATCGGCCTGGCCGGCGCCGGCCTGGGCGGCGGATCGCTGGTCAACAGCACCGTGATGCTCCAGCCGAGCCAGGCCCTGTTCGACGCCTCGTTCAACGGCCTGGTCTCGTACCAGGACATGGTGAACACCTGGTACCCGCGGGCGATGTCCCTGATCGGCGCCAGCACCATCCCGGACGACATCCTCAACTCCGGCTACTACGCGGCCGCCCGTTCGTTCGCGGCGGAGGCCACCGCGGCCGGGCTGCCGGTGGAGAAGCTGAACCTGGCGGTCGACTGGAACGTCGTCCGCCAGGAGATGGCCGGCACCGCCACCCCGTCGGTGATCACCGGCGACAGCATCTGGGGCGTGAACAGCGGCGCGAAGAAGAGCGTCGACCGCACGATCATGGCCGCCGCCCGGGCGACCGGCCGGGTCCAGGTGCGCACGCTCGCCCGGGTCGTGGCGATCCAGCCGTACTACTCCGGCTACCAGGTGCGCTACGAGTCGCTCAACACCTCGGGCACGGTGGTCGGCACGTACACCGTGGTGACGCCCACGCTGGTCCTGGCGGCCGGTTCGCTGGGCACCACCCGGCTGCTGGTGGCCGCCAAGGCGAAGGGCCAACTGCCCAACCTGGACGCCTCGGTGGGCACCACCTGGGGCACCAACGGCGACAACAACAGCCTGCGCACCGGGATGCCGTTCAACAACCCGACCCAGGGCGGGCCGTCGGCGTTCGCGGTGAAGTCCTGGACCGGCACGTCGACCCCGGTCACCCTGCTCAACTTCCCGTGGGGGCAGGCCCCGACCGACGGCTCCGGCGCGCTCGGCACGCTCGGCGTGTCGGTGGCCGCTCCGGCCGGGCAGTTCACGTACAACGCGACGACCGGGGCGGTGGACCTCAACTGGCCGGCCGCCAGCGCCGGTGCGACCCAGTCCACCACGGCGGTCAACGGGGTGCTGGCCCAGCTCAACGCCGTCACCCCGGGCTCGTCCACCAGCTTCACCAGCCCCGGCTGGACCTCGCACTCGCTCGGCGGCGTGCCGCTCGGCGTCGCGACGGACGCCGGCGGCCAGGTGAAGAACTACCCGCACCTGTTCGTCGTGGACGGCTCGCTGTTCCCCGGCGGCGGGCTGCAGGCCACCCCGCCGGCGCTCACCATCACCGCGCTGGCCGACCGCCTGATATCCGCCAGCGCCGGCTCGGTGGCGGCCACCGCCGCCTCGTCGGCCGCCGCGGGCATGGCGGCCGCGGCCGCCACCGACACCTCACTCTCGTAGGACGGTTCGCCCGGTGCCCGCGAGGTTTCGCGGGCACCGGGGCGGACCAGCCTTCATCCGGCCGCAGGATCCCCCGCGCGGCCAGTTCATCACTGATCGGAGAACCATGACCACCAGGCAGCTCGGCACCAACGGCCCGCGCGTCTCCGCCCTCGGCCTCGGCACGATGGCGATGGCGGGCAGCTACGGCGCAGCGGACGAGCAGGAGTCCGTGGCCACCATCCGCAAGGCCCTCGACTCGGGCATCAACCTGATCGACACCGCCGACTTCTACGGCCCGGGCACCGCCGAGAAGATCACCGGTCAGGCGATCGCCGACCGCCGCGACGAGGTCGTGCTGGCCAGCAAGTTCGGCATGCGCACCCTGCCGGACGGCCGTCGCGTCGTCGACGGCACCCCGGCGTACGTCAAGGAGGCGGTGGAGCTGTCGCTCTCCCGTCTGGGCACCGACTACCTCGACCTCTACTACCTCGCCCGGATCGACCCGAACGTCCCGGTGGAGGAGACCGTCGGCGCGCTGGCCGAGCTGGTGGCGGCGGGCAAGGTCCGCCACATCGGCCTGTGCGAGGCGGCCTCCTCCACGCTGCGCCGGGCCCACGCGGTGCACCCGATCGCCGCGCTGCAGACCGAGTACTCGCTGTGGGAGCGCCACGTCGAGGACGAGATCCTGCCGACCGCGCGCGAGCTCGGCGTCGCCCTGGCCGCCTACCGGCCGCTGGGCAGCGGTTTCCTCGGCGGCAGCTTCAACTCGCCCGAGGACCTCGACCCGTCCGACTTCCGCCGCCACGACCCGCGGTTCCAGGGTGAGAACTTCACCCGGAACAAGGCGATCGCCGACGCCGTCGCCGTGGTCGCGGAGGAGAAGGGCGCCACCGCCGGCCAGCTCGCGCTGGCGTGGGTGCTGGCCCAGGGCGAGGACGTGGTGCCGCTGTTCGGCGCCCGTCGTCCGTCCCGGATCGAGGAGAACGCCGGCGCGGCCGAGCTGAAGCTCTCCGCCGAGGACCTGAAGCGGATCGCCGACCTCGTCCCGGCGACCGCGGGTGACCGCTACGCCGCGCCGCTGCTGGCCACCATCGACAAGGGCTGACCGAAAGCCGGTCCGTCGCGGCCGCCGACCACCCCGTCCTCGGCGGCCGCGACGGACCACCACCCACTCGCGAGGGAGCAACAGCCGTGACCAGTTGGCAGGACGCCGAGAACGCGAAGTACGTGGTACTGCCGGGCGGGGAGGGCACTCCACTCACCGTCTTCGGCAACCGCTTCTCGCTCAAGGTCGGCGGTGACGACACCGCGGGCTCGCTGGCCATCATCGAGGCCACGTTCGCGCCCGGAACCGGGGCGCCGCCCCACCTGCACCACACCCACACCGAGTCCTTCTACGTCGTGAGCGGCCTGTTCAGGTTCCGGGCCGGCGACGAGCTCACCGAGGTGGGCCCCGGCGGGTTCTGCTACCTGCCGCGCAAGGCCGCCCACGGCTTCACCAACATCGGAGACGAGCCCGGCAAGCTGCTCAGCGTGATCAACCCGGCCGGCTACGAGCGGCACTTCGAGGAGATCAGCGCGCTGCTGCCGCACGAGGCGACCGAGGAACGGCTCCGGGAGATCTTCCAGCGCTACGACCAGGAACCGGCCTGACCGGGTGCAGACCCGGCGGGGCCCACCGACCGCACCGACGAAGGAGTGCAGGTACGCCATGGCAACCCTGTTCGACGACATCACGATGGGCCACCTGACCCTCCCCAACCGGATCGCGATGGCCCCGCTCACCCGCAACCGGGCCGACCGCGAAGGGATACCGGGTCCGTCCGCCGCCACCTACTACGCCCAACGGGCCTCCGCCGCGGTGATCATCACCGAGGGCAGCCAGCCCAGCGCCGCCGGCCAGGGCTTCGTCCGCACCCCCGGCCTGCACAGCACCGAGCAGCTCCGGGCCTGGCGGACGGTCACCGACGCGGTGCACGCGGCGGACGGGCGGATCTTCGCCCAGATCATGCACACCGGCCGGATCGGCCACCCCGACCTGGTGCGCCACTCCAGCCTGCCGGCCGGCTTCGTCCCGCTGGCGCCCTCGGCCGTGCGGCCGACCACCGGGACGGCCCAGACCTACGACGGGCCCAAGGAGTACACCGAGCCGCGCGCGATGACCGCCGCGGAGGTCCGCACCACCATCGCCGACTTCGCCACCGCCGCCGCCAACGCGATCGCGGCCGGCTTCGACGGCGTCGAGCTGCACGGCGCCAACGGCTGCCTGCTGCACCAGTTCCTGGCCTCCGGCAGCAACCGGCGCACCGACGGCTACGGCGGCCCGGTGGCCGGCCGGATCCGGTTCACCCGAGAGGTCACCGAGGCGGTCGCCGACGCGGTCGGCGCCGAGCGGGTCGGCCTGCGGCTCTCTCCCGGCAACCGGTTCAACGACATCGAGGAGAGCGACACCGAGGAGCTGTACTGCGCCCTGGTGGAGTCCGTCCGGCCGCTCGGCCTCGGCTACCTGCACCTGTACGAGACCGGCTCCCGGGACGTCACCCGGGTGCTGCGACGGGCCTGGCCGGGTGTGCTGATGCTCAGCCCGCACGTCGGCGGCCGCGCCCCGGCGGGCCTGGCGGAGGGCGAGCAGGCGCTCGCCGACGGCGTGGCCGACGTGATCGCCTTCGGCCGGAACTTCATCGCCAACCCCGACCTGCCGGAGCGACTGCGCACCGGCGCCCCGCTGAACACCCCCGACCCGTCGACCTTCTACGACGGCGACGACCGCGGATACACCGACTACCCGGCCCTGGCCACTGTCTGACGATGCGTCATATCACAACGGCGACGGACGAGGAGCACAGCATGGCAGCACAGCAGACCCTGCGAGAGACCGAGCACCGCGCCGAGGTGGCCGCACCGCCCGAGGCGCTGTACCGGCTGGTGGCCGAGGTCGACGAGGCCACCCGGGTGTTCGCCTCCACCCTGCACGTGGAGCACCTGGAGCGCAGCGAGGACGGCACCGACGAGCTCATCCGCATCTGGGGCAACGGCGGTGTCAAGGCCAGGAGTTGGACGTCCAGGCGACGGCTGGACGAAGGCGCGCTGCGGCTGCGCTTCGGGCAGGAGCGGCCGCGCGAGCCGATCGCCGAGATGAGCGGCGAGTGGCTGTTCGACCCGCTGCCGGGCGGCGGCACGCTCGTCCGGCTCACCCACGCCTACCGGGCGATCGACGACGACCCGGCGGCCCTGCGGGAGATCGACGACCTGGTGGAGCGCACCAGCGCCGCCCAGTTGGCCGCGCTCGGCGACGCCGCCGAGCGGGAGGCCGCCCACCCCGGGCTGCGGGTGCAGGTGCAGCAGTCGGTGGCGGTCGCCGCGCCGGCCGCGGCCGTGTACCGGCTGCTCCACGACGTCGCCGACTGGCCGCTGCTGCTGCCGCGGCTGGCCGAGGTGCGGGCGGTGGAGTCCCCCGGCTCGGACGGCGTGCGCACCGTCACCGCGCGGGCCAAGGGCCCGGACGGCGCGGAGCGGACCGAGGAGTGGGCGCAGGTCTGCCTGCCGGGCCGGATGATCGCCTTCAAACGGCTCTCCCCCGACCCGTGCACCAGCACCCACACCGGGTACTGGGAGGTCGCCCCGCGGGCCGGCGGCGGCACCACCCTGACCGGGCGGCACGTGTTCACGCTGAGCCCCGGCGAGGACGGCCGGACCCTCGACCGGGCCACCCTGCGCGCCGCCGCCGGGCAGGAGAACATCGGCCTGCTCGAGAACGTCCGCGCCCGGGCCGAGCAGCGCACCCAGCCCTAGCGTGTTTGCAAAGTCCCGCCGGGTCCGCGACGCCGGGCATCCTCCCCCAGCCTCCGGCCGGGAGGTACCCCCACCTGGACGCACGCCCGAATCGCCCAAGTACGTCCAGTACGAGGACGATCCGGTCGCACGCCCAGCCGGGCGCCCAACGCCGCGGCCTGGTCCGACGCGACTTTGCAAACACGCCCTGGAACCACTCCGCTCCCTCTCGAAGGGCCCCCGGAAGCCGCCCGCACGGCTTCTCGGGGGCCCTTCGACGTGCCCGGACGCGGCCGGGGACACCCGCCGGAGCTCTCCAGCCCGGCTCCAGACGGCTCCGAGGCGCGGGCCCCACGCTCCCTGTGTCAGCCCCGCACCCGCCGCCGAGGAGGCCCGCCCATGACCGCGCCCGACGCCGTCCTGCACCTGGAGCGCGAGACCGTCGTCCACGCCGCGCCGAACGCCGTCCGGCGGTTGGTCGCGGACGTGTCGTGGTGGCCGCTGCTGTTCTCCGCGACCGTCCACGTCGAGGTCCTGGAGCGCCGCACCGGCACCGACCGGCTGCGGATCTGGGCCTTCGACGAGAACGCCCACCGGGCCGGGCGCCCGGCGGTGCGCACCTGGACCACGACCCGCCGGCTGCTGCCCGACACCGGCACGGCGATCGTCTTCGCCCAGGACGCCCCGCAGGCGCCGCTGGCCGCGATGGGCGGCGAGTGGCGGTTCGAGCCGCGCGAGGACGGCGGTTGCCGGCTGGTGCTCGCCCACCACGCCCGGGTCTCCGAGGGCACCCTCGCCGACCACCCGTGGATCGCCGCGATGGTCACCCGGACCGCCGACGCCCAGCTCGCCGCCGTGAAGGCCGCGGCAGAGCTGGGCCGGGGGCTGGACGAGGCCGTGGTGACGGCGGGCCGGGCGGCCCGGTTCCGGGGCCGGGCGGCCGAGGCCGCCGAGGCGCTGGCCGACGCCGACCGCTGGCCGCTGCTGCTGCCGCAGCTCGCCGGGCTGCGGGTCGGCGCGGCCGGTCCGCACGCCTGGCTGCTGGAGCGCTCCGGCCGGCCGTTCGCCGTCTGCGTCGCCCCGGTCGTCGGCCGGCTGGTCGTCAAGCAGCTTGCCGTGAGCCGCTCCTGCACCGCCCTGACCGGCGAGTGGACGGTGCGCCCGGCCACCGACCTGGCCGGGTCCGAGCCGGTCGAGGAGGTGCTGGTGACCCTGCGCCGGCGCGGCCTGACGGCGGCCCGGGGCGCGGCGCGGCGCCGGCTGCTCACCGCGCTGACCCGGGACACCGCCCGGCTGGTCCGGCAGCGGGAGACCGCCGGCGTCTGACGCCCGGGCCCCGAACCCCCGAGAGGCCCCCGAGAAACCCCCGGGCAAACCCTGACAACCCCCGCACCACCCACCACCACTGGAGAGGACCCCACGATGGTCACCCTGATCAACAAGTTCACCGTCCACGGCGACACCGCCGAGTTCGAGAAGGTCTGGGCCGCCAGCTCCGAGTTCATGCGCGCGCAGCAGGGCTTCGTCAACTTCAAGCTGCACCGCTCGCTGAACCGCCCCGACTCCTACGTCAACATCGCCCTCTGGGAGACCGTCGAGGACCACCACCGGGTGCTCGCCAGCCCGGAGTTCGCGGTGCACATCAAGGAGCTGGCGGCGCTGGCCACCCCCGAGCCCGACCTGTACGTGGTCGTGCTCGAGGGCACCCCGGCGAAGTGAGCCCGGTGCCCACCCGCAAGGGCGACTGGCTGCTGCTGGCCGGCGCCACCGGGCTGGTCGGCGCGGCGGCGGCCCGATCCGCCGCCGCGCAGGGGGCCGGCCTGGTCCTGCTCGGCCGGTCCGCCGAGGCCCTGTCGGCCCTGGCCGGGGAGCTGGCCGGGGAGTTCTCCGGCACACCGGTGCACCCGGTCGTCGCGGACCTGACCGACCAGGCGTCCCTGGACGCCGCCTTCGCGGCGCTCCCGGCGGCCGGCGTGGACCGGCTGGACGCCGTGGTCAACCTGGCCACCGGCTACACCGGGCGTCCGGTGCCGGTCGGCGAGCTGCCGGCGGAGGAGTTCCGCCGGGTCGTCGACACGGACCTGGTCGGCGCCTTCCTCCTGGTCCGGACCGCGCTGCCGCTGCTGCGGCGGGCCCCGGACCCGCGGGTGGTGCTGGTGTCCTCGCTGGCCGGGCTGCGCGGCCGACCCGGCGCCGCGCACCTGTGCGCGGCCAAGGCCGGGGTCAACGGCCTCGCGCTGGCGCTGGCCATCGAACTCGGCGAGCAGGGCGTCGCGGTGAACACCGTGGCGCCCGGGCCGATCGCCCGGCCGGGTGTCCCCCACCCGCCGACCCCCGTCCCGCTCGCCTCGCCCGAGCAGGTCGCGGCCGCCGTCCTGCGGCTGACCGAGGCCGCCGACGCGCGGCGCGGCGAGACCGTCATCGTCACCGGGGAGCCGATCCCCGACCCGTCCACCCCGGAGGTGAAGCAATGACCGAGTCGTCCACCCTCGGCCTGGACGGCCGCGTGGCCGTCGTGACCGGCGGCGCCCGCGGCCTCGGCCTGGCCATCGTGCGCAAGCTGGTGTCGGCCGGCGCGCACGTGTACCTGAACTACCGCCAGGACGAGGCGGCCGCGAACGCCGCGGTGGCGGAGCTGGCCGGCCTGAAGGGCACGGCCCGCGCGGTGCGGGCCGACATCCGGCGCGAACCGGAGCTGGCCGAGCTGCTGGAGGCGGTCCGCGCCGACCACGGCGGCCTGGACCTCTTCGTGCACAACGCCGGGACCTGGCGGCCGAGCACGGCGGTCGGCGTCGACCTGGAGAGCTTCCGCGCCGAGCAGGAGGTCACCCTCAACCCGCTGCTGTTCGGCGCCCCGCTGCTGGCCGGGCTGATGGCCGGGCGGCCGGGCCGCATCGTCGCGGTGTCCAGCAACGGCGCCCACGCGGTGATCCCCGGCTACGTGGGCGTCGGGGTGGCCAAGGCCGCGCTGGAGAACCTGGTCCGCTACCTGGCGGTGGAGCTGGCCGGCAAGGGCATCGGCGTCAACGCCGTCTCCACCGGCATGCTCGACAAGGGCGAGCAGACCCCGAACCGCTCGATGGCGGAGTTCCTGGGCCGGCGCACCCCCGGCGGCCGGCTCACCCGGCCCGAGGACGTCGCCGACGTCGTCGCGCTGCTGTGCACCGACGAGGCGGCCTGGTTGCAGGGCCAGGTCGTCAGCGTGGACGGCGGGCTCGGCCTGCTGGCCTGACCCGTCGTGCGGATCCCCCCGGGGGCGGCGGGCCACCGCCGCCCCCTTCCCATGAGGAGAGACTGGTGGAACACATCGAGACCGACGTCCTGGTCGTCGGCGGCGGCCCGGCCGGCCTGACGCTGGCCCTGCTGATGCTGCGCTCCGGCAGGTCCGTCACGGTCGTGGAGAAGACCCGCTCGTTCGACCGGGAGTTCCGCGGCGAGATCCTGCAGCCCGGCGGGATGACCCTGCTCGACCAGCTCGGCGTGCTGGACGGCGCCCGGGCGCGCGGCGGCTACCCCCTGAAGCGCTTCCAGCTGGTGGAGCACGAGCGGGTGCTGATGGACATCGACTACGACCAGCTGCCGCAGCCCTTCGACTTCCTGCTGTCCATCCCGCAGCGCCATGTGCTGATCGAACTCCTCGCCCACTGCCGGGAGTTCGACACCTTCACCTACATCGAGGGCCAGTCGGTCGGCGATCTGCGCCACGACGGCGGACGGGTGACCGGCGCGGTGGCCGGGCGCGGCGCGGAGCGGATCGAGGTGACCGCGAAGGTCACCGTCGGCGCGGACGGCCGGTACTCCAAGGTCCGCAAGCTGGCCGGGATCGAGTACACCCGGCTGGAGGCCTTCGAGCACGACGTCCTCTGGTTCAAGATCCCGGCTCAGAACCGGCCGCTGCACGACGTCCGGGTGCTGCGCGCGGCCGGCAACCCGGTGCTGGTCTACGACTCGTACCCGGAGTCGGTCCAGATCGGCTGGACCCTGCCGCACAAGGGCTACAAGGAGCTCGCCGCGCGCGGCTTCGACCACGTGCTGGCGGAGATCGTCAAGGCCGTGCCGCCGTACGCGGACGCGGTGCGCGCCTCACTGACGAGCCTGAACGACCTGAGCCTGCTGGACGTCTTCGCCGGCTCGGCCGACGACTGGGTGGCCGACGGCCTCGCGCTGATCGGCGACGCGGCGCACACCCATGGCCCGATCGGCGCGCAGGGCATCAACCTGGCGCTCCAGGACGCCGCCGTGCTGCACCCGGTGCTGCTGGAGGCGCTGGCCGCCGGCGACGTCTCGGCCGAGCGGCTGTCCGCGTACCCGCGGGTGCGCCGGCCCGACATCGCCGCGGTGTTCAAGCTCCAGGCGCGGCAGTCCAAGGGCATGCTGGCGCAGGGCGGGCTGGGCGACCGGATCCGGCCGCTGATCACCAGGCTGCTGGCGCACACCCCCGTGTACGGCGCGATCCTGCGCCAGATCGCCTTCGGGCGCACCCCGATCCGGGTGCGCACCGACCTCTTCACGACGCCCGGCCATGGGCGGAACCCCTCCGAGCAGAAGACCAGGAGCGAATTCGTATGAGGATCATCGACCTCTCCTCCCCGGTGGACGCGTCCGGCTGGGAGCCGGACCCGGTGAACCACCGGGTGATGACCCCCGCCGAGGGCGCCGCGCACTGCGCCTCCGAGATGCGCGAGCACTTCGGCCTGGAGATCTCCCCGGCCGACTTCCCCGGCGGGGAGTTCCTGAACAACGACTTCCTGGAGCTGTCCACCCACACCGGCACCCACGTCGACGCCCCGGCCCACTACGGCTCCAAGGCCGAGTACGGCGACGGCCGCCCGCGCACCATCGACGAGCTGCCGCTGGACTGGTTCCACCGCCCCGGCGTGGTCCTGGACCTCACCCACCTGCCCTCCGGCGCGGTGGACGCCGCCGAGATCGACAAGGCGCTGGCCCGGATCGGCTACCGGCCGCAGCCGCTGGACATCGTGCTGCTGCACACCGGCGCGGACGAGCGCAGCGGCACCCTGGAGTACTTCACCCGGTTCGCCGGCCTGGACGAGTCGGCCACCGACTACCTGCTGGACCTCGGGATCCGGGTGATCGGCACCGACGCGTTCAGCCTGGACGCGCCGTTCACCCACATCGTCGAGGAGTACCAGCGCACCGGCGACCAGAAGGTGCTCTGGCCGGCCCACATGGCGGGCCGGCGGCGGGAGTTCTGCCAGATCGAGCGGCTGGCCGGGCTCGGGAGCCTGCCGCGGCCGTTCGGCTTCACGGTCAGCGCGCTGCCGGTGAAGGTCAAGGGCGCGGGCGCCGGCTGGGCCCGCGCGGTCGCCCTCGTCGAGGACTGACCACCACCCCCAACGCCCGGGCCCCGTACCGAGATTCGGTACGGGGCCCGGGCGTTGGGGGTGGTGGGGCGCTGGGGCGACTCAGGCGGCCGGGACGGCGCCGTCCCGGCCGGTGTGGCGCTCGCGCAGCTCCCGGCGCTGGAGCTTGCCGTTGGCCGACCGCTCGATCGCCGGCACGGCGTGCGCGTAGCGGATCCGCTGGAAGTACGGCAGCCCGGCGTTGACCTCCCGGCAGACCGCGACCGGGTCGGCGGACGGCGCCAGCACCAGCAGGGCGTGCGGCACCGAGCCGTCCGGGCCGTCGGCGTGGTCGAAGACGACGCAGTCGCGCACCTCCGGCCGGCGGATCAGCACCCGCTCGATCTCCGACGGGGAGACCAGCCAGTTGTGGTACTTGAAGACGTCCTTGAGCCGGTCGACCAGGGTCAGCCGGCCCTGCTCGTCGATCCGGCCGACGTCCCCGGTGGAGAACCAGCCGTCCGGCTCCAGCCCGTGGCCGTCCGGGCCGCCGAGGTAGCCCTTCATCACCTGCGGGCCGCGCACCTGCACCTCGCCGACCTCGCCCACCGGCAGCACCGTACGGGTCGTCACCTCGACGACCCGGTGCTCGGTGCCCGGCACCGGGCGGCCGACGCTGCCGTGCAGCGGGGCGTCCGGGTCGTCCGAGTGGGTCAGCGGCGAGGTCTCGGCCAGGCCGTAGCCCTGGAAGACCGTCACCCCGAAGTGCTCGGTGAGCCGCGCCGCGTGGGCCGGGGAGAGCGCCGAACCGCCCGAGGCGATCCGGCGCACGGTCTCCAGCTTCAGCCCGGGCAGCCGCTCGTCGGCGGCCAGCCGGGCCAGCCGGAACGGCAGGCTGTAGAAGTGGGTGGCCCGCCGCCGATTGGCCTCCTCGACCGCGGCGGCCTCGTCCGGGGCCGGGCAGAGCACCTGGGTGGCGCCCGCCCGGACGGCCGAGTTGAGGTGCATCGGGTGGTAGGTCGGCAGGTGGTTGACGGTGACCGAGTCGCCGTCCAGCCGGTGCGCGGCGGCGACCTGCCCGGCGTTCAGCACCAGGTTGCGGTGCGTCAGCCGGACGGCCTTCGGGCGCCCGGTGGTGCCGCTGGTGAAGTGCAGGCAGGCGACCGCGTCCGGCTCCGACCGGCGCGGGGCCGGCGCGGGGCCGGCCGGCAACTGGTCGGCGTGCGGCAGGCCGGCCGGGGCCGGCCCGATCACCGCGACGCCGAGCAGGTCCGGCAGCCGGTCCCGGACGCCGGCCAGCCGGGCGTACAGCCCGGCGTCGACCAGGGCGAACCGGGCCCGGCCGTGGCCGAGCACGTACACCAGGTCGTCCTCGCGCAGCAGCGGGTTGACCGTCGCCACGGTGTGCCCGGCCCGGACGGTGCCGTAGTAGGCGGCCGCGAAGTCCGGGTCGAGCAGCGCGGCGACGGCCACCACCTGGCCGGCCCCCGGCAGGACGGCGCGCAGCGCCGCGGCCAGGATGTCGGCCCGGGCGTCCAGTTCGGCGAAGGTCGTCGAGCGCTCCCCGCAGACGATCGCCGGGTGGTCCGGCCGGTCCGCGGCGGCCGCGGCGAGCAGCCCGTCCAGCGGACCGACCGGTTCGGACCCGGCGGGCACGGCCACGGCCGGTGCAGCCGCCGCCGGTTCAGCCACGGCCGCGCTCCGCCCGGCGGGCCTCCGCGAAGGCCTTGGCGTGGCGCAGCGTGGCCCCGCTGTTGGTGGAGAGCGCCCGGTGCACGAACTCGCGCGCGTCGGCCACCGTCCTGCCCGCGCCGAGCACCCGCTCGACCGCGTCCGGCCGGATGGTGACGCTGTGCTGCGAGCCCACCAGGACGCCGCCCTCGATCGGGGTGACCCGCCAGCGGCCGGTGTGCGCGGTCATCAGGGCCGGCACCTCGGTCTGCTTGTACACCAGGCGCTCGGTGCCGAAGGCGACCCGGACCGACTTGGTGGTGTGCACCGAGCCGTCGGCGGTCGTGGTGTCCATCGCCATCACCTGGACGCCCGGCACGTCCTCCTGGAGGTCGAGCGCGGCGACGTGCGGCAGCCGCCGGGGCCACTCGTCGGCCCGGTACAGGAACTCGAAGACGTCGGCGCCGTCGCCGGCCACCTCGACGGTGTCCTCGAACTCGAACTCCAGCTCGCCCAGCTCCGCGAAGCGCTCGGCGAGCGCCTTGACCGCGGCCAGCTCGGCGGTGCTGTTGGTGTCGGTCGCCTTGGTGATCCACTCCACCCCGGCCGGGTCGTCGCCGACCGCCGAGAAGTCGTGGGTGAGCACCAGCCGGGTGCCGCCGCCCTCGGCGGTGATGATCCACTCCCCGCCCATGCCGGCGACCGGCGGCGAGGAGACCTCCTGGCGGAAGGAGACCCGGCGGGCCACCGGGTCCAGGACCCGGTGGGAGATCCAGGTGCGCACCTCGCCGTTGGCGGTGGCCCAGATCTGGATCCGCTCGGTGCTCTCGGTGGCGGCGAGCCGCTCGACGTGCACGTTGGGCGCGAACCGCAGCGGCCAGGTCAGGACGTCCGAGACGATCGCGTACACCGCCTCGGGCGCGGCCTGGACGAAGGTGCTGTGCTCGGTGTGGTGGACGGCGGCGCCGGCGGCCGCGTCGGTGGTCACGGTCACGGGTGGACTCTCCTCGTTCGGTCGGGGTGACGGATCAGGTGCCGGATCAGTAGTTGCCCAGGCCGCCGCAGACGTTGATCGCCTGCGCGGTGATCGGGGCGGCCGCGTCGGAGGCCAGGTAGCCGACCAGCGCGGCGACCTCCTCGGGGGTGGAGTAGCGGCCGAGCGGGATCTTGGCCTCGAAGCGCTCCAGGATCGCGTCGGTGGTGGTCTCGTAGGCGGCGGCGTAGCCCGCGCGCACGCGCTGCGCCATCGGCGTCTCGACGTAGCCCGGGCAGACCGCGTTGACGGTGATGCCGGTCTTGGCGAGCTCCAGGCCGAGCGCCTTGGTGAAGCCGACCACGCCGTGCTTGGAGGCCGAGTACGGGGCGCCCAGCACGACGCCCTGCTTGCCGCCGGTGGAGGCGATGTTGATGATCCGGCCCCAGTCCCGGTCCCGCAGGCCGGCCCCGGACAGCACCTCGCGGGTCATCCGGAACACCGAGTTCAGGTTGGTGTCGATGACGTCGTCCCACAGCTCGTCGGCGATGTCCGCGGTGGTGCCGCCGCCGCTGCGGCCGGCGTTGTTGACCAGGACGTCGACCGAGCCGAACCGCTCCACGGCGGCGGCCACCACGGCCCGGACGTCGGCGAGGACGCGCACGTCCGCCGGGGCCCCCGCCACGTCGTGGCCCTCCTCGCGCAGCTCCTTGACCGTCCGCTCGACGTTCTCGGCGTTGCGGGCGCACAGGAAGACATTCATCCCCTGCTTGGCCAGGGTGCGGGCCACGGCCAGCCCGATCCCGCTGGTCGCCCCGGTCACCAGGGCGACCTTGCGCTGCTCGCTCATGCTCAACTCTCCTTCTCGGTCGGTCGGCACGCCTGCGTGCCCTGGGGGAGGTTCGCCCGCGGGCCTCGAAGGGCCCTGGAGCACCGATGGACCGGCGGATGCGAGCCGCCCTCGACCGGTCCCCGAGCCCCCGTCCGCACGCTGGGGCCACCCATCAGCAGGCCGGAGAGGACCTCTCATGACCGTCATCGCGCACATCCCCGCCGCCACCGGCGCCGAGCTGTACCACCAGGTCCAGGAGTTCTACGCGCACCAGATGCAGTTGCTCGACGACGGCAGGGTCGACGAGTGGGCGCTGACCTTCACCCCGGACGGCGTGTTCGCCGCCAACGCCCACCCCGAGCCGTCCACCGGCCGGGAGGCGATCTCCGCGGCCGCCCGCAAGGCGCACGCGGCCATGGACGAGCAGGGCATCCGCCGCCGGCACTGGCTGGGCATGGTGTCGGTGCGGGAGAGCGGCCCGGGCTCCGCGACGGCCCGCTGCTACGCCCTGGTGATCGAGATCCCGCGCGGCGGCCAGGCCGTGGTCCGGCTCAGCACCGTCTGCGAGGACCGGCTGGTGCTGTCCGAGGCCGGCTGGCAGGTCCAGTACCGCCAGGTCAACCGGGACGACCTGGTCTGAGCCCGGCACCGCGAGAGGGGCCCGCGTCCGAGGTGCGGACGCGGGCCCCTTCGTGCGCTCCGGAGCCGGGTGCGGACCCGCGTGAAGGACCGTGTGGGCCCGGCCGGTCGGAACCGGCCGGGCCCACGGGTCCGTCTGCGGGCCGACCGGCGGTCAGACCGAGGTGCTCAGGCTCTCGTTGATGAAGCGCAGCAGGATCCGCGGGGTGTCCGCCTCGGCGACGGTCTCCTCGGCGAGCTGGACCTCGTACTCCCGCTCGATCAGGCCGGTGACCTGGAGCACCGCCACCGAGTCGTAGTTGAGCTCGGCGAACGGCGTGTCGAGGATGTCGCCGTCGAGGATGCCCGGCTCCTCCTCGCCCGCGCACTCGCGGAGCAGCTCGGTGAGCTTCTTCAGGGTGATCTCGGAGGACATGCGTGTTCCCTTCGGTGGGCGGACTCGGTTGGGTGTGAGTGGTCGGGAGGCGGTCAGGAGGCGGCCCGGACGACGGCCGCGGAGTTGAAGCCACCCCGGCCGCGGGCGAGCACCAGGGCCGTCCGGACGGCCTGGCGGCGGGGCTCGGTGACGAGGTCGATCCGGTACGCCGGGTCCGGGCGCCCGACGTTGACGGTCGGCGGGATCACCCCGTCGCGGACGGCGAGCAGGGCGGCGGCGACGTCGAGCGAGGCGCCGCCGGCGCCGAGCCGGCCGGTCATGGTCTTCGGCACGGTCACCGGGACGCCGCCCGGGCCGAACAGCGCGGTGAGCGCCTCGGCCTCGGCCCGGTCGTCGGCGGCGGTGCCGGCGCCGTCGGCGAACACCACGTCGATCTCGCCGGGCTTCAACCCGGCGTCGGCCAGGGCGAGTTCGGCGGCCCGGGCGAGCTTGGGCGGCCCGGCCACCGGGTCGAAGGCGGCGGCCAGCCCGGCCACCTCGCCGTACACCCGGGCGCCGCGGGCGGCCGCGGCCTCGGCGGACTCCAGGACCAGGATGGCGCCGCCCTCCCCCACCACGTGGCCGGCCGCGGCGGCGGCGAACGGCAGGTAGGCGGTGGCCGGGTCGGTACCGGTGGCCAGGCGCCCGTCGGCGAGGTGGGCGGCCCAGCCCCACGGGCAGATGGAGCCGTCGACGCCGCCCGTGACCACCGCCGGGACGCCCTTGCGCAGATGGCGCCGGGCCTGGGCGACCGCGTCGATGCCGCCCGCCTGGTCGGTGACGATCACCCCGCTCGGCCCGCGCAGGCCGTGCCGGATCGAGATCTGGCCGCTGTTCACCGCGTAGAACCAGGCGAAGGACTGGTAGGCGCTGACGTGGTTGCCGCCCTTGCTCCAGAGCGCCTGCAGTTCGCGCTGGCCGAACTCGAAGCCGCCGGCGGTGCTGGCGGTGACCACGCCGACGCCGAACTCGGGCCCCTGCGCCGGGTCGAGGCCGGCGTCGTCGACGGCCTCGGCGGCCGCGTACAGCGCGAGCCGGGTCATGTGGTCGGTCTGCGGGACCAGTCGGCCCGGGGTGTGCCGGCCCGGGTCGAAGTCCGGCACCTCGCCGGCGAGCCGGGCGGGGTAGCGGTCCGGGTCGAAGCGGGAGATCCGCCGGATGCCGCTCTCCCCCTGCCTGGTGGCGCGCCACCAGGCCTCCCGGCCCAGGCCGTTGGGCGCGGTGACGCCGATGCCGGTGACCACCGCGCGGGTGGTGCGGTGGGCCGGGGCGGTACCGGCGGCGGGTTCGACGACGGTCGTCATGAGGTCCTCCGTTCGGGCTTGGCGAGCACCATGGCGCTCTGGAATCCGCCGAAGCCGCTGCCGACGCTGAGGGCGACGTCCACCCGCGCCTCGCGGGCGGTCAGCGGGGTGTAGTCGAGGTCGAGCTCCGGGTCGGCCTCGTGCAGGTTGGCGGTGGGCGGGATCACCCCGTGCTCGACGGCGAGCGCGGTGGCGGCGATCTCCAGCGAGCCGATGGCGCCCAGCGAGTGGCCGATCATCGACTTGATGGAGCTGATCGGCGTCCGGTACGCGTGCTCGCCGAGGCTGCGCTTGAAGGCGGCGGTCTCGTGCCGGTCGTTCTGCTTGGTGCCGGAGCCGTGGGCGTTGATGTAGCCGATCGCGTCGCCGGGGATCCGGGCCTCGTCCAGCGCGACCCGGATGGCCTCGGCCATCTCGGCGCCGTCGGCCCGCAGTCCGGTCATGTGGTAGGCGTTGCAGCGGGAGGCGTAGCCGGCGATCTCGGCGTAGACGTGCGCCCCGCGGCGGCGGGCGTGCTCCAGTTCCTCCAGCACCAGGACGGCCGAGCCCTCGCCGAGCACGAAGCCGTTGCGGGTGCGCTCGAAGGGGCGGGAGGCGGTGGCTGCCTCGTCGTTGCGGTTGGTGGTGGCCTTGATGGCGTCGAAGCAGGCGAGGGTGATCGGGGAGATCGGGGCCTCGGTGGCCCCGGCGACCATGACGTCCGCCGAGCCCTCGCGGATCAGCTCGACGGCGTGGCCGAGCGAGTCCAGTCCGGAGGTGCAGCCGGTGGAGACCACGGCGACCGGGCCGGTGGCGCCGGTGTCCCGGGCCACCTCGGCGGCGATCGAGCTGGGCACGAAGTAGTCGTACAGGTTCGACACCGCGTAGGCCGGGTCGACCAGCCAGTCCCGGCCGCCGTTGCTGACCACCGAGTACTCGGTGTCCAGGCTCATGGTGCAGCCGACCGCGCTGCCGATCGACACACCGGTCCGGTCTCCGTCCAGGCCGCCCAGGCCGCTGTCGGCGAGCGCCTCGCGGGTGGAGACCAGCGCGAACTGGGCGGCCCGGTCGAGCCGGCGGACCTCCTGCGGGGTCAGGCCGTTGGCGGCCGGGTCGAAGTCGACCTCGGCGGCGATCCGGGAGCGGAACTCGGACGCGTCGAACAGGGTGATGCCCCTGGTCGCGGTGCGGCCCGCGGTGAGGAAGGACCAGTAGTCCTTGGTCCCGATGCCGCCCGGGGCCACCACACCGATCCCGGTGATGGCCACCCGGCGGTTCACGCGCCCACCTCGCCGTGCGCGGCGGGCGAGGCGCCGTGCGCGCGCCCCTCAGCGGTGCGCCCGCGCACGGGCGCGTCCTTCGAAGTCCGACTGTCCATGGGTGACTTCCCCCTTAAGTCTGCCGTCGGCGAGGGCCGACGGCGGGTCAGATGGGGCCGCGCGGTGGTGGGCCCGCTGGGTACGGATCGAACGGTGACGCCCGGGTCTCGGGAGCCGCTGGAGCGGCGGCGGACCGGGGCTATCGGGCGATGTGCAGCACGGCGGCGAGCGGGTTGCTCGCGCACGGCCCGTCCTCGGGCTCGGCGCCCTCGTCGACGAGGATCGAGCGCTGCACCCGCCAGAGCGAGGGCGAGGGCTCCAGGCCGAGTTCGGTACGGATCCTGGCCCGGACCCGCTGGAAGGCGCCCAGCGCCTCGGCCCGCCGCCCGGTGCGGCACAGCGCGAGCATGTGCTGGCCCTGGAAGCCCTCGTGCAGCGGGTACTGGACGCAGAGCCCGGCGAGTTCGGCCAGCACGTCGTGGTGCCGGCCGAGCCGCAGGTCGGCCTCGATGCGGCGGCCGAGGACCTCCAGCCGGGTCTGTTCCAGGCGGCGGGCCTCTGCCTCCAGCAGCGGGCCGGTCTGCACGTCGGCCAGCGGGTCGCCGCGCCAGAAGGTGAGCGCGTCGCGGTAGCAGCCGCTGGCGGCGGCGAGGTCCCCGGCGGTCATCAGCCGGTGGCCGGCCGCGGCGATCTGCTCGAAGTCCCGTAGGTCCGACTCGCCGCCCTCGGTGGCGAGCAGGTAGCCGCCGCCCCAGGTGGCGAGCAGTTCCTTGGGGCTGGTGTCGGCCCGTCCGGAGGCCGCCAGGGCCTCCTCGATGAGGTTGCGCAGCTGGAACACGTAGGTCTGCAGCGTGGTGTGGACGCTGCGCGGCGGGCGGTGCTCCCAGAGTTCCTCGGTGAGCGCCGCGACGCTGACCGCCTGGTCCTGGTGCAGCGCCAGCAGGGCGAGGACCTGGCGGGGCTTGGCCGCGGTCGGCACCAGCGAGCGGCCCGCGTGGGTGACCGTCAGCGGTCCGAGAATGCCGATGTCCATGGGCGGTTCTCCTCTCGTTCCCGGTCGCCGGGCAGCAGCACCCGGCGGACCAGGGCGAACAGCCGCGGGTCGCCCTGGAAGAAGTGGCCGGCCTCCAGCCGGTGGTGGTGGCACCCGGCGCCGGCGAGGGCGCTCCAGCCGGCGGTCCGGGCGGGGCCGGCGATCCGGTCGGCGGTGCCGGCGACGACGTGCAGCGGGACGGGCAGCGGGCGCGGGTCGGCGGCCCGCAGGTCGGCTCCGAGTCTCAGGTCGTCCCGGACGATCCGCAGGACCAGCGAGCGCCAGCGGGGGTGCTCGTCGGCCTCCGCGGGCCAGCCGCCGAGGCGTTGGAGTTCGGCGAGCAGTTCCTCGTCGCCCCGTTCGGCGGCGTCGGCGAGGGTGGTGCCGTGGCCGGGGGGTGGGCAGGCGCCGATCAGCAACGCCCGCGGCGGGTCGCCGAGGCCGGCCCGGTGGGCGGCGAAGGCGTGCGCGACCAGGCCGCCGAGGCTGTGCCCGTAGAGCGCGTACGGGTGCCGCAGGTGCGGGCCGAGGTGCTCGTCGAGTTCGCGCAGCAGGGTGGCGCGGTCGGTGATCCGCGGTTCGCGGATCCGGCGTTCGCGGCCGGGCAGCCGGACCGGCAGCACCTCGACGTCCGGGCCCAGGGCGACCGTCCAGGCCCGGTAGGCGGCGGTGCCGCCGCCGGCGTGCGGGAAGCAGAACAGGCGCGGTCGTGCGGTCGGGCCGGGCGGTACGGGCAGGTACGCGGTCATGCGGCCCCCTGGTGGTCGTGGTGGTCGGGTCGGGTGCGGTCGACGTACTGTGGCCGCTCATGCTGGAAGCCGGCTCGACTTCGGGTCGAACCGGCTTCCGGGTGCTGCGCGGGTCAGCCCGCGAGCAGGACCGCGTCGTCCACGGGGACGTCGCCGAAGACGAGGGCCGGATCGGCGCTGAGCATCGCCTGGTGCAGCCGCTGGAGCTTGGCCGCGGGCTCCAGGCCGAGCTCCTCGACCAGGGTGGCGCGCAGCGCGCGGTAGACGTCCAGCGCCTCGCTGGTGCGGCCGGAGCGGTAGAGCGCGAGCATCAGCTGGGCGTGCAGGTTCTCGTGCAGCGGGTAGCGGGCGGTGAGCGCGGTGAGTTCGCCGAGCAGCCGGGCGTGCGCGCCGAGCCGCATGTCGGCGGAGATGCGCAGTTCCAGGGCGCCGAGCCGGCTCTCCTCCAGCCGCATCGCCTCGATCTCCAGCCGGCGCCCGTGCGGCACGTCGGCAGTGACCGGGCCGCGCCAGAGGTCGAGCGCCTGGTGCAGCAGCCGGGAGGCGGTGGCCGCGTCCCCGCTGCCGAGCGCCCGGCGGCCGGCCGGCAGCAGCCGTTCGAACCCGCCGACGTCGGTCTGCTCGACCGGCACGGCCAGCAGGTAGGCGCCCGGCACGGTGACCAGGACCTCCTTGGCACCGGGGCCGCCCGGCGGCAGGGCGGCGGTGAGCCGGCGGCGCAGCTGCAGGATGTAGGTCTGCAGGGTGGTCAGGGCGCTGACGGGAGGGGTGCCGCCCCAGAGCTCCTCGATCAGCGCGGGGATCTGGACGATCTCCTGGGGGTGCAGGGCGAGCAGGGCCAGCACCTGGCGCGGCTTGGCCGCGGTGGGTAGGACGGAGGCTCCGTCCACCCGTGCTGACATGGGGCCGAGCAGGCCAATCTCGACTGCCAATGGTCCGTCCTCCTGTCGGAATGTCTGAACGGACCGTCGTCCGGGCTGGTCCGTGTCCGGCCCGGGATCACTGCGCGCCGGGCCCGCCCTCCGGATCGGATCCGTCCGGAGGCTCACCCCTACGCTGACATGCGGGGACGGGCCGCCGACAGTGCGTTCCTCACGAACCGGACATGGGTATCTCCGGCGGGTCCAGATCCGCGGCGAGTGCGGCGACCAGGCCGGGATCGAGCATGGTGGCCACGGCGGTGTCCCCCAGGCTGCCGAAGCCGGCGTCGCCGAGGGCGAAGCTGATGGTGTAGCCGCCGTCGACGGCGAAGGTGCCGAAGGACCACTCGACCCCGGCGCCGGGCGAGCCGTCGGGCAGTCGCCCGCCGACCGGTCGGCTGCCCGGGCCGAAGCCGAACTCGCTGAAGCGGAACCGCAGTCCCTGCCCGATCGCCTTGCTGTACGCCTCCTTGAGCGTCCAGAGCCGGATGAGCTCGGCGTTGCGCTCGTCCTCCGGCAGGGCCGCCCAGGCCTCGCGTTCGGCCGGGGTGCAGACCTGGGCCTCGATGCCGGGGACGAGCATCCAGCGGTCCTTGGACTCCACGTCCACGCCGATCAGGCCGCGCTGGGTGATGCCCACCACCAGCATCGTGCCGGAGTGGCTGAGGCTGACGTCGACCTGGTCGCAACCGCGCACGTACGGGCGGCCGTTGAGCTTGTACCAGATCTCCAGGCTGCGCGGGTCGGCCTGGACGGCGGTGGCCGCGGCGTGTTTGAGCAGCAGCCGGGCGGCCAGGAAGCGCTCGGCGGCCCGCTCGTTGGTCATCCGGCGGTAGCGCTCCCAGTCCGGGCCGCCGAGCAGCGGGGCGAGGCGGGCCGGGTCACGCTCGGCGGGCAGCCAGCCGTCGAGCACGCCGTAGACCAGGCAGCTTCCCCGGACCGCCAGTTGGCGGCGCACCGGCTCCCAGGGGCCGTCCGGTCCGGGCACCGGGACGGGCCGGGCGACCAGTTCGCCGGAGGGCGTCCAGCCGGTGACGAAGCCCGGCATCAGCGGGCCCTGCGGGGTCGGGCCGACGCCGTGGCGAAGTGAGAGGGGGGCATCCGGGGGCTCCTCAGCCGAGGTGGCTGTCGTAGAGGTCGTAGGTCCGGCCGTCGTGGTAGCGGTCCAGCAGTTCCTGCAGCATCGGGTGCTGCTCGGCGTCCTGCGGGTCCTCGACCGGCCGGCCGAGTCGGCGGGCGATCCGGCGCAGCGCGGCGACCGGCCAGACCGGGTCGGCGAGGAAGTCGCGGCGGCCCTCTGCCAGTTGGTGGCGCCAGACGCCGAGGCAGGCGGCCGCGGCGAGCAGCAGGGTGTAGCGGTCGGCGAGGGCCAGGCCGGCCGCGTCGGCGGGGGCCCCGATCGGCAGGTCGCGGCACTGGTGCCGGAGCCGGCCGAGTTCGTCCACCATGGTCTGCGAGAGCCGGCGCAGTTCCCGCAGGCTGGCGTCGGGCCCTTCGACCGGCTGCCACCAGCGGGCGAAATCGGCGGCCTCGACCAACGAGGCGCAGAGCGCGTCGGCGGGGCTGGTGAGGGCGAGCCGGGCCGGGTCGAGGTCGGGCAGCGGGCCACCGATCTCGAACAGCTCGGGCGGGGCCAGGCCGTCCGGCCGCAGCCAGGACCGTCCGGCGAAGCGGGGCAGTTGCGGGACGATGGTGGCCAGGCAGGCGGCGGTGCCGGCGTGGCCGAGGGTGGTCACCGGCAGGTCGCGCAGCTGCTTCTCGAACAGTCCGTACTCGCCGCGCCGGGCGTGGAAGTCGGCGCCCAGGATGCCGGACAGGTCGTAGACCGCGTCGCCGAGCAGCTTGGGCAGCAGGTACTTGACGGCTGCGGCGAGCACGCTGGTCTGTTCGGGCAGCAGGTGGGCGGCCCGGGTGGCGACCAGGGCCAGGCTGTCGCAGGCCAGCAGGTCGGCGAAGGCGCCGACCAGGGCGGCCCGGGAGTGCGGCATCTCCAGCGGGGAGCGCCCCTGCAGCCGGCGCTGGGCGGCGAAGCGGACGACGATCCGCAGCGCGGTGTCGGCTCCGCCGAGCACCATGCCGGGGATGACGCTGCGGGTGAGCTGGAAGGACCGCAGGGCGATCCGCATGCCGTCGCCGACCTGGCCGACCAGGGTCCCGGCGGGGGCCGGGCAGTCGTCGAACTCGAAGCCGCCGAACTGGCAGCCGCGCGCGCCGACGGTGGGCCGGCGGGGCAGCGTCCACACGTGTTCGGGGACGAGGTGTTCGCGGCCGAAGAAGAACACCGAGTGGCCGTGGCCCTCGGGCCCGGTCGCGGTGCGGCCGAACACCACGACGCCGTCGGCCCGTTCGGCGTTGTTGACCATCTCCTTGCGGCCGGTCAGCCGGTGGCCGGCGCCGTCCGCGACCGCGGTCACGCCGTTGCGGAAGAAGTCGTTCCCGTGGGCGAGTTCGAGGTAGGCGAGGGCGGGCCGGCCGCCGTCGAGCAGCAGCCGGGCCATCCGGCGCCGCTGCGGCTCGTCGCCGGCGATCCAGATCGGGACGGCGGCGAGGAAGGAGACCACGCCGTAGCCGAGGCCCAGGGTGGCGTCGCGCCGGAACAGCGCGCGGCCGAGCCGGACCAGCGCGTCCATCCGGTCCAGTCGGCCGCCCAGGGCGCGCGGCACGAACTCGTGGTTGAGCGTCAGCCGGTCGAGCAGCCGCTCGCCGACGTCGAGCGGCTCGCCCCGCTCGTCGGCGGCGAGCACGGCGGCGTGCCCGAGCGGGTTGGTCGGGTCGAGCGGGTCGCCGAGGCCTTCCTCCAGTTCGCTGATCCGGGCGCGCAGCCCGAGTTCGGCCGGGTCGGCCGCCGGGTCGGCGGCGAGGGTGACGTCGACGGTTCCGATCATGGCTTCCTCCAACGCGACGGGGCCGCGAGGGCCGGGGCGGCACTGCGCAGGTCGCGGACGGCGGGGTCGAGTTCCTCGTACAGCGGGGAGAGCGAGCCGCTGAGGAAGAGCCGGCGCACCGCCGAGCGCTGGAGCTTGCCGCTGGTGGTGCGGCGGATGGTGCCGGGGCGGACCAGCACGACGCTGCCGAGGTCGACCTGGAAGTCCTCGGCGACGCAGTCGACCAGTTCCTTGGAGAGCCGGGCGTACTCGTGCGGGACGGCCCGCGAGACGTTGACCTCCTGGACCAGGATCATGTGCTCGCCCTCGCTCTCCACGCCGAACACCACGCCGGTGCGGCAGAGCGGGTTGGCCGCCTCCACCCGGCGCTCGACGTCGTGCGGGTAGAGGTTGCGGCCGTCCATGATCACCAGGTCCTTGATCCGGCCGGTCACGTACAGCTCCCCGCCGTCCAGCACCCCGAGGTCGCCGGTGCGCAGGAAGCCTCCCTCGCCCTCGGCGGTGGTGGCGTCGAAGGCCGCGCGGGTCTCGTACGGGCGCTTCCAGTAGCCGGCCGTGACGCCCTCGCCGCGCACCCAGATCTCGCCGACCCGGCCGTCGGCGAGCGCCTGCCGGCTCTCCGGGTCGACGATGTGCACCCGGGAGCCGGCCGGCGCGCCGGAGGAGACCAGGGTGCGGCGGGAGGTACCGGGGACGGCCGGGTGCAGTTCGCCGGCCTCCAGGCGGGTGGCGTCGACGACCAGTTCCCGCGGGCCCCGGCTGCCGGAGCCCGCGCCGGTCACCAGCAGGGTCGCCTCGGCCAGCCCGTACGCGGGCCGCAGCGCCTGCGGCCGCAGTCCGGCCGGGGCGAAGCGCTCGGCGAAGGCCCGCAGGGTCTCGGCGCGCACCGGTTCCGCGCCGACCACGGCGGTGCGCCAGCCGGAGAGGTCGAGCCGGGCGATCTGGTCCGGGGGGATCCGCCGCAGCGCCCGCTCGTAGCCGAAGGTGGGGGCGGCGCTCGCGGTGACGCCGTACTCGGAGACCAGCTCCAGCCAGCGGACGGGCCTGCGCAGGAACGCGCCCGGGCTCATCAACACGCCGGGGGTGCCCAGCCAGAGCGGGTGCAGCAGGTGGCCGACCAGGCCCATGTCGTGGTGGAACGGCAGCCACCCGCCGACCACGGTGTCCCGGTCGGAGCCGAACAGCTCGGCGATCGCCCGCTGGTTGGCCATCAGGTTGCGGTGGGTGACCATCACCCCCTTGGCCTCGCCGGTCGACCCGGAGGTGTACTGCAGCAGCGCGACCGCGTCCGGGTCCGGGCACCCGGCGTCGTCGGCGGTGTCGCCGACGGCGTGCGGGTTGTCCACGGCCAGACAGGCCACCTGGCCGTACCCGGCGGCCGCCAGCCGCTGGGACACCTCGGCGGCGGACGCGGTGTCCGTCAGCACGGCGGCGACCTGGGCGTCCTTGACGATGCCGAGCAGCCGGTCGGCGTGCCCGAGCCCGCCCCCCGGTGGCGGCGCGGGGACGGCGATCGCCCCCGCGTACCAGCAGCCGAGCAGGCTCGGCGCGAAGTGGCGGCCGGCGCCCTGGAGGATCAGCACCCGCCCGCCCGCGGCGCCGGCCCGGGCCAGCCAGCCCGCCAGCCTGCGCGCCTCGCGGTCGAGCTCCGCGTAGCTGACCGCGCGCGGGTCGGGCGCCGCCCGGCCCTCCCACAGGAAGACGTAGGCGTCGCGCTCGCCCTCCAGCGCCGCGCGCCGCCGGACGACTTCGGCGAGGGTATGAGACTCGGCCACTGAGATCCCCCTGAGCTCCGCTGCCTGGGACGGCGCGCCTTTCCCGGCGCCGCCGCCCGACGTGTGTTCGGAGTGTGCGGACCGGCCCTCGAGAAGTCCTCGAAGGCGCTTGGGGCGCGCCCCGGACAGCGGCGCCTCGCCCACGACCCGAGCGCGGCTCGAGCCGACCGGCCGATCCTGCCCGGGTTCTCACCCCCGAGGGGCGTGACCAGGTGTCCCCGACCGGCTGACGAGGAGTGCGGCATGACCACACACACGGATCTGGAGCTCGACCACGGGACGGCCGGGCCCGAACCGGCCTGGACGATGTCGGCGCGGCTCGCCGAACTCTCCGTCGTCCGCGACCGGGTGGCCTGCGGGGAGCGACGGGCCGTCGAGGTCCAGCACGCGAAGGGCAAGCTGACCGCCCGCGAGCGCATCGCGTTGCTGCTGGACGAGGGCTCCTTCCACGAGGTCGAGCCGCTGCGCCGGCACCGCGCCCAGGGCTTCGGCCTGGAGGGCAAGCGGCCCTACTCGGACGGGGTGCTCGTGGGGTGGGGCACGGTCTTCGGCCGCAAGGTGTTCACCTACGCGCACGACTTCCGGATCTTCGGCGGTGCGCTGGGCGAGGCCCACGCGCAGAAGATCCACAAGATCATGGACATGGCCATCGCGGC
>NZ_JBIUYE010000011.1:0-34733 GCF_044744365.1 Kitasatospora sp. NPDC087314
ACCGACAACCGCTCCGCCACCCGCCGACCCGTCTTACCCGTGCCACCCACCACGAGCACCACACCGGCATCGACCGGAAGATCCACAACACCCTTGGCAACCACAGCAGCCACCCCATTCGGAGAAGAAGAAGTCGAAGAAACCAGCGGACTCGGGCGATCCTGCGAACCCGGTCAGTCCGTCCTCATGTCCACCAGTCAAATCCACTCCGGGCCGGCGAACCATAGCCTCCACACTCACATCCATGCGCGAGCGTCTACGTCCCCCGGCGGACCCCGAACCGCGAGGCCACACCTCCTCCGCCATCCACCAGAACACACCCGGCCCGTCGCCAACCACCGCCCTCGACCCCGTCTCCAGCGGCCCTGTAGCGCGCACACACCGCACCCACACACCACCCGCGGCCGTCGGGTGCGGGAAGCGCCGGAGAACGGCGGAAAACACCGTGCCGTGACCGTGCGATTCGGTGGCGAACCATACGGGGGGCGGGAATTCACGGGTAACGCGGACCCCAAGCGGCACCGGCGGAAACCCCGCGGTCCGGCGGCGCTGGGCCGACCAGGTGGACCCACCCGCCGCAGCTCTGGCGGGCTTTGCTCGGGGCGGCGATCCGCTCGGCGCTCTCCGGCCCCGGCGCGGGCGACGACTACGGCTACGGCTACGGCCGGCCTGCCGCTCGGCCGGTGTGCCCGGCGCCGTGCGGCCGGGCCTGCGACGCCGGCCGCCCCGGGTAGCGGTGGTCATCGACGACTCCGGATCCGTCACCGACGACGAACCCGGCAGTGCGCTGCTGGAGGTCCCGGCGATCGGGCGCGCCGTCGGGGGCCGCCGGGACCAGGTCACCGTCGAGCCCTGCGATGCGGCCTCCCGGGCCGTCCACCCGCCCCGCCGCGCCGAGGGCATCCCGCTCCTCGGTAGCGGCGGGACGGACCTGCGCGCGGGCTTCTCGGCCGCGCTGCGGGCCCGGCCCCGGCCGGACGTGGTGGTGGTGCTGACGGGCGGCCAGACCCGGCGGCCGTCGGCGCTGCCGCCGTGCCGCACAGTGGTGGGCCGGTTCCCCCGGCCCGGCCCACCACCGTGCCGTCCGCGAGGTGAACCCGGACCACCGGCCGGACGCGCCGCCCGGGTGGGCGCGGGTGGTCACCGTCAGGTGAGTCCCCCCGCGCCCAGGGCGGCGCGTCGGATCCGGCGCCCGGGGCCGGCTCGGCAGGTCAGCCGACCATGGTCGCCAGGACGCTGCGCCAGTCCTCGCCCGGCTCCGGGGTCAGCGGGCCGGCCAGGGCCTCGGCCCGGTAGTGCCAGGGGCGACGGAGTTCCGGGTCCGCGTCGGGGCGCAGGTCGAGCGGGCTGGCGGAGTCGAGCAGGCGCAGGAGCTCGCCGGTGAAGTCCGCCCAGGAGACGTGCCCGCTGACGGCGTTGACGATCCGGCCGGCGGCGGGGCTCCGGTCCGCGACGCAGGCGGCGAGCGCCCGGGCCAGGGCGGCGGAGTGCACCCAGGACGCGCCGTACCAGCTGGGGCGGCCGCCGGGGGCGGGGGCGGGGAGGGCGATCGGCTGTCCGGCCAGCGCGGCCTGGTAGAGGGCGCCGGTGGAGCCCCAGCGGAGCTGGTCGCGCAGGCGCTGCTGCGGGCCCCAGACGATCGGGGCGCGGACCGCCGTGGCAGGGCCCCGGCCGGTGGCGGCGGCGTCGAAGAGGATGCGCTCGCAGTCCAGCTTGGCCTGCCCGTACGGGGTGACCGGTTCGCCGGTCGGGCCGCCCTCGGCGACGTCGGTGCCGGCCGGACGGCCGTAGGCGTCGATGCTGCTGACGAAGACGAACGGGCCGCCGCGCCAGCCGTCGACCAGGGCGCGCATCGCGGCGAGGTCGACGGCGTGCTCGGTGAAGGTGCAGGCGGAGTGGATGACGGCGTCGACGCCTTCGACCGCGCGGCGCAGGCCGTCGAGGTCGGCGAGGTCGCCCTCGACCACCTCGGCGCCGTGCAGGGCGGGCAGGTGGGCGGACTCGGGCCGGACCAGGGCCCGGACGGGGTGGCCCTGCGCCATCAGTTCCTGCAGAACGGCCGCGCCGACACCGCCGGTGGCGCCGGTGAGCAGCACGGTGCCCGCGCGGGAGCGGGCGCCCGGGCGGGCGCCGGTGCGGGCGGGCGCGGCGCGACGCTCGTCCTCGCGGGTGGCGAGCAGCGCGGCGAGGGCGCGCGGGGTGCGCTGCTCCAGCACGTCCAGGCCGGTGAGCGGCAGGCCGGTGCGGGTGCGCAGACGCTCGGCGAGCTGGACGGCGACCAGGGAGTGGCCGCCGAGGGCGAAGAAATCGCCGTCGGCGGGCGGGGTGGCGCCGAGCAGTTCGCCGAAGGCCGTCCGGACGGTGTCGAGCGGGCCGGGCCGCGCCGGGGTGGTCGGGGCGGCGCCGGGCAGCCGGTCGCGGTCGGGGGTGCCGTCGGACCGGCGCGGCAGCCGGTCCACCAGGGTGACGGCGAGCGGGAGCCGGCCGGGCGCGAGGTGGCGCCGCAGCGCGGCGCGCAGTTCGGCGCCGGTCGGGGCGACGGGGCCGCGCACCACGGCGTAGGCGAGCGGAGGTCCGTCGACGGTCTCGACGACGGCCGCCTCGACCACCCGGGGATCGGCCGTCAGCCCCGCGACGACCGGGTGCCGGTCGGCGGCCAGGCGGGTGCCGGGGAGCGCGGAGAGGGGGCGGTCGGGGTCTGCGGCGACGGCGGCGAGCAGGTCCGCGAAGGCGGCGAGCAGCTGCTCGGCGGTGCTCTCGTCCAGGGCGTCCCGGTCGTGCTGGACCAGGCAGCGCGGCTGCGGGCCGTCCTCGACCAGCAGGGCGAGGCCGAACTTGGCCAGTCCCAGGTCGAGTTCGACGTCCTCGGCGGTGAGGCCGGGCAGCGTGAAGGGCTCGGCGGGGCGGACGAGGTCGCAGCTCACGGACAGCAGCGGGGTACCGTCGGCGCCGCGGGCCGCCGCGCCGAGCCGCTCGACGACCAGGTCGAAGGGGATCTCGTGGTGCTGCTGGGCGTCGAGCAGGGCGGCCCGGGCCCGGGTGAGGACGTCGGTGAAGGTCGGGTCGCCGGCCAGGTCGGCGCGGACGGCGAGGGTGTTGACGCCGAGGCCGACGGTGCGGCGCAGTTCGGGCCGCAGGCGCTGGCCGCTGGCGCAGCCGAGGGTGAGGTCGGCCTGGTCCGCGGCGGTGCGCAGGGTCGCGAAGGCGGCGGCCAGGACGACGGCGAACAGGGTGGCGCCGTGCCGGGCGCCGAGTCGGCGCAGGCCGTCCACGGTGGCGGGGGCGATCGGGGCGGCGTGCAGGGCGGCCCGGCGCTCGCGCGCGCCGGACGGGACGGGCCGCAGCAGCGCCAGCGGGCGGGCGCCGGCCAGGTGTGCGGCGCGGGCGTCGGCGGCGGCGGTGAGTTCGGCGTCCCGGGCGCGCTCCTGCCGGGCGTACTCGGCGTACGACGGCCCGGCCGGCGGGAGTTCGGCCGGCAGGCCGTCGCGGGCGGCGGCGTAGAGGGCGGCGAGGTCGGCCGCGAGGACGGGCAGCGAGCCCCCGTCGACGGCGATGTGATGGATCGTCAGCAGCAGCGTGTGGTCCTGCGGGCCGTGCCGCAGCAGCAGGGCGCGCAGCACCGGCCCGGTGGCGAGGTCGAAGGGGCGGGCGGCCTCCGCGGCGAGCAGGGCGGGGGCGTTGTTCCCGGCGCCGTTCTCCCAGGTGGCGTCGACCGTGCGCAGCGGCACCGGGCCGACCGGGTCGGCCTGCTGGTACGGCTGGTCGCCCTGGCTGCCGTAGCGGGTGCGCAGGGCGGCGTGCCGCTCGGTGAGGCCGGTGAGGGCGGTGGCGAGGGCGGCGGGGTCGAGCGGTCCGCGCAGGCGGGTGGCGAGCGGGACGTTGTAGAGGGCGCCGCCCTGGCCGAGGTGGTCCATCAGCCACATCCGCTGCTGGGCGTGCGAGAGCGGGGCGGGGCCGGCCGGTCCGGCCGCCTGGTCCGCCGGGCGCCCGCCGGTGGCGGGGCGGTTGCGGCGGGCACGGCGCAGCAGGTCGGCCTGGTCGACGGCCTGGTGCTCGGGGGCGGTCATCGGGTGGCTCCTTGCGGGGTTTCGTCGTGTGCGGCGCGCAGGGCGTGTTCGAGCAGGTCGGCCTGGCCGGCGACGGTGGGGTGGCCGAGGAAGTCGGCGAGCGAGAGTTCGACGCCGAGGTCCTCACGGAGGTCGTCGACGACCCACATGGCGAGCAGCGAGTGGCCGCCCTCGGCGAGGAAGTCGGCGGCCGGGTCGGTGATCGGACGCTCCAGGGCGCGGGTCCAGGCGTCGGCGACGGCCTGCTGGATCGGGCTGAGGGCGGCGGCGGTGCCGGGCCCGTCCGCGGCCGGGTCGCCGGCGGCGGCGAGGGCGCGGCGGTCGATCTTGCCGGTGCCGGTCAGCGGCAGGGCGGCGAGCACGGTCCAGGCGGTGGGCACCAGGTGGGCGGGCAGCCGTTCGGCGAGCCGGGCGCGGAGCGTCTCGACGGCCGGGCGGCTGCCGTCGGCGAGGACGAGGCAGGCGGCCAGCGCGGCGTCGGTGTGCCCGGCCCGGCGGACCACGACGGCCGCCTCGGCCACCTCGGGGAACTGCAGCAGCGCGTGCTCGACCTCGCCGGGTTCGATCCGGAAGCCGCGGACCTTCACCTGGTCGTCGGTGCGGCCGTGGAACTCCAGTGCACCGTCGGGGCGTTGGCGGACGAGGTCGCCGCTGCGGTAGGCGCGCCCGGTGCCCGGGAGGTCGCGGAAGCGCTCGGCGGTCAGCTCCGGCCGGTTCAGGTAACCCTGGGCGAGCCGGCCGCCGGCGATCCACAGTTCGCCGACGGTGCCGGGCGGCACCGGTGCGAACTGCTCGTCGAGGACGAGGGTGCGGGCGCCGCCGAAGGCTCGGCCGATCGGGACCGGGCCGGTGGTGCAGTCGGCCGGGGTGATCCGGTGCAGGGTGGTGAAGGTGGTGGCCTCGGTCGGCCCGTAGACGTTGAAGAGTTCGAGCCAGGGGAAGGCGCGCAGCACCTCTCCGGCGTACTCGGGCGACAGGGCCTCGCCGCCGACGGCCAGGGTGCGCAGCACGCCGAAGATCCGGGACTGCCGGGCGGCCAGGTGGTGGAAGAGGGCGGTGGTGATGAACACGGTGGTGACGCCGAACCGCTCGACGTCGCGGACGAGTTCCTCGGCGGTGGGCCGGTCGCTCGGGGAGATGGCGACGGCGGCGCCGCGGGCCAGCGGGGACCAGACTTCGAAGGTGGAGGCGTCGAAGCTGATCGTGGAGTGGAAGAGCACCCGGTCGCGGGGGCCGAGCGCGAACGCGTCGGGGGCGGTGACCAGGTCGGCGACGGCGCTGTGCGGGACGATGACGCCCTTGGGGCGGCCGGTGGAGCCCGAGGTGTAGAAGAGCAGGGCGGGCGCGGCCGGGTCGGCGGCGTCGAGTGCACCGGCTCCGCCGACGGCGGCAGCGGAGCCGCCGTCGAAGTCGGCGTCGAAGTCGGCGTCGTGTTCGGCCAGGACGAGGGTCGAGGTCAGGGCGAGGGTCTGCTCCTCGGCCAGTCCGGCGCCGGCGAGCAGCGCCTTGTCGCCGAGGACGAGCCGGACGCCGGCGTCCCCGGTCATCTCGGCGATCCGCGGGCGCGGGTAGCCGGGGTCGAGCGGGACGACGTGGCCGCCGGCCCGCCAGATCGCCAGCTGGGCGACGACCAGGCGGGTCGAGCGGGCGCAGAGCAGGCCGACGGCGCTGCCGGGGCCGATCCCGCGGGCGGTCAGTGCGGCGGCCAGTCGGGCCGAGCCGTCGAGGAGTTGACGGTACGTCAGAGCGGTGTCGCCGTCGGTCACGGCGAGCGCGTCGGGGCGCTCCTGGGCGTGCCGGGCGATCAGGTCCGGGAGGGTCGCGGTGGGCATGGTGGTTCCCTTCCGGGCGCCCCGGCGGCGAACGGCCGGGGCGCCCTGCGCAGGTCGTACGGGCGGGCGGTCTCAGGGCCGGTCAGGGCCGGTCAGGACCCCTGGACCTGAGGTCCAGGGGCCCCTCGGGCCTAGACGGTGGCAGCGGCGGCCGGCTGCCGCTCCGCCACCAGCCGGGCAACGGCCCGCAGGTCGGGCTGGCGCAGCACCAAGGGCGCCCGCAGCCGCACCCCGTACTCCTCCTCCAGCGCCTCCAGCAGCCGTGCGGCGGCGAGCGAGTTGCCGCCCGCGGCGAGGAAGTTGTCGGAGGGCCCGAGATCGGCGCGGCCGAGCAGCTCACGGCAGAGCCGCAGCACGGTGCGCTCGGTGGGCGTGGCGCCCTCCTCCCCCGCCGCCGGCTCCTCCGGGGCCGGTGCGAGGAGCAGCGCGGCCCGGTCGACCTTGCCGTTGGCGTCCAGCGGGAAGGTGTCGACCAGGCGGACGGCCGACGGGACGGCCTGCTCGGGCAGCCACGGCCGGACGCCCACCAGCAGGTCCTCGGCGCCACCCGCCGCGGCCCCGGCGACGGTCTGGACGAAGGCGAGCAGCCGGACGCCGCCCGCCGGTGCCGGTGCGGCCGCGACCACGGCCCGCCGCACCCGCACGTCGCGCTCGAACGCGGCCTCGACCTCGGCGGGTTCGATCCGCACCCCGCTGACCTTGACCTGGTCGTCGAGCCGCCCCTGGAACTCCAGCACGCCGTCGGCCCGCATCACCACCCGGTCGCCGCTGCGGTAGACCCGGTCGATGCCGTCCACGCCGGCCGGCACACCGACGAAGCGGCGGGCGGTCAGCTCGGGGTCGAGGTAGCCGGCGGCGAGCCCGTGGCCGCCGATGCGCAGCTCGCCGGCCTGACCTCGCGGCACCGGCCGGCCGTCCTCGTCGGTGACCAGGACGACCGCGCCCGCGATCGGCAGCCCGATCGGCGGTGCGCCGGCGCCGTGGTCGAGGCCGGGCGCCATGGTGTGCACCGTGGTGGTGACGGTGGCCTCGGCGGGCCCGTAGGCATTGTGGACGGTCGCGGTGACGTCCGGGCCGGGGGCCCGGCGCAGCCGGTCTCCGCCGATGGTGAGGTGGCGCAGCGCCAGCCCCTGCGGCCAGGGCCGCGCCAGGATCGGCTCGGCGAGCGGGGTGGGCAGGACGCTGGCGGTGACGCCGGCCTCGCGCCACCAGTCGGTGAGCGCGCCGGAGTCCCAGCGGACGGCCTCGGGCGCGATGGCGAGCGCGGCGCCGGAGGTGAGGGTGGCCCACAGCTCCAGGACGTGCGGGTCGAAGGACACCCCGATCAGCAGGCTGTGCCGCTGGCCGGGGCCGAGGCCGGTCAGCTCGCGGTACCACTGCAGCACCGCGCCGAGGGCGGGCTCGCCGACCGCGACGGCCTTGGGGGTGCCGGTCGAGCCGGAGGTGAGCACCGCGTAGTGGGTGCCGACGGGCACGTCCACCTGCTCGCCGGGGACGAGGGCGGCGACCGCGCCGGTGGGCAGGCCCAGCGCCAGTTGCTCGTCGGAGTGCGGCAGTCCGGCCGGGTCGCCGACCAGGCAGGCGGGTCGCAGCTGCTCGGCGACGGCCTGCAGCCGGCGTTCGCCGGGGCGCGCCCCGAGCGGCAGGTGGACGGCGCCGAGCTTGGCGGTGGCGAGGGTGACGGCGACCAGGTCGACCGAGTGGCCGAGGCAGACGCCGACCAGGTCGCCGGGGCGGACCCGCTCGCGCAGCGCCTCGGCCACCGTGTCGGCGAGGCGGTCGAGTTCGGCATAGCTGTAGGTGTGCGCGCCGTCGACCAGGGCGGGCGCGTCGGGGGTGCGGTGCACCCAGGTGGCGAACAGGTCGAGGACCGCGCCGTCCTGATGCGGACGGCCGTACCCGATGCTCAGGGATTCCATCATCGTCTCCAGGTGATTGACGGTTGACTGACAGCTTGTTGACGGTCCGTCAGTTCAGGCCCATGGCCCGGGCGACGATCACCTTCTGGACCTCGGAGGTCCCCTCGATGATCGTGGTCATCCGCACGTAGCGGTACAGGAACTCCAGCGGGTGGCCGCGCACCCAGCCGGTGGCGCCGTGCACCTGGAGCGAACGGTCCACCGCGCGCACGGCGGTTTCGGAGGCGGTGAGCTTGGCGAGCGCCGCGTTCTCGGGCGCCTCGGTGCCGTCGTCGACCAGCCGGGCGCAGGCGAGGGTGAGCAGCTTGGAGCACTCCACCTCGGCCCGGGTGCTCACCAGGTGCTCCTGGACGTGCTGGTACTCGCCGATCACCCGGCCGAAGGCGCGCCGCTCGCGGGCGTACTCGGTACCGATGCGCAGCGCGTACTCGGCGATGCCGTTGCACATCGCGGCGACGACCAGGCGGCCCCGGGAGAGGCTGTCCATGGCGAGGGCGGTGGCCGCGCCGACGCCCTCCTCGCCGCCGATCACGGCGTCGGTGGAGACGGTGACCTGGTCGAGCAGCAGCTCGAACAGCGGCTCGCCGGACATGCCCTCGTAGCGCTGGCCGATCCGCAGGCCGGGCTGGTCCATCGGGAGGACGAAGGCGGTGGCGCCGGCGGTGGGCCCGGCGCCCTCGCCGAGGTCGGTGGCGGTGACGACGAGCGCCAGGCCGGCCCGCTCGGCGTTGCTGACGAAGGTCTTGCGGCCGTTCAGCACCCAGCCGTCACCGGTGCGCACGGCGGTGGTGGTGAGGCGGAACGCGTCCGAGCCGGCGTGCGGCTCGGTGAGGGCGAGGCAGCGGGTCTGCTCGCCGCGCACCAGCGGGACGAGGTGGCGCTCGATCTGCTCGGGGGTGCCGTGCCGCAGCAGCGGGCTGGGGCCGTCGGAGCCGGCCAGGGCGTACGGCGCGAGCGGGCAGCCGCTGCGCCCGGCGGCGTGGTGCAGCAGCACGACGGCGGTGAACGGCATGCCGGCGCCGCCGAGTTCCTCGGGGTAGTCGCCGGCGTAGAAGCCGAGCGCGGCGGAGCGCTTGCGGACGTAGGCCCGCAGTTCGGCCGGTATCTCGTCGGCCGTTTCGGGCAGTTCGGCGGCCAGCGGGACGAGTTCGCGGCGGACGAAGCTCTCGAAGGCCTCGACGATCTCGCGGTGGCCGTCCTCCAGGACGGCGGAGGGGGCGCTCATGCGGCGTCTCCGGTGAGGGCGCGGGCCTGGTCGGCCAGGACCGCGTGGCGGAACAGGGTGCGCAGCGGCGGGCGGCTGCCCAGGTGCGGCTCCAGCCAGGCGGCGAGCTGGGCGGCGAGCAGCGAGTGGCCGCCGACCTCGAAGAAGTGGGATTCGGCGGTGAAGCGGTCGTGGCCGAGGACCTCGCGCCAGGCGGCGGCGATCAGTTCCTGGCCGGGGTCGGCGAAGGCGCTTGCGGCGGCCGGGCCCGTCTCCTGCGCGGGGGCCTCGCCGGCGAGCCGGGCGAGGGCGGCGCGGTCGGGCTTGCCGCCGAGCAGGGTGGGCATCGCCTCGACGGTCGTCCAGGTGGCGGGGACGAGCCCACCGGGCAGGCGCTGGGCGAGGGCCGCGTGCAGGGCGGCCTGGTCGGGGCGGTCGGTGCCCTCCAGGAAACCGACCAGGCGGGGGCCGGTCTGCGGGTCGTCGTGCAGCACCACCGCGCAGAAGCGGCCGCCGAGTTCGGCCGAGGCGGCGGCCTCGATCTCCTCCAGTTCGATCCGGTGGCCGCGCAGCTTGACCTGGTTGTCGGAGCGGCCGAGGAAGCACAGCCGGCCGCGCAGGTCGCGGTAGCCGCGGTCGCCGGTGCGGTAGACCCGGGCACCGTCGAGGGCGGGCACGGTGACGAAGCGGGCGGCGGTCGGCTCCGGCAGGCCGAGGTAGCCGTCGGCCACCATGGCTCCGCCGACGGCGAGTTCGCCGACGCAGCCGGCCGGGAGCGGTCGCAGCGTCTCGTCCAGGACGTGCACGCGCGCGCCGTCCAGTTCGGCGCCGAGCGGGATCTCGGTGTCCTCGGCCACGTCGGCGGCGGTGACCTCGTACACCGTGGAGGTGACGGTGGCCTCGGTGACTCCGTAGGCGTTCACCACGGTGGTGGCCTCGGTCAGGCCGGCCAGCGCGCGGGCGGGCAGGCGCTCGCCGCCGAGGACGAGCAGCCGGGGCGACCAGCGGCCGTCGCGCAGCGCCTCGGACAGGTCCTCGCGGACGGCCAGCAGGTAGCTGGTCGGCAGGTTCGCGACGGTGACGCCGCGGGCGGCCAGCACGGCGACGAGTTCGGGCCCGGTGGGCACTTCGCGCTGCGGCACGACCAGGGCGGCGCCGGCCGCGAGCGCGGGCAGCACCTCCTCCAGCGCCACGTCGAAGGACGGGCGGGCGAACATCAGCACCCGGTCGGCGGGGGCCAGTTCGTAGCGGGCGGCGATCGCGGCGACGTACCCGGCGAGCGCGTCGCGGCCGACCAGGACGGGCTTGGGCACGCCGGTGGAGCCGGAGGTGTGGATCAGGTACGCGGCGCCGTCCAGCACGGCGGCGGGCTCGGCCTTGGGGAAGGCCGGGCCGTCCAGCAGCGCGGGGGTGACGCCCTCGGCGGGCAGCGCGAGCGCGCTCTGCCGGGTGGCCAGGACCAGGGCCGGGGCGAGCCGGTCCAGCAGCAGGCCGAGCCGGGCGGCCGGGTCCTCGGCGGACAGCGGCGCGTAGACGGCGCCGTACCGCAGGCAGGCGAGCAGGGCGACCACGTTGTCCACGCCGCGCGGCAGGACGGCGGCCACCGGTTGGCCGGGGACGACGCCGGCGGAGCGCATCCGCTCGGCCAACTCGGCGACGCGGCGGTCGAGTTCACCGTAGCTGAGACGCTCGGTGCCGGCGATCAGGGCGAGCGCGGTGGGGTCGTGGGCGGCGGCCGGGTCGAGGCCGGCCGGGGTGACGGCGACGGCGGGCTCGGCGGCCGGGGCGGGGTCGAGCGCGGCGATCGGGGCCTCGGGCCGGTCCAGGTAGCAGCGCAGCAGCTCCAGCAGGCGCTCGGACAGCAGGGTGGCCTCGGCCTCGCCGAAGAGGTCCGCGTCGTAGTCCCAGACCAGGGTCATCCCGGCGGCGCCGTGCTTCTCGCCGACCACCCGGCGGTCGTCGGGCAGCAGTACCAGGTCGAGGTCGAAGCGGGTGGTGCCGGTGTTGAAGCCCTCGTACAGCGAGACCTCCAGCCCGGGCGCCTGGACGTCCGGCAGGGCCGCGTCGTGCGCGCTGAACATCACGTTGAACAGCGGATTGTCGGCGCCGCCGGTGTGCAGCCCGAGCCGGCGGGTCAGCTCCTGGACCGGCAGGTCCTGGTACGGGAGCGCGCGCAGCAGGACGTCGGTCACCTCGTCGACGGCCTCGGTGCCGGGAACGGCCGGGTCCAGCCGCAGGTGCAGCGGGACGGTGTTCACGAACATGCCGACGGTGCCCTCGAACCCCGCCGGGCGGTTGCCGACGGCGGTGCCGACCACGAGTTCGCGGTGGCCTGCGTGGCGGCGCAGCAGTTCGGCGAAGAGCGCGAGCAGGGTGCTGAACGGGGTGTGCCCGTCCGCCTTGCTGCGGGCGCGCAGCCGCTCGGCCAGGTCGGCGCCGATCGCCTGGCGCAGCTGCCCGCCACGGTGGCGGCGCACGGCGCCGGGGGTGGCCAGCCCGGGCAGGGTGACCTCGCGCGGGGCGTCGGTCAGCTCCCGCAGCCAGAAGGCGAGCGCGCGCTCGCGGGCGTCCGGGTCGACGGCCGTCCGGGCGTGTTGCTCGTACGAGGGGGCCTCGGACAGCTGGTAGGGCTCGTCCAGGACGTGGGCGCGGTAGACGGTGAACAGGTCGCGCAGCAGGATCGCGAAGGAGTGGCCGTCGTGGACGAGGTGGTGCTCGACGTGGACGAGCCGGTGGTGGTCCTCGCCGAGGCGCACCAGGTGCCAGCGCAGCAGCGGCGCCTTGGTGGTGTCCAGCGGTTCCTCGGCCTCGGCGGCGAGCAGGGCCCGGAAGGCGGCCTCCGGGTCGGCCTCGGCGGTGAAGTCGCTGCGGCGCAGCAGCGGTTCGCACCGCTCGGCGACCCGCTGGCCGGGCAGGCCCTCCGGGCGGGCGACCAACTCCAGGCGCAGGCCCGGGTGGTGGCCGAGGACGGCGGCCAGCGCGACGCGCAGCGCCTGCTCGTCGAGGGTGCCCCAGAGGTCGAGCACGGCGGTGAAGTTGTACGCACGACTGCCCGGCAGCATCTGCTCGTGCAGCCAGACGATCTCCTGCGAGGAGGAGAGCGCGAACATCGGTGACTCCCTTGTGTGGTGGGCGTGTTGGCACTGCGGTGGCGGGGCGGGCATGGATGGCCCGGCCCTGGTGCCGGGCGCGCCGGGGTGATGGCGCGCTTCGGCGGCCCGGCGGTCCGGCGGTCAGGTGATCAGACGGCCGGACGGTCAGGCGGTCAGGCGGTCAGTGGATTCGGCGGTTCGGTGGTCAGGCGGTTCGGTGTCGGGGGCCCGGGAGCCGGTGCGGTCCGGGGCCGGTCAGGCAGGCTGCAGGTGGCGGCGCAGCGTGGCGAGCAGGTCGTCGAAGGCCGCCCGGGCAATGGCCTCCGGGAACCGTTCGCGGTCCCAGGCGAGGCGGACCAGCAGGTCGTCGCCGTGCGCGGCGGCGACCGCGAGCGGCGCGGCGAGCGGCCGCCCCGCCAGGTGGGTCTCCCGGCCGGGCACCCCGCCGAGCACCAGGGGCGGACGCCGGTGCAGGTCCTCCAGGGTGAGCATGCCGTCCAGGGCGCCCGACCACGGGGACCCGGCCGTCCGGGCGGCCCGGACCACCTCGTCGAACGGCGTGTCGGCGTGGTCGAGGTCCTCCCACCAGGCGTCGGCGAGGTCGTCCAGAGCGGTGGCCGCGCCGGGTGCGGCGGGGTGCACCAGGGTGTTGAGGAAGCAGCCGAGCGCGGCGGGCGCTCCGGGCGGTCGGCCGCCCCACGGGTAGCCGAGCGCGAGCTGCCCGTCGGTCTGGTGCAGCCGGCGCGCGGCGGCCGCGGTGGCGTCCAGCAGGGCCGGGAAGAAGGCGGTGCGGGCGGCCCCCTCGGCAGCGGGCAGCCGGTGGCTGAGCATGCCGGTGGCTTCCGCCGCTCCCCCGCCCGTCCCGGTGACGCCGCCGAGCCGGCGGCCCCAGTGGGCGTGTGCGGCGGGGCCGGCGGCGGCGCTCTCGGCGGCCAGTTGCAGGTCGATGGCCTCCCGGTAGGCCGCCAGGGCGGCCTGGTCGGGAGCGGACGCGGCGGCGGCACCGGACGCGGCGCCGTCGGCCCCGGACGTGGCACCGCGGGAACCGGGCGCGGCGGCCTCGTCCCGCGCGTAGGCGTCGGTGAGCTCGGCCGTCAGGATGCCGAGCGACTGCTCGTCGCAGGCCGCGTGGTCCACCGCGAGGGCGAGCAGTTCCTCCTCGCCGTCCGGTTCCCGGGCCACCAGCAGGCGCAGCGTCGGCCCGTCCGCGGGCCAGTCCAGCAGGGCCTCGCGCAGGGCCGAGCGGGCGGTGCCACCGGGGGCGACGGCGACCTGCGCGGCCTCGGTCGAAGGGGCGCCGACCCGCAGGACGGGCGTACCGCGGACGGTCGTGAAGCCGCCGCACAGTGCCGGGTGCCGGACGGCCGTCGCGGTGGCGGCGCGGCCCAGCCGGGGCAGGTCGATGGTGCCGCGCGGGTAGGCGAGGAACAGCGGGACGACGTCGGGGCGCCCCTGTGCCGCGAGCCTGCGGATGATCAGGAACCGGCGTTGGGCGCCGGTCAGCGGGAGCAGTTCCACCGGGGAGTCGGCGGCGGCGGAGCGGTACCGGGCGAGGTAGGCGGCGGTGATGCTGGCGTGCACGGAACGGTCTCCGGTTTCCGGTCTCGGTTCGGTTCAGGCGTCAGACGTCAGGCGGCGGGGCTCGCGGCGGGCTCCTCCTCGGCCGTGGCGGCGGTGTCGGTCGGGAGGTCCCGCAGCCGGCGCAGCGGCGACAGCAGCAGCGGCACCGGGACGAGCAGGAAGCCCGCCGCGCACAGCCACAGCGCGGCCCGCGGCCCGGCCGCGTCGGCGACGGCGCCGCCGGCCAGCGCGCCGAGCGGCAGCGTGCCCCAGACCAGGAAGCGCATGGTGGCGTTCATCCGGCCGAGCAGCTCCGGCGGGCAGAGGCTCTGCCGGAAGCTCACCTGGGCGACGTTGTAGGCCACCGCGCCGAACAGCACCACCGCCGAGGCGATCCCGAACAGCACCACGCCCGCGCCGCGGCCCGACAGCGGCCACAGCACCGCGAACGGCGCCGTCACCACGGTGGCGAGCCAGATCAACCGGGCCTGGCCGAACCGGGCCGCGAGCCGCCCCGCACACAGCGCCCCGGCCAGGCCGCCGACGGCGGAGGCCGAGAGCAGCAGGCCGATCGCGCCCGGTGCCAGGTGGAGCACCCGCACCCAGAACACCGTCTGCACGGCCGCCAGCACGGCGGCGAACAGGTTGGACACCGCGGTGGCGGTGGCGATCGCCCGCAGCAGCGGGTGCCCGAGCACGAAGCGGACGCCCTCGGCGACCTCGGCGCGCAGCGAGCGCCCCGGCTCCGGCTCCGGCCTGGGCTCCTCGACCCGGATCCGGACGAGCAGCAGTGCGGAGGCGAGGTAGCCGCAGGCGTCGGCCACGATGGCGAGCGGCGCACCGAGCAGCTGGACCAGGCCGCCGCCGAGCCCCGGCCCGACGATCTGCGCCGAGGAGCGGACCGTCTCGATCGCCCCGTTGCCGCCGACCAGTTGCTCGCGCGGGAGGACGGACGGCAGGAAGGACTGGTGGGCCACGTCGAAGAAGACCGTCGCCACCCCGGTGACCAGCGCCACCAGGTAGAGCTGGGCCATGGTCAGCACGCCGAACGCGGCGGCCGGCGGGATCGAGCCGACGGCGAGGCAGCGCACCACGTCGGCGCGGATCAGGACCGGGAGCTTGCGCATCCGGTCCAGCCACGCGCCGGCCGGCAGGCCGACCAGCAGGAACGCGGCGGTCTCGGCGGCGGTCAGCAGGCCGACCTCGAAGGGCGTGGCGTCGAGCACCACCACCGCCACCAACGGCAGGGCGACCAGGGTGACCTGACTGCCCGTCTGGGCCGTCGCGGCCCCCGAGAGCAGGAGTCGGAAGTCGCGGTGGCCGAGCAGGCGGTTTCGGCTGGGACTAGGCGTCTCGTTCATCAGTGCGACTCTCGGTCACCCCTCCGCTACCGGGCAACCGTCACGTCCGTTTCCGGACGAACCACGGGTCGGCCGGATCACGCCACTGCCCCGAGCAGTCCTGACGATTCCCTGACGACCGCCCGCGGACCTGCCCGGACGCCCGGACAGCCCGCTCACCAGCACCGCACCGGCAGCACGGCCGCGCGGGCCGCCGCGGGCGCCGCACGTCCAATTCGCCGTCCGCTATTCGGACATTCGCATTCCGGCCACCGGACGCCATAGCTCAACTTGGCTTGATCATGCAACACATTGACCAGCCGTCACCTGATCGTGATATCAGGCACATCGACGACGCCCGTCGAACAATGCCCTCCGCAGCGCCGACGTCAGAACCCGGGCACCACGGCGCGGGGCGAGCCGCAGTTCGGCACGCCGCATCTCCCCACGCCACCGCTCCGGACGGCTCGACCAAGACGCACCGGCTCCGGGCGCCCCCGCTCAGGCCGCCTCCCGGCAGGTCACCGCCAGCACCGCCATGTCGTCGTCCCGTGGCCCGCCCGCCCACCGCTCCACGTCCGCCACCAGCGCGTCGACCACCGCCTCCGGACCGTCGAACGGGCCGAGCGGGCCGAGACCGAGCAGCGGATCGTAGAACTCCCCCGCCGCATCCCGGGCCTCGGTCACCCCGTCGGTCACCAGCAGTAGCGTGCACCCCGGTGGGAACGGCCGGCTCTCCGGCTCCGACCGCGCCCCGCCCAGCGCACCCAGCCCGAGCGGCAGCCCCGGATCGACGGCGTCCAGCCGCCGGACCGCGTCCGGGCCGCCCAGCAGGTACGGCCCCGGGTGCCCGCAGTCGAGCGTGCGCACGACGTCCTCGCCCGGCGGGAACTCGACCAGCAGTGCCGTGATGAACCCCTCCAACAGGGCCTCCCCGGTCATCTGCGCGCGCTCCCGGACGACCGCCCGTTCCAGCTCGTCGGCCAGCGCCACGAGGTCCGGCGCGCGGTGCGCGTCCTCCCGGAAGGCGCCGAGCAGCACCGACACCACGCCCACCGCCTGCAACCCCTTGCCCCGCACGTCCGCGATCAGCACCCGCACGCCGTACGGGGTCGCCTGCAGGGCGTACGCGTCGCCGCCGATCAGGGCCTCGGTCTGCGCCGCCCGGTAGCAGGCCGCGATCGACAGCCGCCCCACCCGTGCCGGCGGCTGGGGCAGCACCGCCCGCTGGGCGGCCTCGGCCACCGACCGCACCTGCGCCAGCCGCCGCCCGTGGCGGTCGACGACCCGGTTGACCCAGACCCCGAGCAGTGCGGCGAAGGCCGTGTTCACCAGCTCCAGGTAGCCGTCCTGGGTGCCGATGCTGCCCTCCCGCACGGCCAGCACCAGGATGCCGGCCACACTGGCCGCGCCCACCATGAGGGTGTACCGCAGCGTCAGCAGCGCGCCGGACAGCACGGCGGCCGCCGCGAGCAGCGGATCACCCCAGTAGTTGTCCGGCTCGAACGAGTTCCACACGAGTCCGCCGACGATCAGCAACCAGGGCACGAGCCGCACGTACAGCGGCCACTGCGCGGACCTCGGGGCCATCGGAGACCTTGCTTCCCGTCTCTGCCTCCCGTCTCGCCACCAATCCGGAAGGAGTTATTCCGATCCTAGTCACCCCCGCCCGGCCCCGCGCGCGCCCGACGGAGTCCGCCGTACGGACTCCGGACACCGCCCCGGGCGGACCGCCCGGCCGCTACGCGTCCAGGGTGAACCGCCCCGCGCCCGGGCCGGTCAGCAGGCCGGACGGCAGGTGGCGGCCGTAGGTGAGCAGCAGGAGGTGTTCGGCGCGGCCCTCGACCAGCGCCGGGCCCCCGCCGTGGGACCAGCCGGTGTCGGTGGCCCGCAGCCGGACACCGTCGAGCCGGGCGCCGAAGAAGCGCAGGCTCCGGCGGGAGACCGTGGCGAGCAGGGCGGTGACCCGGGGCTGCGGCAGGCGCGACGGCAGGCCGAGCGCGACGGTGATGTCGAGGCCGTGGACGACATCGTGGCCGAGCGCGGCGATCCGGCCGCCGACCGGCGGGCGCCAGGGGTGTTCGGCGTGGTCGGCGAGGGCGGCCGCGAGTTGGCCGTCGGTCAAGGCGGCGGCGTCGCGGCGGGCCACCCGGTCGGTCATCCGGTGGAGGGAGCCGCCGGCCCGCAGGAGGTCCGCGAGGGTGCGGGCGGTGGAGTACCGGAAGCCGGTGCTCATGTGGGCGGCGACCTCCCGGACCCGCCAGCCGACGCACAGCGACGGCGCGTTCCACTGGTCCGGGGTGAGCGCGGTGAACACCTCGGCGAGTTCCCGGCGTTCGGCCGCGATCTGCTCCCGGATCCAGTCGACGGCCTGGTCATGCTGCGCGGTTTCCATGCCTCCAGCCTGCGGCCGGGGCCGTCCGCCCGTCCAAGACCAGGAAGTTCTGCCACCTATGATCAGGAGTTATGGAACTCCGGCAGCTCCAGTACCTCGTCACTGTGGCCCAGCACGGCAGCTTCACCCGGGCCGCCGAGCTGCTGCACCTCACCCAGCCCGGTGTCAGCGCACAGATCCGGCAGTTGGAGAAGGAGTTGGGCCACCGGCTGCTGGACCGCTCCGGGCGCGGCGTCCGGCTCACCCGGGTCGGCGAGGCGGTCCTCCCGCACGCGCAGGCGGCGCTCGCCTCCGCAGCGGCGGCGCGGCAGACGGCGCAGGACTTCGACGGGCTGCGGCGCGGGCACGTCCGGCTCGGGCTGGTCGCCGGGGCGGCACTGGCCCCGCCGACCGGGGTGGACGACCTCCCCGGGCTCGCCACCACGCTCGCCGCGTTCCGCAGCGCCCACCCGGGCATCAGCCTCTCGCTGGCCGAGAGCACCACCGGGCGGATGCTCGGCGACCTGCGCGAGGGGCGGTTGGACCTCGCCGTGCTCGGCCTGCCCACCGCCGCGAGCGGCCGCGACGGCGACGACGGCTGGCAGACGCTGGCCGGGCTCGCCGTCCACACCGTGTTGGAGGCGCCGCTGTTCGCCGCCTTCGCCGAGCACCACCCGCTGGCCGACGGCCCGGACGGCCCGGACGGCGCGCTGCCGGTCGCCGCGCTGGCCGGGCACGCCCTGGTGAGCACCCCGCGCGGCACCGGCCTGCGGACGGCGCTGGAGCGCGCCCTGGCCGAAGCCGGGGCACGCTCCACGGTCGCGGTCGAGGCGGCCGCACCACCGCAGCTGGCCGATCTGGCCGCGCACGGGCTGGGCGTGGCCGTGCTGCCGGATCCGGCACCCGTTCCCGGGCTGCGGACCCGGCCGCTCATCGACCCCGTGCCGCTGGTGCGCATCGCGCTGGCCTGGCCGGCCGGTCGCCCCACGGCGCCGCCCACCGCCGCGCTGCTGGGCCACCTGCGCACGACCTACCCGGGCCCGCGGGCCGGCGCCTGACGCGGCCGGACCGGCGGCCTGACCGGGGCCCGCCCCGGCCCCCGGTCAGGGCGTGGCGGCTTCCGGTCAGGACGTGGCGGCCGCGGCGCCGTCGCCGATGTGCAGGATCGCGTCGGCCCCGTCGAGGACCGCCCGGTCGAGCGGGAAGTAGCCCTGCTCCGGCGTGGTGTCGGTGCGCGTCCGGCCACCGGCGACCGCGCCGGGCTCGACCAGGCCCCAGGTGGCGGCCCGGCGCTGGAGGGCGCCCTCGTAGGTGTCCGGCTCGGGCGCCTTGAGCCCGATCGCCTCGCTGCGGCCCAGGCTGCCGGCGACGAAGGTGTACGGCTCGGCCAGGGAGTGCAGGATGGCGCCGGCGCCGTTCCAGGTCAGGTCCATGTCCGCCACTCGTATGGCGCTCGGGTTCCGTTGCAGGTGGACGTTGTGGGAGAAGACCACGGTTGCGCCCCGGCGGGCCTCGTCGCGCCGGATGTCGAGCAGGTTCTGGGCCATCAACACGTCCCGGGTGCCGAGCAGGCCGGACAGCCGGGCGGCGCCCGGCTCCAGCCGCCGCGCCGACTGCCGGTGGTAGCGCAGCAGGCCGCGGCCGGCGGTGAGATGGGTCCTGGCCCGGAGCCACTCGGCGCGCGAGGTCGCCGCGACCAGTTCCGGGGCCCGCGCGTACAACAGGGTGAGCAGGTCGTCGGCGATCACCCGCAGCTGCTCGGCCTCGGCGGTGGCGCCGGGCGACGTCTCCGGGTCGAGGACCGCCTCGGGGCGGCTCCAGCGCTGGTCCTCGCCCGCGAGGCCGGCGAGGTCGAGGTCCACTCCGAGGTAGTCGCGGGCGTGTTCGAGGTAGCTCCGGGGGCTGGGTGCGCTGGTGTTCTCCGTCTGAGTGTCGAAGCCGTGGAAGGCCAGGCGCTCCTGCGACGGCCGGTTCCGGTTGTACTCGCGCATCCAGGCGACCAGGCGCCGGTTGGCGTCCAGCTCTCCGAAGCCGTGGGAGAAGCCCTCGCTCATCGCCGTGTCGAGGGTCCCCACCCCCTCCCGGACGAAGTCGTTCACGGTGAGCGCCGCCACCCGGTCGGTCTCGACGGCGATCGACCGGAAGCCCCGGTCGACGAGGTGGGCGAACAGTTCATTGCGGATCAGCGCGAACGCCGGTTCCCGGTGGGTGGGTTCGCCGAGTGCCAGCAGGGCACACGACGCGGGGACGAGGTCTCGAATGTCCTGGCTCATGACCCTCAAGCGTATCCTTGAGAGAACGGTTGAGACTTTTCCGGATCCAGCCGCTCAACCACCCGCCAAAGCCTCAAACCGGTGATAGTCACATGCGACCGTCCGACCTCGCCCGCGGGCACGGCATCTCGACCCAGGCCGTCCGCAACTACGAGCGGGACGGGTTCCTCCCGCCCGCCGAGCGCACGGCCAGCGGCTACCGGATCTACACCGAGGTGCACGCGGCCGCCCTCGACGCCTACCTCTCCCTCGTCGCGGCGTACGGCCACGCGACCGGCGGCCGGATCATGACCGCGCTCCACCGGGGCGGGCTGGACGACGCCCTGACGGTCATCGATCGCGGCCACGGCCGGCTGCTCCGCGACCGGGAGACCCTCGACGCGGTGCGCACGGCCGTGGACCACCTGACGACGCGATCCGACGTGGCCCAACCCGGCCCGGCCGAGGCCGACCCGGCGCGGGGGCCGTCGGCGGACCCGGGCGTCCGGAGCATCGGCGAACTCGCCCACCGGCTCCTGGTCACCCCGGCGACCCTGCGCAACTGGGAGGCCGCCGGCATCCTCACCCCCGCCCGGGACCCGGCCACCGGGCACCGCGTCTTCGGCGCCGACGACATCCGCGACGCCGAACTCGCCCACCTGCTACGACGTGGCGGCTACCCGCTGGAACACATCGCCACGGTGGTCCGACAGGTCCGGACGGCCGGCGGCACCGACTCCCTGGCCGGCGCCCTGGCCGGCTGGCAGCGCAGGCTCACCGCGCAGGGCCTGGCCATGCTCGACGCGTCCGCCCGGCTCGGGCACTACCTGAGCCTGCTCGGCCATCCCGTTCAACCTCCAACACACCTGCTATGACGGTGAGTTGAACCGTGCCGCCGCCCCGACCCCGGTGCGCTCAGCCGACCCGGGTGAGCCGGGTGGTCCGGGGCGGGGTCGGGTCGGCGGAACCGGCGGCGCGGTCGGACTCGGGGCGGTCGGGGTTGGCGAGCAGGATGGAGCGCTGCAGCCGCCGCAGCCCGGCCGAGGGTTCCATGCCCAGCTCCCGCACCAGGGTGTTGCGCAGGCGCTGGTAGGCCTCCAGGGCCTCGCCCCGTCGGCCGGAGCGGTGCAGGGCGATCATGTACTGGCCGTGCAGGCTCTCGTGGGTGCGGTAGCGGTCGACCAGGACGGTGAGCTCGGCGAGCAGCACACGGTGGCGGCCGAGCCGTAGATCCGCCTCGATCCGCTGGTCCAGGGCGCAGAGCCGGGTCTCCTCCAACCGCTTGGCCTCGACGGCGAGTTGGCCGCCGAGCGGGACGTCGGCGAAGGCCGGTCCGCGCCACAGGCCGAGCGCCTCGCCCAACTGGCGGGCGGCGACCGGAAAGTCGCCGCCGTCCATGGCCCGGTAGCCCAGGCCGGCGAGGCGGTCGAACTCCTGGAGGTCGACCAGTCCGCCGCCGCTGTTGAGCAGGTAGCCACCGGCCGAGGTCACCAACACGTCCTTGGCGCCGCAGGCTTCCCCGACGTCCTCGCGGCGGCCGAGCGCCCGGTCGATCATGTCGCGCAGCTGGAGCACGTACGTCTGCACGGTGGTACGCGCGCTGCGCGGCGGATGGCCGGACCACAGCTCATCGGCGAGGACGCCCGCCGGGACGACCTGGTCGGCCCGCAGGGCCAGCAGCGCGAGCACCTGCCGTGGCTTCGGCGCCGACGGCACCACCGACGCCCCGCACACCTGGACCCCCAAGGCCCCCAACACCCGGATCTCCATGACGTCCACCCCAATCCAGACGGATCGGCGACCCCGACGGCCACCGGCCGGCCGGTGCTACAGCTGCCACACGGCCTAGCACCCGGTGCACATCCAAAAACAGGACGGACGGTTTGTCAATACAAAACCGAACGCACTGTTTGTTTTTGAACGGAGGATTGACCGTCGGAGCGCGGCGACCAACCGACGTGCACGTCATCGCGAACGCCGGCCGTCCGCGCCCGCGCCCCACCGCCCGCGCCCCGCCGTCGCTGTCGCCGCCGTCGCTGTCGCCGCCGTCGCCGCTGCCGCTGCCGCTGCCGCTGCCGCTGCCGCTGCCGCTGCCGCCGCGAACGACTCAGCCGCCGTCGGTGCCGGCCGCCGCCAACTCGGCCACCACCCGCCCACCGCGGTCCGGGCCCAGGTCGAGCGTGGCCAGCACCCCGGGTACCGCGATGCTCGGCATCAGATGCTGGTATAGCACGGCCACCCGGCGCTCCAGGTCCGCCCGGCCGGACATCTTCTGGGACTGGATCTGCACGCCCGTCCAGGCGGCCGTCACCAGCCACGCCGTCTCAGCCGGCACCACGTGCGGCAGCAGCTCGCCCCGCTCGCCGGCCGCCGCCAACACGGCCTCCGCCCGGCGGATCCACCCGGGCGCGGCGCCGCCGCCGAGGTCGCCGAACACGTCCCGGCCGAGCGAGAGCCGCGCGCCCGCACTCAGCAGCGGGTCACGCGGCATGAGATGGGCGACGACCATCCCCAGGTCGACGAACTCCTGGAGCTTGCACTGCCGTTCGGGGAGTTCGTCCTGGCCGAACTGCTCCTCCACGACGCCCTGCGCGAGCTCCCGCTTCGACGCGAAGTGGAAGTACACCGCTCCCCGGGTCACGCCCGCACGGGCGACCACCTCGCCGATCGTCGCCCCCTCGTACCCGTACTCGTCGAAGACCGACGCCGCCGCCTCCAGGATCAGCCGACGCGTTCGGATCGCCCGCTCCTGTCGCACCACCGCAACCACCCCGCCCGAAACTCTCGGCAAACAAAACCAAACACCCTGTATCTTACCCGGCGGTCAACCGGCGATCCCTCCTCCCCAGGTCGCATGCACCCGCCTTCGAGTCCAGGAAAACCACGTGGACGGTAGGGGTCGGGAAGGCGACCTACACCCCTACCGCAACGGGCGGAGGCGGAATCCGGCTCACCACTTCCCGCCGCATCCCCATGGAATCGCCATGCCGTGATAATGCACCTGTCACCCCATCTGCGAGGGAGTCATCGCAGGCCAGAGCGCATCCACCCACATCCGGACCGCCCGACCACCCACCGTTCGACACCCGGAGCGACCATGCGAACACACTCGGCCGCCAACGAACCTTCACTCAGGCTCCTTGAAAAGCAAACCGGAAGGTACGTATCTTACGAGCCCTGAGCAGCCCACCCCGCCCGTCACGGCCTCCCGGAGCGCTCCCATGACTCTGCTTGCCTACCGTGCCCCCGCCATCTCCCGCGCCACCGGCGCGAGCCACGGCGACACCCCCGGCCTCGCCGCCGGACCGGACCTACCGACCGGCCCGACACCGCGCCTGACCAGCACCGTTGCCAAGGAGTACGTCCACCGGGCCTGCCACGCCGAGGTCTTCCTCACCGGCAGCGAGCAGCTGAACGAGACCACCTTCTCCGTCAGCGCGCAGTGGCCGCGGGCCCACACCTTCTTCAGCACCCCGGACGGCACCCGGCACGACCCGATCCAGGCTGCCGAAACGATCCGCCAAGCCGGGCTCTACCTCGCCCACACCCGGTTCGGCGTCCCGCTCGACCACAAGTTCATGATGTGGAACCTCGACTACACCACTCACCCCCGCCACCTGCTCATCGGCGCGACGCCCACCGACCTCTCCATCGAGGCCAGACTCGTCCCACAGCCACGCCGCACCGGCACCACGATCGACTTCACCCTCAACACCGTCGTACGACGCGGCCCTCACCTCGCGGCCACCGGCCACGCCCGGTTCACCACCGTGCCGGACTCGACCTACCGGCGGCTGCGCGGTGCGCGCCGCGAGGCCGACCCGACGCCGGCGCCCGCCGTTTCCAGCGAGCCGCTGCCCCCGGCCCGCGTCGGCCGGATCCGCCCCTGCGACGTCGTCCTCACTCCGGCCGATGCGCCCGGGACCTGGCACCTCACACCCGACCTCTGGCACCCGATCCTCTTCGACCACGCCAACGACCACATCCCCGGCATGGTCCTGCTGGAGGCCGCCCGCCAGGCCACCAACGCGCTCACCTCACCGGTCACCGTCAGCCCGGCCTGCGCCGCGACCACCTACCACCGGTATGCCGAGCACCACGTCCCCACCACGATCACCGCACGCCACACCCCCGGCGAGAACCCGGACGCCCTCATCACCACCGTCACCGGGCACCAGAACGGCGAGCCGATCTTCACCACCGTCCTGACCGGCCACGCCGACCAGCGCTGACCAGCACCGGCCGGCCCTGCCCGCCGAAGCACCGACCTCCCCGACGGCCCGTCCGACCGCCCCGGTCGGACGGGCCGTCGGCACGTCGCGGACGAACACTTCCCACGGACTGGCACCGGACGAACACCTGCGCGAGGATGTCAGCCCTTGGATTCGCTGTAACGGGGAGTACACAGTGCGTGAAGTAGCTTCGCACCAGAACGAGTTGATCAGACTGACGGACCGTCCCGGCACCGACGACGCCCCCGGCCACGAGGGGCGCACCGGCGGCCGGAGCGTACGGGTGCGGGTACTGGGCCGACACGCGCCGGGCTCCCTGCTCGGCCACGACTGGCTGGACTGCGAGATCACCGTCACCGCCGACGGGGTCCGCGGACACTTCGTCGCTCTGGTGACGGAGCGTCAACTAGAGCGGTGGGAAGTGGCCTTGGACCGGCTGGACCGACACGAGGCGGTGCGCTGGCTGGACGAGGAGCACGGCCCGGAGCTGCGGATCGAGCCCGGGCGGCCCGGCGGGGTCTGGGTGACCGTCTCCGACGCCGAGGAGTCCGGTGTCACCCTCCGGGTCGTCCTGTCCCCCGCGCCCGGCTGGCCGGACGAGCAGCGCGCCCTGCTCAAGCGCGTCCGGGACGCCTATCCGTCCGAGGTGGTCGAGGTGGCCCCCGGCGTCCACGCCTGGCGCGGACAGCAGGACAGCAGGACACCGGCGACCGGCGACTGACGGCTGACGGCTGACGGCTGACGGCTGACGGCTGACGGCTGATCACGGCCTTTCCGGTGCAGGGTCCGGCACCCGGCCCAGCGAGCGGTCGGCAGCGGTGAGGAGGAGAAGCAGGGCGGCACCGCCGAGCATGAACAAGGCGAGGTGGTGCAGCCCGCCGGTGGTCGCGCCATGGGTGAAGAAGGCGGCGTTCGCGGCCGAGGCCGCCATCGCGCCGAGGTACATGAAGGTGCGCAGCAACCCGGCCGCCGCGGCGATCGCGGCCGGATCGGCCTGGTGGTAGAGCGCGGTCTGGTTGGCGAGTCCGATCAGCCCCTGCGGGACGCCCGCCAGCACGCCGACGGCGATCAGCAGCCCGGCTCCGCTACTCGATCCCAGCGCCAACAAGACGGCACAGGCGATGAGTTGCACGGCGGCACCGGCCAGCAGCTTGCCCCGGACGGCCGGACGCCGGCCGGTGACGGCGGAGACGGTCAGCGCGGTCAGCGAGAGCGGCAGCATGACCAGTCCGGCGGTGGCGGCGGTCAGGCCCCGCCCCTCCTCCAGCCACTGGGTGAAGCCGTAGAGCAAGGCGTAGGTGACGGTGTAGCCGAGGAGTTGGCGCAGATAGGTGGCGATCAGCGGGCGGTTCCCGGCGAGCGCCCGCAGGTCGATGAACGGGTTGCGGGCCCGCGACTCCCGCACGGCGAAGGCGACGGCCGCCGCGACGGCGAGGACGGGCAGATACCACTCGGCCGGCCGGGGCTTCATCAGGAACAGCATCAGCGCCAGCAGCATGGCCGCGAACAGGGAGATCCCGCCGTAATCGAGCCGGTCCGGCTTGTCCGATGTCCACGGTCGGCCCGACATCCCCGGTCGGCTCGATGTCCCCGGTCGGCTCGATGTCCCCGGTCGGCCCGTCAGATTCGGCTGGTCCGGTAGATCTCGTAGATCCCGCTCATCCGGCCGGCCCCGGCGGACGGCGGCCGGCAGGCGGATCGCTCCCAGGACCAGGCAGGCCAGCGAGAGCGGGACGTTGACGGCGAAGACGGCCCGCCAGCCGCCCGCGCCGATCAGGACGCCGCCGAGGGTGGGGCCGATCACGGCGACGGTCTGGCTGGCGACAGCGAGGACGGTCAGTACTCCGGTGGGGCTCTCCCGACCGGTCCGCTCGGCCTCGCTGCGCGTCAGGTGCATCGCGGCGGGATAGGCGGCCGAGGTGCCCAGCCCCAACAGCACCCGGGCGGCGACCAGCAGCCCGAGCGACGGGGCCAGCGCGCCGAGCAGCCCGGCGAGGCCCACCACCGCCGTCCCGATGAGGTAGAGCCGGCGCGGACCGTAGCCGTCCACCAGCCGCCCGATCACCGGCTGGCCGACGGCGGTGGCCAGGTAGAGCGCGGAGACCAGCCAGGCGGTCTCGGCGGGCGGAGCCCCGAAGGCGGCGCCGACCGGCACCAGCGCCACCGCGATCATCGACGAGTTGACCGGGTTGAGGACCGAGCCGAGCACCATCGGGGCGAGCAGCCGACGGTCGAACTCCCCCGCCGGGGGCCCCTGACGGCGCCGCGAGCGGATCCGGTCGAGCGGGTCGGTCGGGCCGGTCGGGGCGTTCGGGGCGTTCGGGGCGTTCGGGGCGTTCGGGCCGGTCATCGCCGGTTCAGCCGGTCGATCAGGGCCAGCGCCGCCAGGACGGTGGCGCGCTCGGCCTCGGTGAAGTGCTCCTGCAGGGCCCGGGCCAGCCACTCCTCGCGCGCCTGCCGACTGTCCGCGATCCGCGCGAGCCCGGTCTCACTGAGGGCCACCAGCTGCCGGCGGCCGTCCTCGGGGTCAGGGCTGCGCCCGACCAGCCCGTGCTGTTCGAGGGCGGCGAGGGTCGCGGCCATCGACTGCGGGCGGACCCGCTCGACGGCGGCCAGCACGCTGGCGGAGGACGGCCCGTCGGTGACCAGACGGCTGAGTACGGCGGTCTGGGACGGGGTGAGGTCGCCGATGTCGCGCGCCTCCCTGAGGGTGCGGCGCAAACGGCTGAAGACGGCCCGCAGTTCGCGGGCGGCCCGGGCTGCGGAGTCGGCGGGCGCGGGGGTCACGGCGGGGACTGCGGTGGGCTGGGCGGCGGGGACTGCGGGCTTCTCGGTCACAGTTCCACGGCAATTTCATCAGTCTGGACTGTCCAGTCTGGCTGTACATTCCGGAACCTCCAGCGGAGTCCCAGCGGCCCCCGATAATGGCGACATGATCGACAAGCAACTCCGTGTCGTCCTCGCCGAGGACTCGGTGATCCTCCGGGACGGCATGGTCGAACTCCTCGCGGCACGCGGTTGCACGGTGGTCGCCACCGCCGGGACGGCACCCGAACTGGTCGCCGCCGTCGCCGAGCACCGGCCCGACGTGGCGATCGTCGACATCCGGATGCCGCCCAGCCACACCGACGAGGGCATCCGCGCCGCCGTCGAGATCCGCGCCGCCGAACCCGAGGTCGGCATCCTGGTCTTCTCCCAGCACGTCGAAACCGCCTGGGCGGCCCGGCTGCTCGCCGGCGGCGCCGCCGGGATCGGCTACCTGCTCAAGGAGCGCGTCGCCCGCACCTCGGAGTTCGTGGACGCCCTGCACCGGGTAGCCGACGGCGGCACGGCGCTCGACCCGGAGATCGTCAACGGCCTGCTGCACGGCGGCCGGCGCAGCCGGGTGGACGCGCTCACGCCGCGCGAGCGGACGGTGCTGGAGCTGATGGCGCAGGGCCATTCCAACCGCTCGATCGCCGGGCTTCTCGCGGTCTCGGAGCGGGCGGTGGAGAAGCACGTGGCCGCCGTCTTCACCAAGTTCGACCTGCCGGCCACCGACGCCGACAACCGACGGGTCAAGGCCGTCCTCGCCTACCTCGCCGAGAACGGCGCCTGAACCGCCCTTACCGGCGGCGGTGGCGGCGACGGCACTGACAGAACTGACACCACTGACGACGATGCCGGCGGTGCCGGCAGCAGCGACCGGTTGCGGTCGGTCGTGCCGGGCGCCACCATTCCGTGGCCGCCCGTCACAGGCGACTCGGAAGTTCGACGGTGACCGTCGTCGGCCCTCCTACCGGGCTGTCCACCCGCAGCACCCCGTCCACCGCCGCGAGCCGATCAGCCAGGCCTGCCAGGCCGGTGCCAGTGCCGGGGCCGGTGCCACTGCCAGTGCCGGGGCCGGTGCCGGGGCCGGTGCCGACGCGGGTGCCGGAACCCGCGCCCACCGCTGCGCCGCCGCGGCCGTCGTCGCGCACCGTCAGCCGTACCCGTCCGTCGGCCGCGCTCGCCGTCAGCTCCGCCGACGAAGCGCCGCTGTGCTTGGCGACGTTGGTCAGCAACTCGGCGGCGCAGAAGTAGACGGCCTGCTCGATCGCCTCGTCCGCCCGCTCCCGCAGGTCCAACCGCACCGTGACCGGTACCGGCGAGGTGGCGGTGAGCCCGGGCAGCGCCTGGGCGAGGCCGCCGTCCAACGCCACCGGGTGGATGCCCCGGGCGAGCCGCCGCACACCCGCGATGGTGTCGTCGGTCTGCCGGCGGGCCCGCTCCACCAGGGTGCGAAGCCGCCCTACGTCCGCGGCGCCGCCCGGCCCGAGCGGCACTGGCGGAGGCTCACCGAGGGCGTCGTCGGCCAGCGAGAGGGTGATGGCGAGTGCGACCAGTTGCGCCTGGGTGCCGTCGTGCAGATCGCGTTCGAGGCGGCGCAACCGGTCGGTGTTCTCGACGAGCAGGGTGGCCCGGGCACTCTCCAGCTCACGCACCCGCTGCTGCGAACGCACGGGGCCGAGCAGCAGCCGGGCGAGGCCCCGGTTGGTCGCGCTCACCACCCGCAGGGCCGCCGGCACGGCGGCCAGTACCGCGAGCCCGGCCGGCACCGAGAACACGTCCAGCCAGCCCACCGGCCTCGGGCCGGGTTCCAACAGCCGCACCCACAGGGCGAAACCCGCCAACCAGGCGCAGCTGAGCGGCAGTCCGACCGCCGCCAGGAAGCCGAGCACCCCGAGCGGCAGCCGCAGGAGCAGGTAGAGCAGCGCCCGCCAGGCCACCGGATCGGTGAGCACCGCCCGGCCCCGGGCGATCACCCCGGACGGCCGGGGCAGTACCCCAGGGGCCGGCACCAGCTCGCCGAGCAGCCGCCGGACCAGCCGCCGGTGCAACCCGCCCAGCCCGCGCGCCCCGGCCAGGGCGGCCACCACGAACGGCAGCCCGAGCACGGTGAGCGACAGCAGCGCCCCCGCGTAGAGGACGGCCACGGCGTAGACGCCGCCGAGCACGCCGAGCGGCAGCCCGAGCAGCGCGAAGGCCAACTCGCCACCGCGCACGGACCGGTACCGCCGCCACTCAGCCATCGTCCACCTCACTGCGTCCGCTCATCCTCACCCGCTGTCCCGACCGCGCGACCACACGACCACCTCGCGGACGTCGTCACCCGGGACCCGCGAAGGCCTGTGATGATCCCCGCCCCCTCCCTGTCCTCACCTGTCATCCCCGCCCACCGCCCACCGCCTCGACCGCGGGCCCGCGGATCGCCCGTAGCCCGGTGCCCAGGATCCCCGGTATCGTCAACGCCGCCGCACCCGCCAGCACCCAGGCGCACGCCCCACCCGGCACCACCGGCACCACCGACCCGGTCACCGCACGGGCGAACGCCCCCGAGGCCACCGCCGCGACCGCCGCGCCCAGCAGCACGCCGACCGCCGTGGTGAGGGCCGCCTCGACCGACAGCATCCGTAGCAGTTGCCGCCCGGTAGCGCCGACCAGCCGCAGCAGCGCGAACTCGCGGCGCCGGTCGGCCGTCAGGGCGACCAGGGTGTTGACGGTGGAGACTGCGGCGAAGCAGACCAGCATCCCCAGCTCCGCCTCGCGCAGCCAGACGTCCGTCGCCTTCGTGACGCTGGTCGCGGCGCCGGTCGCGCGGACCACGTGCTCGGCGGTGCTCGTCATGATCAACATGGTGCCCGACATTCCGACCAGCAGCGCGATCGGCACCACGGCCGAGGAGAGCCGGGCCGCGTAGCCGCGCAGGTTGGCGTCGGCGAGCCAGCCCACGCCGGGGGCCAGCGCCCGCACCGGCGCACCGAGCACGGCGGCCACGACCCGCGCGGCGAACGGCCCGAGCAGGGCCAGGGCGATCAGCAGGACCAGCGAGCCGAGCATCGTCGCCTGCCCCGCCTTGTCCAGTTCATCGGCCGTCCGGGTGGCGGCGAGCCGCAGCAGCAGCGCCCCGCCCGCCAGCACGGCCACCCCGGCCAGCAGCCGCAGCACGCCCGTCCGCCGCCGGCCGGAGGTGTCGGCGGTCAGCGCGGCCGCCGGGCTGAGCCGGGTGATCCGCCGCGCGGCGAGAGCGGTGGCGACCAGGCCGACCAGCAGCGCCACCACCAGCGCGACCAGCATCGGCACCGGTGTTCCGGGGATCCGCAGCCCGGGTGCGGCCAACCCGCGCCGTTGGAGCGCGGTGAGGAAGCCTCCCGCGGCGAGGGCGCCGGCCGCCCAGCCGGGCACGGCTGCCAGCAGGACGGTCACCGCGACCTGGGCGCGCACCAGCCGCCGCACCTGACGGGGCGTCGCCGCGACCGTCCGCAACAGGGCGAGGTCGCGGTGCTGCTGGCGCAGCGTGAACCCCAGCGCGTTGACCACGACGAACAGCGCGACCAGGACGGCGATCTCACCGAACGCCCCCGCGATCAGCAACAGGCCCGGCCCGGCCACCGCCCCGCGGGCCACCGCGGCGGGGGCCGTGACCTGGGCGGCGACCAGCGAGCCGAACAGCGTCACGGTCGCCACCGCCAGGAAGAGTGCCACCGCCAGCCCGGCGAAGGCGGCCGGTCGGCGCCGGATCTGCCCGGCGGCCAGGGAGAGGACGGGGCTCATCGCGCACCCCCGCCCAGCCGGCTCAGCCGCTCGCCGACCTGCGCGGCGGTCGGTCGGACGAGTTCGTCCACCAGCAGCCCGTCGGCCAGCAGCAGCACGCGGTCCGCGTAGCCGGCGGCCACCGGGTCGTGGGTGACCATCACGCACGTCCGCCCATCCAGGTCGACGCCCGCGCGCAGCAGATCGAGGATGTCGTGCCCGGTCGCCCGGTCGAGCGCGCCGGTCGGCTCGTCCGCGAACAGCACGTCCGGCCGCGCGACCAACGCCCGGGCGATCGCCACCCGCTGCTGCTGACCGCCGGACAACTGCCCGGGCCGGTGCCGCTCACGCCCGGACAGTCCGACCCGGGCGAGCGCCGCCAGCACCTGCGCCCGCTCCGGTCGCGCGCCCGCGAGCCGTCCGGGCAGTTCGACGTTCTGCGCGACGGTCATCGCGGACATCAGGTTGAACGCCTGGAACACGAACCCCACCCGGGTGCGGCGCAGCTCCGCGAGCCGCCGCTCGGGCAACCGGGACACCTCCGTCCCACCCCACCGCACGGTGCCCCGGGTGGGACGGTCCATCCCGGCGAGGCAGTGCAGCAGCGTCGTCTTGCCGGAGCCGGAGGGGCCCATCACCGCCGTGAACGTCCCCGGCGCGAAGGCCACCGACACCCCACGCAACGCCCGGACGGCAGCCCCGCCCCGCCCGTACTCCCGGTGCAGCCCGTCCCCGGCCAGCGCCGCGCCCGCCACCCCGTCGTCCGCCGCCGCCACGGCGGCTGTCGTCATCCCGTTCATGCCCCCCATCCTGGGCATGCGAAGCCGCACGATCGATTGTGCTGGCCCCCCAATTCAAGGTTCGGAAAACCGAACCCCCCAGCTCGCCCTGAGTCCCGTCCCAGCACCACCTGAGCGACGGCAAGGAGCTGCATGCCCCGTGGCCGGCGATGTAGTACGCGACCAGGAATGGCGCAGCGAGAGCGATCCGGGCGGGGCCAGAGCGCGTGGAAGCCGGATTCCCGGTCGGTGAGCGCGGCTTCGGCCCGGTCGTCGACTCGGTGAGCAGCTCCCCGCCCGCTCCCCCTCCGTCGCCGCGAAGCGTCTCCCCCTGACCTGCCGGGTATGCGCGAGCCGTCCAGCCGACAGGGGATCATGACCGGGTGACCATCGACCTGCTGCCCGGCCACGGCGTCCGCCTGCCGGCGCCGCTGCCCGAACTGCGCTTCGGCCTCACCGAGGTGTCCGCCCTCCGGCTGCTGGCCCCGTACGGCGAGGCCCTCCCGGACGGCACACCGGTCCCGGCTGACGCAGCAGTCCTCAGCGGCACACCGAACCCGCACGAACCAGCGATCCCCGGCGGCGTGCACCCCACCTTCGTCTGCGGCTCCACCTGGGCACTGCACTTCGCCCTCCCCGGGGTGGGCGTCACCCTCTGCCCGGGCGAGGGCGAACGCCTTCGGAGCGTGTTCGTCTCCCGCCGCCCGGTGGCGGGCGAGGCCGCCTGCCCGGTCGGTCTCCACGGCGTCGACGTCTTCGGCTGGCCCGCCCACGAGGTGGTCGAGGCGCTGCGCGCCGGGGGCCTGCCCGTGCCCGACCCCACCCACGGCCACGTCCGGTACGGCACGCTGCACCTCAGCCGGGGCACCCCCGCCCCTCGGCCCCCGGCAGGCGGGCGCAAGCCGCGCCACGAACTCCCGTTCACCTTCGGCCTCGTCTCCCTCTCCGCCCCCGAAACCGCCACCCCGCGCCCACCCCACCCCCAGGAGTCGACATGACCACCACCCCGATCAGCACCACCCCCCTGACCATCGCCGTCCTCGGACCGGGCGGCGTCGGCGGCCTGATCGCCGGCCTGCTCGCGCGTGCCGGGCACCGGGTGATCTGCCTGGCCGGCGAGGACACCGCCGCCGTCCTCAACCGGGACGGGCTGCACGTCCGCAGCGGGCAGTTCGGCGAGTTCACCGCCCGGGTCGAGGCCGCCACCGAACTGCGCGAGCCGGTCGACGCCGTGTTCGTGACCGTGAAAGAGACCGCGCTGGCCGACGCCCTCGACCGGCTGCCGCCGCAGGTTCTCGGCGCCGCCGTCGTGGTGCCGCTGCTCAACGGGCTCGACCACGTCGCGGCGCTGCGCGAGCGCTACCCGGCCGGGCAGGTCGCGGCCGGCACGATCCGGGTCGAGGCCACCCGGACCGCCCCAGGGCGGATCGAGCACACGAGCCCCTTCGCCGTGCTCGAACTCGCCGGACCGGTGGCGGACCTGGCCGATCAGCTGCGGCTCACCGGGCTCGCCGTCGAACTGCGCGCGGACGAGACGGCGATGCTCTGGAGCAAGCTCTCCTTCCTCGCCCCGTTCGCGCTGCTGACCACCCGGTACCGCAGCGAGATCGGCGCCGTCCGCACCGAGCACCGGCCCGAACTGCTCACCGTGCTCGACGAGATCGTGACCGTCTCCGGCGCAGCCGGTGCCCCGGCGGACGCACAGGCCCTGCTCGCCGCCTTCGACCGGCTGCCCGGTTCGATGAAGTCCTCGATGCAGCGCGACGTGGAGGCGGGCCGCCCGACCGAGCTGGACGCCATCGGCGGCGCCGTCCTGCGGGCCGCCGCCGCGCACGGGATCGACACCCCGACCCTGGCCCGACTGGTGCGCGACCTGTCCGAACCGGCCGAGCAGTAGCGCTTGCGGCGGCGTTCACGTCACGGGTAGAACTCGTGACGTGACGTCAGCCATCCACCGCGACGCTCCCGCATGGAGCCACGTCGAAGACTTCCTGCGCGCACACGAGGCCGACCGGATCCCGCATCCGGGTGGCACGTTGCTGGAGCACCTGGCCCGGGTCGCCGCCCTGCTGGCCCGGTGGGGCACCGAATCCGCCGTCCAGGCCGCCGGGTTCTGCCACGCCGCCTACGGGACGGACGGGTTCGACGGCGCCCTGCTCGGACTCGACGATCGGGACGCCCTGGTCGAACTCGTCGGCCCACGCGCCGAGTCACTGGTCTACCTGTACGCGAGCTGCGAGCGGGCCGCCGTCTACCCGCGCCTCGGCCGGGACGAACGGCCGCTGTTCCACGACCGGTTCACCGGATCGGACCACACCCCGCCGGAGGAGGACCTGCGCGCCTTCCTCGCCCTGACCGCCGCCAACGAGCTCGACGTCCTCGCGCACAACGCCGAGCTGGCCACCCGGTACGGCCCCGGCCTGTACGAACTGTTCGCCCGGACCAGGGACTTGCTGCCCGCCCCGGCCTGGGCGTACTGCGTACGGCAGATCGGACCCGACGCCACCGGAATGTGATCCTCCGTCAACTCCCTTCCTGGCCGATAGTAAAGGTTCACCCATGATTCACCCGGCCGGACGGAACCACTGGCGGGCGATCGGGCGTTGTTGCCGGCGGGAGGGATACAGACATGACAAAAAAACCGTACCGATTGGCCGCCGCCACACTCGCGCTGCTCGCCACCGCCCCGTTGCTCAGCGCGTGCAAGGATGTCGACCAGGCGCTCGACTGCGGGAACCGGGCCGTCAGCATCGCCGGCGACGTCCAGGACCTTGCCGGATCGGCCATCAACGTCGGCCAGATCACCGACCAGGAGCGTCGCAAGCACACCGTCGACGCGCTGAAGAAGGTCGGTGACGACATCAAGAAGCTCCGCGACAACAACAGCGGAGACAAGATCGACAAGGCCACCGACAAGCTGAACAAGGCCGTTACCAATGCCCAGGACAACGTCTCCAAGGGCAAGCTACCGGACATCGGTGCGATCACCGATGCCGCCGGCGACGTGACCAAGGCCTGCGCCGGATCCTGATCCCGATCCTGGCCCCGATCCCGAACCCGATCCTGGCCCTGGCCCTGATCCTGAACGTGATCCACCGACCGCACCACCGGCTTCCGGCTCCGCACCTGCGGGGCCGGAAGCCGCCCAGGGCGTGTCCCGGCCTGTCGCCACCGCCTGGACCCCGCCGGACGGTAGGAATGACACCGGGACCGAACCGCACCACGAAGGCACCGGTGAACCACCCGATCCTCGACCAGATCCGCGAGCTCCGCGCCGAGTTGGCGCCCGGGGACGCCGCCCCCCGCACTCGTCACCGCGCTCGCCGACGGCACGGCGCCCGGCTCACAGGTCGGGGCGGTGACGTGGCCGTCGTGGACCAGTTCCTTGAGAACCTTCAACCTTGCTGCGGAGCGACGCCCCGGGCGACGGCCCCCGGGCGGGGGGGGGGGCCCCGGGGGGGGGGGGCGGGGGGGGGGGCCGGGGTTTAACACAGATACACCCACCCCCCCCCCCCCCCAAAAAAAAAAAC